>JBOHPP010000146.1:0-21428 GCA_050731755.1 Candidatus Rokuibacteriota bacterium | reverse complement strand
GTCGGGTTCCCGGGCGAGAGCGACGCCGACTTCGCCCACACGCGCACCCTCATCGACGAGTTGCCGTTCACGTACCTGCACGTTTTCGCCTATTCCGACCGGAAGGGCACCGAGGCTGCGCGCCTTCGCGGGCATCTCGAGCCGCACGTCGTCGCTGCGCGCAGCCGAGAGTTGCGGGCCCTGGCCCGGGCCAAGAATCTCGCTTTCCGGCGGAGCCTGGCCGGCACCGGACAAGAGGTGTTCGTCCTGGAGACCCGCGACCATCAGAGCGGCGCCCTGGTGGGACTGACCGGCAACTACGTGGAAGTGGTCTTCGCCGGCCCCGACTCTCTCATGCGCCAGCTCGCCCGCGTGCGCATCTCCGGGGTGGACGGCGATCGCACGCTGGGGGTTCTCGAATGAGCCCTCGGGAAAGGCGGTCTCCCTCCGAGGAACCGGCCATCGGCGTCATTGGAGGAAGCGGCCTCTACGAGATGGATGGCCTCGCCGGCGTTCGGTGGCGCCGGGTGCGCACGCCGTTCGGCGACCCCTCGGACGAGTACTGTTGCGGCTCGCTCGATGGCCGGCCGGTGATCTTCCTCGCCCGCCACGGGCGGGGCCACCGCCTGATGCCGACTGAGCTGAACTTCCGCGCCAACATCTGGGGGTTCAAGGCCCTCGGGGCCGAGTGGGTCATCTCGGTGTCCGCGGTCGGGAGCATGAGGGAAGAGATCCGACCACTGGATCTGGTGATTCCGGATCAGTTCTTCGACGCGACTCGCCGGCGTGTTTCGTCGTTCTTCGGCGAGGGCATCGTGGCCCACGTGGGTATGGCCGAACCCGTGTGCGGCCATCTGGCCGGCACTCTAGAATCGGCAGCACGGGCCAGCGGGGCCACCGTGCACCGGGGTGGGACCTACATCTGCATCGAAGGGCCCCAGTTCTCCACCAAGGCCGAGTCGCGGATCTACCGCGGCTGGGGCGTCGACATCATCGGCATGACGAACATGCCGGAGGCGAAGCTGGCGCGGGAGGCCGAGCTCTGCTACGCGACGCTGGCGCTGGTGACCGACTACGACGTCTGGCACGAGGTCCATGACGTGGTGAGCGTCGAGGCCGTGATCCAGAACCTGCTCAAGAACGTGGCCACCGCCCGTGAGGTCCTCCGCCGCGCCGTTCCGATGGTGGGGCCCCGCACCTGCGAATGTCCCCGATTGCTCAGTCAGGCGATCATCACCGGCCCCAACGCCTTCCCCCCATCGGTCCGACGTCGTCTCGATCTCCTGATCGGCAAGTACTTCCCGGCGACCCGGGCCGCCCGGGCCAGCGGCAGGCGGCGCCGTGGCTGACCTGCTCGTCGTCGGCTCGGTGGCGCTCGACAGCGTGGAGACGCCCTTCGGCAAGGTGGAGGAGGCGCTGGGAGGCTCGGCGACATACTTCTCCTACGCGGCGAGCTTCTTCACCCGGGTGCGCCTGCTGGCGACGGTGGGCGGGGATTTTCCGGCCCACTACGTGCGTCTGCTCGAAGCCCGCGGAGTGGATGTCCGGGAGCTGACCGTGGCGCCGGGCCGCACCTTCCGCTGGGCCGGCCGCTACGGCTACGACCTGAACGAGCGCACCACGCTCGACACCCAGCTCAACGTGTTCGCCGACTTTCATCCGACGCTGTCCGCCGATCTCAGACGCGTCCCGTTTCTCTTCCTGGCCAACATCGATCCCGCGCTGCAGCTCGACGTCCTCGGGCAGATGGCGGAGCGGCCGCGCCTGGTGGCGGTCGACACGATGAACTTCTGGATCGACGGCAAGCGGCCGGCGGTGCAGCGGGTGCTGGCCGAGGTCGACGTGGCCACCCTCAACGACTCCGAGGTGCGCCAACTGGCCCAGGAGCCGAACCTCATCAAGGCGGCGCGGGCCATCGCCGCGATGGGTCCCAAGACCGTGGCGGTCAAGCGGGGGGAGAATGGGGCCCTCATGATCTCCGACGGGGCCTTCTTCATGGTGCCGGCGTTCCCGCTGGAGTCAGTCTCCGATCCGACGGGGGCGGGGGACGCGTTCGCCGGGGGCTTCATGGGCTCCCTGGCTTCCCAGAACCGAACCGACGCGGCCGCGCTGCGGCGGGCACTTATCTATGGATCGGTCATGGCCTCCTTTACCGTCGAGGACTTCTCGCTCAACCGCCTCACGCGGCTCCGGCCCGCCGAGATCGAGGAGCGCTTCGCGGCATTCCGGGACCTCATTCGGCTGGAGGTGTGAGCCCCCGATGAGCCGGGCCAAGTACGACCGGCTGTTGGAGGTGCTGCGCGGAATGGAGAGCGTCCTGGTGGCGTTCTCCGGCGGCGTGGACTCCACGCTGCTGGCCCGCGCCGCCGGGGACGCGCTGGGCGACCGCGCCCTGCTGGCCACTGCCGACTCGGAGACCTACCCGGCGACCGAGCTGGAGGAGGCGCGGCAGCTCGCCGCGGTGCTGGGCCTGCGCCATCTCGTCGTCCGCACCCGCGAGCTGGACAACCCGGACTACGCCCGCAACCCGGCCAATCGCTGCTTCTTCTGCAAGGAGGAGCTGTTCACGACGCTCCAGCCCATCGCCGAGCGCGAGGGCTGCCGGCACCTCGTCTATGGCGCCAACCTGGACGATCTCGGCGACCACCGGCCCGGCATGCAGTCGGCCCGGCAACGCGGCGTGCGCGCCCCACTGATCGAGGCGGAGCTCTCCAAGACCGAGATCCGCGAGCTGTCGCGCCACCTGGGCTTGCCCACGTGGGACAAACCCTCGTTCGCCTGCCTGTCGTCGCGGTTCCAGTACGGCGATGCCATCACCGCCGACAAGCTGCGCCAGGTGGACGCGGCCGAGAGCTTCGTGCGCTCGCTCGGCTTTCGTCAGTTCCGCGTCCGCCACCACGACCGGCTGGCCCGCCTGGAGATCCCGCTCGACGAGATCCCGCGTCTCTGGGAGGACGGCCGCCACCAGGCGATCGTCGCTCGGTTCCGCGAGTTGGGTTATCTCTACGTCGCGGTCGACCTCGGGGGCTTCCAGTCGGGCAGCGCCAATCTTTTGCTTTCCCTCAAGAGGGGCGGGCGCGATGGATAGGGAAGCGTTGCGGGCGCTGCTGGAAGATGTGGGTGCGGGACGGCTCGGCATCGAGCAGGCGCTCGAGCGCCTCCGCCGCCTGCCGTTCGAGGACCTGGGCTTCGCCAAGATCGACGAGCATCGAGCCCTGCGCGCCGGCGCCCCCGAGGCAATCTTCTGCCCGGGCAAGTCGCACGAGCAGATCGTCGCCATCGCGCGGGTGCTGAGCGAAACCCACGTCAACATCCTGGCGACGCGCGCCGACGCCTCGGTCGCCGCCGCTATCGCCGAGACCGGGCTGCCGCACGTCTATCACGCCGAGGCGCGGCTGCTCATCGTCCGGCCTGCGCCCACCGAAGGTGTCGGGCTCATCGTGGTGGCGGCGGCGGGAACGGCGGACCTGCCGGTAGCCCAGGAGGCGGCGCTGGTGGCCGAGGCCCTGGGTAACCGCGTCGAGCGCGTCCACGACTGCGGTGTGGCCGGCCTGCACCGGCTGCTGGCCTACTACGATACGCTGGCCGAGGCCAACGTGGTCGTCGCCGTGGCCGGCATGGAGGGAGCGCTGCCGAGCGTGGTCGGCGGGCTCGTCGACCGGCCCGTCATCGCCGTACCAACCAGCGTCGGCTACGGCGCCTCTCTCGGTGGCCTCGCCGCGCTGCTGGCGATGCTGAATTCGTGCGCGCCGGGCGTGTCGGTGGTGAACATCGACAACGGTTATGGGGCCGCCGTGCAGGCGTCCCGCATCAACCACCTGGCGGCCAAAGCTTAGTGCCGCGCGTCGCCTATTTCGACTGTCCGGCGGGGGCCGCCGGGGACATGATCATGGCGGCGCTCGTCGACGCCGGCGCTCCCTTCGAGTCACTGCGCGCCGAGCTGGGCAAGCTCGGCCTGCCCGGCTGGGACCTCGTTCGACGCGAGGTGCGCAAGGGCGCGTTCCGCGCACTGAAGATCGACGTCCAGATCGACCGCCAGTCTCGCCATCACCACCGCGCGCTGCGCGATGTCCTGGGGATCCTCGGGGCCAGCCCGCTCGACGACGTCATCAAGGATCGGGCCCGCCGGATCTTCACGCGTCTGGCCGACGCCGAGGCGCGCGCTCACGGGACCACGCGCGACGAGGTGCGCTTCCACGAGCTCGGCGCCGTGGACGCGATCATCGACGTCGCCGGTGGCGTCATCGCGCTCGCCCTGCTCGGCGTGGAGGAGATCCACGTCTCGGCGCTGCCGCTCGGCGGCGGCTTCGTGGACGGCGCCCACGGCAAGATTCCGGTGCCGGCGCCGGGTACCGCCGAGCTGCTGCGTGGCTTCCCCGTGGTCGACACCGGCGTGCAGGCGGAACTGGTGACGCCGACGGGCGCGGCGATCCTGACCACGCTGGCCAGCGGCGCTGGCCGGATGCCGCCTATGACCGTCACCGGCGTCGGCTACGGCGCCGGCACGATGGATTTGGAGACTCCCAACGTGCTCCGGTGCTTCGTGGGCGAGTCGGCGGCCGGGGGCGGCGACGAGACGATCACTCAGGTGGAGACCACCATCGACGACATGTCGCCCCAGCTCTACGAGCCCTTGATGGATCGGCTCTTCGAGGCCGGAGCCCTCGACGTGTTTCTCATGCCGGTGATCATGAAGCGCAGCCGCCCCGGGGTGGTCGTGACGGCCCTGTGCCCGCCCGACCAGGTGGGCGCGCTTTCGCGCCTGCTCTTCGAGGAGTCGAGCACGATCGGCGTGCGCTGGTCGGAGTGGCGTCGCGCGCGGCTCGCGCGGGAGATGGTGACGCTGCCCACCGCTTACGGGGCGATCTCCTTCAAGGTGTCGCGGCTCGAAGGCCGGATCGTCACTGTCACGCCGGAGTTTTCAGAGGTGGCGCGCATTGCCCGGGAGAAGGCGCTGCCGGTGCGCGAGGTCCTGGAGCAGGCCCGCGCCGACGGCCGCCGCCACCTCCAGGGCTGACGGCGCTCGCCACCCATGCGTGTCGTCCTCCTCGGTACCGGAGCCCCACCTCCCAACCCTGAGCGGCGCGGCCCGGCCACGCTGCTGACCTCAGGCGAGGAGCGTTTCCTGGTCGACGTGGGTTCCGGCGCCGGCGTGCAGCTTGTCCGGGCGGGCGTGCGGGCCTACGACTGGCCGCGGGTGTTCATCACCCACCACCACTCCGACCACACGATCGACCTCGGCCATCTCCTGATCACCCGGTGGATCGTGGGGCAGAACGCGCCCCTGGAGGTCTACGGCCCAGCGGGGACGCGCCGGCAGATGGAGCGCCTGCTCGCCTATCTCGAGTGGGACATCGAGGTGCGCCGGGCCCACATGCTCGAGCGCCGCCCACCCCAGGTCCGCGTCACCGAGATCGAGGAGGGCAAGGTCCTGGAGGTCGGTGGCGTGACGGTCTCGGCCTTCCTCGTGGAGCACGATCCGGTCAAGCCCGCTTTTGGCTTCCGGTTCGACGGCGGCGGGCGCAGCGTGGTCCTCTCCGGCGACACGCGGCCGTGCGAGAACCTCATCCGCTGGAGCCGGGGCGTCGACTGCCTGATCCACGAATGCTGCGAGATGGCAAAGACCTCGTGGTTCCCGGGCTGCGGCTGGCCCACGCTGGAAGACAAGATCCGCGACCTCGCCTCCTACCACACCCAGCCCGAGCAGATCGGTCTGGTGGCCCGCGAAGCTCGGCCAAAGACGCTGGTGATCAACCACGTCATGCCGGGCTCGGTACCGGCCGAGCTCACCGCCGCGGCCCGGCGGCACTGGGACGGCGCGGTCCGGGTGGGCGAGGATCTTCTCGAAGTCTGACCCCCCGTTGACAGGTCCGCCGGCAGAGGCTTACCCTCTGACGCGCCAGACGGGGCATCCACGCCAAACCGCCGAATCCCGGAGGACGAGTCGTGAAACTGCCAGTCAAGATGACCATCAACGGCCAGCAGTACAGCCACGAGGTCGAGCCCCGACTCCTGCTCGTCCATTACATCCGCGAGTCGGTCGGGCTCACCGGCACCCACGTGGGGTGCGACACCAGCCAGTGCGGTGCGTGCACGATCCTGATGAATGGTCAGGCGGTGAAGTCGTGCACGCTCTTCGCCGTCCAGGCCGACGGCGCCAGCATGACCACCATCGAGGGCCTGGCCAAGAACGGCGATCTGCACCCGATCCAGCAGGGCTTCTGGGAGAAGCACGGCCTGCAATGCGGCTTCTGCACGCCGGGCATGATCATGCAGGCCCACCAGCTCCTGGAGCGGTACCCCAAGCCAACGGAGGAGATCATCCGGCACCAGCTGGAGGGCAACCTCTGTCGCTGCACCGGGTACCACAACATCGTCAAGGCCATCCAGTGGGCGGCCGACCACATGGCCACTAAGTAAAGGCAGTGCGAGCCGCAGGGCGCTCGGCGGGCTTGGCCCGCCCGCTCGAGGCGAGCCTGAGTAAGGAGCCCCCATGGCGACGGTGAGTCAGGAGCGGCTGTTCGGCAAGTCGATCAAGCGCCGCGAGGACCCCCGGTTCATCACCGGCCGCGGCCAGTACGTGGACGATGTGAAGCTGCCGGGCACGACCTATGCCGCGTTCGTCCGCAGCCCTCATGCCCACGCGCGGCTCAAGGCCGTGAATACGACCAAGGCCAAGGGCGTGCCCGGTGTCGTGGCCGTCTACACGGGACAGGACGTAAAGGTGGGCGCGCTGCCCTGCGGGTGGATGCTGCCCGACATCAAAGTGCCCCCGCGGCCCGTCCTGGCCCAGGGCAAGGTGCGCTACGTCGGTGAGCCGGTGGCCATCGTGGTCGCCGACAGCGCGTATACGGCCAAGGATGGCGCCGAGGCGGTCCAGGTCGAGTACGAGCCGCTGCGGGGAGTGGCCAACCCCAAAAAGGCCTACGACAAGGGGGCGCCCCAGCTTTTCGACGACATCCCCCAGAACCAATCCTTTTACTGGACCATCGGCGACAAGGCCGCCGTCGAAACGGCGTTCCGGTCGGCGGCCAAGGTCGTGAGCCTGTCCTTCGTCAACCAGCGACTGATCCCCAACGCCATCGAGCCCCGCGCCTGCCTGGCCTCGGTCTCACCGGCCACCGGCGATCTCACGCTGTGGGTGACCTCCCAGAATCCCCACGTCCATCGTCTCCTGATGGCGGCGTTCGTCCTGGGCATTCCCGAGACGAAGATGCGGGTGATCGCCCCCGATGTGGGCGGTGGCTTCGGCTCCAAGATCTTCGTCTACAACGAGGAGGTCGCCGTCTGCTGGGCTGCCAAAGCGCTCGGCCGCCCGGTGAAGTGGACGGCCGAGCGGCGGGAGTCGTTCCTGAACGACGCCCACGGGCGCGACCACGTCACCGAGGCCGAGATGGCCTTTGACCGCGACGGCAAGATCCTCGGGTTGCGGGTCCGCACGCACGCCAACCTCGGCGCCTATCTCTCGACCTTCGCCCCGCTCATCCCGTCATACCTCTACGGCCCGCTGCTGTCCGGCACGTACAAGATTCCGGCGATCTTCTGCGAGGTGTGGGGCATGTTGACCACCACCGCGCCGGTCGACGCGTATCGCGGCGCCGGGCGGCCGGAGGCCACGTATCTGCTCGAGCGCCTGGTCGACCGCTCCGCCCACGAACTGCGCGTCGATCCCGCCGAGCTTCGGCGCAAGAACCTCATTCCCGCCTTCACGGGCGGGCAGGTCTACCAGACGCCGGTGGCGTTCGCCTACGACAGCGGCAACTATGAGCCGACGCTCACCCGGGGGCTGGAGCTGGCCCGGTACACCGAGGTGCGCAAGGAGCAGGAGCAGGCGCGCCAGCAGGGGCGTTACATCGGGGTGGGTGTGAGCACTTACATCGAAGCATGCGGGCCCGCGCCTTCGGCGGTAGCCGGCTCGCTGGGCGCCGGGGCCGGGCTCTGGGAGTCTGGACAGGTCCGCGTCCATCCTACCGGGGCGGTGACGGTGTTCACCGGCTCGCACTCCCACGGTCAGGGCCACGAGACGACGTTCGCTCAGCTGGTGGCCGACGATCTGGGGATTCCCATGGAGCACGTGGAGATCGTCCACGGCGACACCGCGCTGATCCCCTTCGGCATGGGAACTTACGGCAGCCGCTCGGCCTGCGTGGGCGGCTCGGCGATCGTGAAGTGCCTGGAAAAGATCAAGGACAAAGGCCGCAAGATCGCCGCCCACCTGCTGGAGGCCGGCGAGCAGGACCTCCTGTTCGAAGCGGGCAAGTGGTCGGTCAAGGGCTCGCCGGACAAGGTCAAGGCCTGGGGCGAGGTCGCCCTCATGGCTTATCTCGCGCACAACATCCCCCAGGGCATGGAACCCGGGCTCGAGGCCACGTCCTTCTTCGACCCCCCGAACTTCACGTTCCCGTTCGGCACCCACGTGGCGGTGGTGGAGGTCGACCCCGAAAGCGGGCAGGTGAAGCTGTTGCGCTACGTGGCGGTCGACGACGTAGGGCGGGTCATCAACCCGATGATCGTCGACGGCATGGTGCACGGCGGTATCGCCCAAGGCGTGGGCCAGGCACTATGGGAGCACGGCGTCTACTCGGACGACGGCCAGCTCCTGTCCGCCACCATGATGGACTACGCGCTGCCCAAGGCCGACCAGCTGCCGTCATATCAGACGGAGCGCACGGTGACGCCGAGCCCGGTGAACCCGCTGGGCGTCAAGGGCGCCGGCGAGACTGGCACCATTGCGGCGACGCCCACCGTGGCCAATGCCGTCATCGACGCCCTGGCGCCGTTCGGCGTGACGCACATCGACCTTCCCCTGACGGCCGAGGCGATCTGGAAGGCCGTGAAGGCCGCGAAGAAATAGGAGGCGCGCCCCATGTACCCTGCCGCATTCGAGTACCACGCTCCCACCAACGTGAAGGACGCGCTGGGACTGCTCGGCCGCTTCAAGGACGACGCCAAGCTGCTGGCCGGCGGCCACAGCCTCGTGCCCATGATGAAGCTGCGGCTGGCCCAGCCCAAGCACCTGATCGATCTCCGCAAGGTGCCCGGGCTGTCCGGAATCAAGGAAGAAGGTGGCGCCATCGTCATCGGCGCCATGACGACCCACTGGCAGATGGAGTCGTCGGCCCTGCTCAAGTCCAAGTGCCCCGTCCTGGCCGACACGGCGTCGATCATCGGCGACCCTCAGGTGCGCAACCTGGGAACCCTCGGCGGCTCGCTGGCCCATGCCGATCCCGCCGCCGATCAGCCGGCGACAATGATCGCGCTGGGCGTCGAGCTGGTGTGCGAAGGGCCGAAGGGACGCCGCACGGTCAAGGTGGACGACTGGTTCCAGGGGCTCATGGCCACGGCGCTCCGGGAGGATGAAATTCTCGTCGAGATCCGCGTGCCGGCACTGCCGAGTGGGACTGGCGCCGCCTACATGAAGTTTCCCCATCCGGCTTCGCGCTTCGCCGTGGTGGGCGTGGCGGCGGCGGTGACCCTGGATCGTGAAGGCAAATGCACGAAGGCCGCCGTGGGCGTCACCGGCGCCGGCACCAAGGCGGTGCGGGCCAAGGGCGTGGAGGCCGCGCTGGCCGGCAAGAAGCTCGACGCCGCCACCATCGAGGCCGCCGCGCAGAAGGCCGCGGAAGGGGTGGACGTGCAGGCCGACCTTCAGGGCTCGGTCGAGTACAAGGCGCACCTCTGCCGGGTTTTTGCCAAGCGCGCGATCACGGAAGCGGTCAAGCGGGCGCGCGGGTAGTCGCGCGCAGGAGCTCGGGGGCGGGGGGCTGACTCCGGCGACCACGCAGTCGGCGGCGGTCTACCGGTCGCGTGGTACACACTCCCCATCGCGCGCCGCCCTGGTCGGCGCGAACGGGTCGGCGGAGTCAGCCCCCCGCCCCCGAGCTCCACGCGTCCGCCGCGCGCTCGCGCTGACCGGTCCCTCCTCGGATGCTCGTCGATTCGGACTGAATCGCGCCCTGACTCCTTGGTTCTCGTCGCTCGCAGCGCGGCTGGCCACGCCATGATCGCCGGCATCCTGCTGGCGGCGGGGTTCGCACGGCGGATGGGCCGGCCGAAGCTGCTGCTGGAGTTCCGGGGCAAGCCCATCGTCCGCTGGGCCGCGGAAGGCTTGTTGCCTCACGTCGAGGATCTCGTCATTGTCACCGGCGAGGAGGACAGCGGTGTTCGCGAGGCGCTCGCCGATCTTGCCGCGCGCTTCGTCCGCAACCCGCGGGCCCATGAGGGACAGGGCTCATCCATCGCCGTCGGCGTGGGCGGTCTCAAGCCGTGGACCCGAGCGGTGCTGGTCGCGCTGGGTGACCAGCCACGGGTCCCCGCTCAGGTGATCCCCGCGCTGCGGGCGGCCTGGGAGCAGAGCGGCAAGGCCATCGTGGCCCCCGTGTATCGCGGCGCTCAGGGCACGCCGGTGCTCTTCGCGGCCGGCGTGTTCGCCGAGCTCGCCGCCCTGAGCGGAGATGCGGGGGCGCGATCGGTGGTGCGGTCGCGACGCGAGCGAGTGGAGCTGGTGGCGATCGACGCTCCCATGCCGGCCGACGTCGACACGCCGGAGGACTACGCGAGGCTTCATGTACAATAGGCGACCGTGCGTCCAGAGATAAAGAAGATCCAGGAGCTGATGGAAGCGGCCGAATACGTCACGGACGCTCCCGTCGCCACGTCGGTCCACCTCGCGCTCGCCCTCAAGAAGCCGCTCCTCATCGAAGGCCACGCCGGTGTCGGCAAAACGGAAGTGGCCAAGGTGATGGCGAGGATGCTGGGCACGAACCTGATCCGCCTGCAGTGCTACGAGGGCCTGGACGCCTCGACGGCGCTCTACGAGTGGAACTACCAGAAGCAGCTGCTCCACATCAAGCTCACCGAGCAGTCGAACGACCGCTCCCCGGCCCAGAAGGAACACGAGATCTTCTCCGAGCCCTTTCTCCTCCGCCGCCCGCTGCTCCAGGCGATCAGCCAGGAGGATCGCGCGCCGGTTCTGCTCGTTGACGAAATTGACCGGGCAGATGAAGAGCTGGAGGCGTTCATGCTCGAGGTGTTCTCCGAGTGGCAGGTGACCATCCCCGAGATCGGCACGCTCAAGGCCACGCATCCGCCCCACGTGATCCTCACCTCCAACCGCACCCGCGAGCTCAGCGATGCGCTCCGGCGCCGCTGCCTCTACCTCTGGATCGACTACCCGAGCTTCGAGAAGGAGGTCCGGATCGTCGAGCGCAAGGTGCCGGGCATCAACGCCCGGCTGGCCCGCGAGATCGCGCACTTCATGGAGACGCTGCGCCGGGTGCGGATGAGCAAGGTGCCGGGCGTGGCCGAGACGCTGGACTGGGCGCAGGCCCTGGTCTCGCTTCACGCCGACCACCTCGACGAGGGGCTCGTCACCGAGACTCTCGGCACGCTCCTCAAGGACGCCGAGGACATCAAGCGCTTCCGCGCCGAGGTGGCCAAGGCGGGCCTCACGCCCTTTCTGCCCGTTCAGAGTTGATGCGCGCTCCCCGCGACCTGGGGAGCGCCATGGTCCGGTTCGGCGCGGTCCTGCGGGAGCACGGCCTGCCGGTCACCCTCGTCCAGGTCGCCGACGCCGTCCGTGCGCTGGAGCACGTGGATCTGGCCGACCGCGAGGAGATGCGCCTGGCGCTCCGCACGCTCCTGGTGGGACGGCCGGAGGAGCTGCCGGTGTTCGACCGCTGCTTCGACGGATTCTGGCGCGCCCACGTCGAGATCGATGCCGGACTCGGAGGGCTGATCACGACGCCACCCGCCGACGCAGGTCTGCCGGCGACTCTCAAGACGAGCGGCCAGAAGCGGGACTCGCTCGCCCTGGATACCTGGGGTGAGGAGCAGGACGAACGTGAGACCGGCGAGCCGCTCGGCGTCCCGGGCGTCTCCGACCGGGAGACGCTCGCCGGCCAGGACTTCTCCACGTTCAGCGCGGACCAGCTGGAGGAGGTCTATCGGCTGACGGTGCAGATCGCCCGCCGGCTGGCCCGTCGGCTCAGCCGCCGCCGGCGTCCGGCCAGCCGGCGCGGTCCCGTGGATCTTCGCCGGACCCTGCGCGCCAACCTGAGCCGGGGCGACCTCATCGAGCTGCGCCGGCGCCGCCGCAAGCGGCGGAAGGTGCGGCTCATCCTCATCTGCGACGTGTCCGGCTCGATGGATCTCTACAGCCGCTTCCTCCTCCAGTTTCTCTTCGCGATGCAGAACGTGTTTGGTCGCGTCGACACGTTCACGTTCTCGACCCGGCTCACGCGCGTCACCGAGCACCTGCGGGGACGGTCCTACCGCCAGATCCTGCGCCGGCTCACCGACGTTCGCGACTGGTCAGGCGGCACCCGCATCGGGGAGTCCCTCGCCCAGTTCAACCGCGAATGGTCGCATCTCGTCGACCGCCGAACGATCGTCGTGATCCTCTCCGATGGCTGGGACACCGGCGAGCCCGAGTTGCTGGCCGGCGAGTTGCTGCGGATCAAACGCCGGGCCGGGCGGGTGATCTGGCTCAACCCGCTGCTCGGCAATACGTCCTACGAGCCGCTCACCCGGGGGATGGCCGCCGCGCTCCCGCTCCTCGACGTGTTCGCCCCGGCCCACAACCTGGCCGCGCTCCGCGACCTGGCCACGCGCCTGGCCCTCTGATCGGGCCCCGCAGGGCCCGACATAGAGCGTTCGGACCGCTTGCGCGACTTGTGCAGGCGTTTGCAGGTCGAGCCGGCTGCGGCGTCGAAAATCCGGTCCTGCGAAGCTGGCCCTTGGCTTGCAGTTGTCCGAGGTACAGGCGGCCGAGGTGAGGGCCGCCAGAGGAGGGAACGAGCCGCGATGCGGGGCCTTCTAGCTCCCGTGATGGTTTTGCTGCTGGCGCTGTTTCACGCGCCAGGCCAAGCCCAGGCCCTCCTCTTCGACTTCCTGCCCGCCGACTGGCTCCAGCTCGGCTCGAGCGAGCCCGTCACGCTCATCCTCACGGGTATCGCCCTGGTGAGCCTGGGCCGTGTGAGCCTCATTAGCGCCCGCGGACCGGTCCGTCACGGCGCCCCCGCGCGGCGGCTGCGCAGTGCCGAGCCCGAGATCAGTGCCGAGACCGTTCCCGTCGTGACCAAGCGCGCTGCCTGAGCGGCGGCGCCCACCCAGCTTCCGCCGGTAGCAGTCTCGTCCGCCCGGTACCGCGTTTTCGTTTTGTCCGTCGTGAGCGTATGATTGACACGCCATGGCCGAACTCTTCGATCACATTGATCAATTGCGGCGAGCCCCCGGGCGGGTGGCCGTAGCCACGCTCGTCAACACTCGGGGAACGACCCCTCGCAAAGAAGGCGCCAAGATGCTCGTCGGGGAAGGCGGCGCCGTGCTCGGCTCGGTGACGATCGGTGGCTGCGTCGATGCGCAGGTCATCGAGGAGTCGGCGCGGGTGCTCGGGGACATGCGCCCGCGGCTCCTCGAGCTGAACCTCGGGGATGAAGAGGCCTGGGAGATCGGGCTCACCTGCGGTGGGACCATCGAGGTCTTCGTGGAACCCCTCGCCCTCGATCTCTACGAGCGGGTGCGCGGGCACGCCGCCCGTGGCGGTCACGGCGCCCTCGTCACGCGGCTGGACGAGGGCGAGGGGGCCAAGCTCCTCGTGCTCGACGACGGGACCGTCGAGGGCAGTCTGGGCGACCGCTTCCTCGACGAGCGCTTCGCCGCCGAGGCGCGGGAGACGCTCGAGCGCGGCGCCTCGCGGACGGTCTTCCTCGAAGGCGTTCGGGGCTTCATCGAAGTGTTCGCCCCAGCGGCGTTGCTGCTGGTCGTGGGAGCCGGCCACGTGGCGATGCCACTGACGGCGCTGGCCCGGGTGCTGGGTTACCGCACGGTGGTCCTGGATGGCCGTCCGCGGTTCGCCACCCGCGAGCGCTTTCCCGAGGTGGACGAGCTGAAGGTCGGCATTCCGTCGGAGCTGATCAAGCAGTACCCGCTGACCTCCACCGCGGCCCTCGTCCTGGTGGCCCATGACTACAAGTACGACCTGCCGGTGCTGCGCCACGCGCTCGGCACCACCATCGGCTACATGGGCATGCTGGGGTCCGCTCGCCGCGGCGCCACGATCCTGAAATACCTCAGCGAGGAAGGCATCGAGGAGGACCAGTTACGGCGAGTGCGCGTGCCCATCGGGCTGGACCTGGGCGCCCGGAGCGCGCCCGAGATCGCCCTGGCCATCCTCGCCGAGATCCTGGCTGCGCGGGGCGGCGGCAGCGGTCAGCCGCTCAGCGCGCGAAGCCGGCGATGAAGGCCATCGCCCAGCGGCGAGAGACGGCCACCGTGGAATCGCTCACGGGCCTGGTGCTCTGCCACGACGTGCGCGACGGCGCGGGGAAGATCGTGGGGCCCAAGGGGGCCCGCCTGGATGCGGGCGGGGCGGCCGCCGTCCTCGCTGCGCCCTGGGAAGAGATCCACCTGCTTCACGTCGACCCCGGTGACCTCCACGAGGAGGAGGCCGGAGGGCGCCTGGCCCGCGCCGTCGTCGGGGACGGAGTGGAGGTCAAGGGCTACACCGGCGGGCAGTGGACCCTGGCGGCTACTCGGCGGGGATTGCTCTCCATCGCGCGCACCGCGCTCGCCGACGTCAATGCCCAGGAAGGCATCTCCGTCTTCACGCTGTTCGACGGCCAGCCCGTGGAGCCCGGCGAAACCGTGGCCAAGGCCAAGGTAACGCCGCTGGTGATTCCCGAGCAGACGCTGGCGGCGGTGGAGAAGACGGCGCGCGCCGCCGGCGGCGGCCTGATCACGGTGAAGCGATTCCAGCCGTCCCAGGTGGGCGCCGTGGCCCGCGAGAACCTCGAGCCCAAGCAGCGGGCCCGCTTCGAGGCGGCGCTCAAGCAGAAGGTCGACTGGTTCGGCAGCTTCCTGCTGCCCATCAGCTACGCCGGACCCACTCCCGAGGCGGTGGCTGAGGAGCTGTCGGGGCTCCGGCGTCGGGGCGCGGAGCTCCTGATCGTCGCCGGCGCGAGCGCGCTGGACCCCCTCGATCCGGTCTTCGGCGGACTCGAGCGGCTGGGCGCACGCCTCGAGCGGCACGGCGCCCCCGCGCATCCGGGGAGCCTCTTGTGGATCGCCCGGTGGGACGCGGTGCCGGTGATCGGCATGCCGACGTGCGGAATGTTCTCGCAGGCGACCACCTTCGACCTCGTGCTGCCCCGGCTCCTGACCGGCGAGCCGATCGGCAACCGCGAGATGGCCGAGCTCGGTCACGGCGGATTGCTCTCGCGGGACATGGCCTACCGCTTTCCACCCTACCGCGCGTCCGCCGCCCGCGGAGAACTGGAATGACCGCCGCCCTCGGCACCGCCGCCGGCCGTCCCCTCCCGTACAGCGACGTCATCCGGCAGCGCTGGCGGCAGCCGCGCTTCCGGGGAGAGCTGCCCGGGGCCACCGCCGTCGCCGAGGACGTCAACCCGCTGTGCGGCGACCGGGTGCGGCTGATGCTGCGGATCGAGAACGGCACGATCGCCGCCGCGCGCTTCCTGGGAGACTCCTGCGCGATCTGTACGGCCTCGGCCGACGTCCTCGCCGAGCTGATCGAGGGCCGGGCCCGCGCCGCCCCCGGCGTGGGCAAGTCCGACCTGCTCGAGAGGCTTCAGAGTGACATCCGGCCCACGCGGATGCGCTGTGTGACCCTGCCGCTGACCGTTCTCGCCACGGCGCTGGACACGCCGATTGGGGATCCCGATGCGGCTCGATGAGCTGACGCGCCCCGACTTCCCGATCCTCGAGCGCATCGTCAACGGGCGGCCGCTCATCTATCTCGACTCCGCCGCGTCGAGCCAGAAGCCCCGCACGGTGATCGAAGCGATGAGCCGATACTACGAGCGGACCCACGCCAACGTCCATCGCTCGATCCACACGCTCGGGGAGGAAGCCACGGAGCTGTACGAGGCGGCGCGGGACCGGGTGCAGCGGTTCATCGGCGCCGCCCATCGGGAAGAGGTCATCTTCACCCGCGGCACCACCGACGGCATCAGCCTCCTGGCCGAGACGATAGGGCGGACGCTGCGCGCTGGGGATGAGGTGCTGATCACCGAGCTCGAGCACCACTCGAACATCATCCCCTGGCAACTCGCGGTGCGCGACCGGGGTGCTGTCCTCACGGCCGTTCCCCTCCGCGACGGGGAGGCGCTGGACCTGGAAGCGTTTGCCCGGCTGGTCACCCCGCGGACCCGAGTGGTCGCCTTCGCGCACGTCTCCAATGTGTTAGGCACAGTGAACCCCGTCGGTGAGATGTGCGCGCGCGCCCGGTCAGCCGGCGCGCTCACCGTGGTCGATGGGGCTCAGGCTGCGCCTCACCTGCCTCTTGATATGTCCACGCTGGGCTGTGATTTTTACGTCTTTTCCGCTCACAAAATGCTTGGCCCCACCGGCATCGGAGTGCTCTACGGCCGCCGAGAGGTGCTGGAGCGCTTGGAGCCCGGCCGCGGCGGGAGCGAGATGATTAAGGAAGTCTGGATCGATCGCGCCCAGTGGAACGACCTGCCGTGGCGCTTCGAGCCGGGCACACCCCCAATCGCCGAAGCCGTGGGCCTCACCGCCGCCATCGAATATCTCGAGAAGCTCGGCATGGAGCGCGTGGCCGAGCACGAGGGCGCGCTGTCCCGGCAGGCGGTGGAGGCGCTGGCGGCGATCCCCGGCGTGACTGTCTATGGTCCACCTTCGAGCCGCGAGCGCGGAGCCGTCGTGTCGTTCGCCGTGACCGAGTTCCATCCTCACGACGTCGCGGCGTTGCTGGATGCCGAGGGGATCGCTGTGAGAGCGGGCCATCACTGCGCGATGCCCCTCATGCGGCGGCTGGCGGTGGTCGGCACCACCCGCGCGAGCTTCTCGGTCTTCAACTCGCCCGATGACGTGGCCGCGCTCACCACCGCCGTGGCCGGCCTTCCCGGCGCACTCTAGGCCCGCCATGGACCTGCGCGAGCCCCGCGACCCCTTCGTCTCGCCGCGCTTCGGCCAGATCGCCACCTTCATGCTGCTGCCCGCCGCGCCCTCGGTGGCCGGCCTCGACGTGGCGCTGCTGGGGATCCCGTACGACGGCGGCGTCTCCTATCGGGCGGGCGCCCGATTCGGGCCGCGGGCCGTGCGCGAGCAGTCGTCGCTGATCCGCCCCTGGAACCCCGTCCTCAAGGTGCATCCCTTCCAGCGGCTGCGCATCGCCGACTGCGGTGACATCGACGTGGTGCCGATCTCAATCGAGCGGACCTACGAAAAGATCGAGCGAGCGGTGGACGCCGTGGTCCAGGCCAGAGCGATGCCACTGACGGTAGGCGGCGACCACTCGGTCACGTTGCCGATCCTCCGGTCACTGGCTCGGCGCCACGGCCAACTCGGTCTCGTGCACTTCGACGCACATCCGGATACCTGGGACGAATACTTCGGCAGCCGGTTCTTTCACGGCACGACATTCCGCCGCGCCCTCGAGGAGGGCCTCGTCGACCCTCGGCGGATGATCCAGGTGGGCATCCGGGGCCCGCTCTACGGCCCGGAGGACTTCGCCCTGCACGACCAGCACGGGATCGAAGTGATCCGGATCGAGGCGGTGAAGGAGCACGGGATCGCCTGGGTGGCCGGCCGGCTCGGCCGGCTGCGCGGCGCTCCCGTCTATTGCTCGTTCGACATCGACGCCGTGGATCCGGCCTATGCGCCGGCCACCGGCACGCCGGAGGTCGGCGGGCTGACGTCCTACGAGGCGGTGTCGCTCGTCCGGGCGCTGGCCGGCTTGAGCCTCGTCGGCGCCGACGTCGTCGAGGTGTCGCCGCCCTACGACGGGCCCGGCCAGGTGACGGCCCTGCTGGCCGCCAACCTCATGTTCGAGCTCGTGAGCGTCATGGCGCTGGACAAATGAAGCTTTGGGCACCTAGAGCAGCCCACCCACGGTTTGAGCCGGGCCCGCGGTCCCCGCTACAAATGACGCGTCTGGCCGTCACCCTGGCCGGCCTGCTCTCGCTCCTGGCCGTCGCCGTCCCCGTGGCGGCGGCGCCCGTGTCATCGATCAAAATCGAAGGTGTCATCAGCCCGATCACGCTCCGCCTGATCGGCACCGCCATCGACCGGGCCCAGGCCGAGGGCAGCCAGGCGCTGATCATCGAGCTCGACACGCCGGGCGGGCTCGAGCGCTCGATGCGCGCCATCGTGCAGCGCATGTTGAACTCGCCGGTGCCGGTGATCGTCTACGTCGCGCCCACCGGCGCCCGCGCCGCCTCGGCCGGAGTGTTCATCACGATGGCCGCTCACGTCGCGGCCATGGCCCCGGCCACGAACATCGGCGCCGCCCACCCCGTGGCGCTGGGCGGCGGCGCCGACAAGGAGAGCCTGAAGAAGATCGAGAACGATGCCGCCGCCTTCATCCGGACGGTGGCCCTCGAGCGGGGGCGCAACGCCGACTGGGCGGAGAAGGCCGTGCGGCAGTCGGTCTCGGTCACCGAGCGGGAGGCCGTACGCCTCAAGGTCGTCGACCTCCTCGCCGACTCCGTGCCCGACCTGCTCGGCAAGATCGACGGCCGGGTGGTGAAGACCCCGCGGGGGCCGATGACTCTGGCCACCCGCGGCGCGACCATCAAGGCGATCGAGGTCGGCTTCCGCGACCGCATTCTCAGTGTCATCACCGATCCCAACGTGGCCTACGTCCTCATGATGCTGGGCATGATCGGCCTGCTGGCCGAGCTCTACAACCCAGGAGCCATCTTTCCCGGCGTCATCGGCGCCATCTCCCTCATCCTGGCCTTCTTCGCCTTTCAGAGCCTGCCGATCAACTACGCCGGGCTCCTGCTCATCCTCCTGGGCATCGGGCTGCTGGTCGCCGAGATCAAGATCGTGAGCCACGGCATCCTCGGCATCGGCGGCGTGGTGGCGATGGGGCTGGGCTCGCTCATGCTGTTCGAAGCGCCCGAGCTGGGGTTTCGCATCTCCTGGTGGGTGCTCATCGCCACCGTGGGCACCACCGCAGGGCTGTTCCTGTTCGTGGTGACGGCCGGCGTGCAGGCCCTGGGCCGCCGGCCCCTCCTGGACAGCTCGGGCCTCATCGGCCAGACCGGCAAGGCGCGGGGACCGCTGGCGCCCGAGGGTCAGATCTCCGTTCAGGGGGAGATCTGGCGGGCCGTTGCCGAGGGCGAGCCGGTTGACGACGGCGCGCTGGTGCGCGTCGTCGGGATCGACGGGCTCACGTTGAAAGTCATCAAGGCCGGCAATTCCGGAGGCGCACCATGATCAGCATGGATCTGTTGGTAGTGATCGTCGTCCTCGGCGCGGCGCTCCTCTTCGTGGCCTCGTTCGTCAAGATCCTGCGCGAGTACGAGCGGGCCGTGATCTTCCGTCTGGGTCGGGCGGCCAAGTCGATCCTCAACCCCGGGGGCACCGGCAACGGCCCGGGGCTGGTGCTGCTGGTGCCGGTGATCGACAAGATGGTCAAGGTGAGCCTGCGCACCGTCGCCATGGACGTCCCCCCGCAGGACGTCATCACGCGCGACAATGTCTCCATCAAGGTGAACGCCGTCATCTACTTCCGGGTGGTCGACGCCGAGCGCGCCATCATCTCCGTGGAGGACTATCTCTACGCGACCTCTCAGATGTCCCAAACCACCCTGCGCTCCGTGCTGGGCCAGGCGGAGCTCGACGATCTCCTGTCGTCCCGCGACAAGATCAACCAGCAGCTGCAGCGCATCATCGACGAGCACACCGACCCCTGGGGCGTGAAGGTCACGAACGTCGAGGTCAAGCACATCGACCTGCCCCAGGACATGCAGCGGGCCATGGCCAAGCAGGCCGAGGCCGAGCGCGAGCGGCGGGCCAAGGTCATCAACGCCGACGGCGAGTTCCAGGCGGCGGCCAAGCTGTCCGAGGCCGCCGAGGTGCTGACCCGCTACCCGGTGGCCGTCCAGCTACGCTACCTGCAGACCATGCGGGAGATCGCCTCCGAGCGGAACACGACGACCTTCTTCCCGCTGCCCATGGACCTGCTGGGTCCGCTCTTCGCCAACTTCGGCAAGGAGGGCGCCCGCGCCGACCGCTGATTGGCGGCGCTGGAGCCGGCGTGTAGAATACGGGCGTTTGACCTTCGGGGGGTTAGCTCAGTTGGGAGAGCGCGGCGTTCGCAACGCCGAGGTCGAGGGTTCGAATCCCTTACCCTCCACCAACGTCGCTTAGCGGCTCCAGGTACGCGCAGCACGGAAGGGCCGGGAAAAGTGTCCCGGCCCTTCGTCGTTATCGTGGACGGCTAGAAGTGCAGGGCGAGGCCGGCGTTGAAATGGTGCCCGGTGAGGCTACCGCGCAACGTCGTCGTCTCCGTCGCGTTCGGCAACCCGGCGAACGTCCCCGAAGCTTGGAGCTTGAATTCGAACGTCGCGGTGTGGATGTACTTGTACTCGAGGAAGAGGGCGACGTTCCTTGACAAGAACAACTTCAGACCGGCCAGGCCCTGCAGGCCCGGGCGTAGGTCGGTGTCGTCCACGCCTTCGTTCTCGTCGAGGATCGAGGTTGTCTCGAACTCGGCGAGGAAAACACTGCCGCCCACGCCAACATACGGCTGGACCTGGCCCCGCGGGAATCGTCGACTTCTGGCCAACGGGATCCGATAGAGGAAATTGAGCCCGCCGGCGATGACCGAGATGTCCGCCTTATTGAGATTGGAGGGCCCGTCGAACGAAACCCCTCCAACCGTTCCCGAAAAGTCGATCGTTTGACCATTAATGTCGGGCCGGAAGTGATAGACCTCGTACTCGAAGCCGAGGTTGCCTCCGAATAGCCTCCGATTGAAGAAGTACCCCACCTTGGCGCCGAAGACCGTGGACCGGTCGAACTCGACGCCCTTCAGCGTTCCCTCGAGCTCGGCGCCGGGGACGCCGGCGACGTCCTGTGCGATCTTCAGGTCCTTGTCCTGCATGATCGCCAGCCCGGCGTAGGCGGCGATGTACGGTTCTGCGGCAGCGAGGCCGGGCAACAGCAGAAGCAGACAACCGAGAGTGAGCAGTGCCGCCCCAGCAGGCTTCATCAAATGCCCCTCCTCCACCAAAATCGTCTGCGGGCTGTCGGCACTTTCAGTATAAGGGTGAGGCGAACGGGTCCGGGCACGGTTTCTGACGCGCCCGGCGGCACCGAACGCGCTGGCCAGCGCGTGTCGCCGGCGGTGTGGAGCTATTGCCGAGAAGATTCGTTACGCGAGGCTAGGCTGCGGTAACGTATCGGCTATGGCCACGCTGCTCCTGATCATCTCGCGTAATCATCCGGAGCGGTACGCCTTCCTCAAGCAGGCGTTCGCGCAGAACCCGCAAGTGGAGGTCGTTCTCGATCGGAGGACACGTCGGGCCAAATCGAAGGGCAAGGAGCGGAGGGAGCGCAACAACAGCCAGCTCCGCACCCACGGTTGGGTTCTCGTGCGGCGGCTACCGCCGGCGGCCGCGCCGCCCACGGCCATCACGCCGCGCACGGCCATCGCGCGGCGCACGGTTCGGCCC
>JBOHPP010000145.1:0-7322 GCA_050731755.1 Candidatus Rokuibacteriota bacterium | reverse complement strand
CTGAACGGGGAGGTTTGGAGGGGGCGTGTGCGGCCGCCAACTGAACGGGGAGGTTTGGAGGGGGCGTGTGCGGCCGCCAACTGAACGGGGAGGTTTGGAGGGGGCGGCCGCTGCCCCCTCCAACTCTACGGTATAATTCGAAGCGTCATGGCCCCCCTGACGGACACCCGGAAACGCGAGCTTCGGCGGGAGCTCGAGGCCATCGTCGGCCGCGGGGCGGTGCTCAGCGACCCTGACGAGCTGCTGGTGTACGAGTCCGATGGCCTCACGCTGTTCCGAGCGCTGGCCGACTTCGTCGTCTTTCCCACCACCGCCGAGCACGTCGCCGCCGTCGTCAGACTCGCCCACCGCGAAGAGCTGCCCTTCGTCGCGCGCGGGGCCGGCACGGGACTCTCGGGCGGCTGTCTGCCGGCCGAGGGCGGCATCGTCATCTCGCTGATGCGGATGAACCGGGTGCTGGAGGTGGACTACGACAACCAGATCGCGGTGGTCGAGCCGGGGCTCGTGAACCTGCACCTGTCGTGGGCGGTGGGGCCACAGGGCTACTATTTCGCGCCCGACCCGTCCAGCCAGCAGGCCTGCACGATCGGGGGCAACGTCGCCAACAACTCGGGCGGGCCTCACACGCTCAAGTACGGCGTCACCGTCAACCACGTCTTGGGGCTCGAGGTGGTCATGCCCGATGGCGAAATCGTCTGGCTCGGCGGCCGGACCCGCGAGGCGCTGGGCTACGACCTGGCCGGCGTCTTCGTCGGCTCCGAGGGCACGTTCGGCATCGCGACCAAGATCGTGGTGCGCCTGCTCCGCAAGCCCCAGGCTGTCAAGACGGTGCTCGCCGTCTTCGATCGCATCGAGCAGGCCTCGGCCGCTGTGTCGGCGGTCATCGCCCGCGGGCTGGTGCCGGCCGCCGTGGAGATGATCGACCAGCTCACGATCCAGGCGGTGGAGGATGCGTTCGGCTGCGGCTATCCGCGCGACGCGGCGGCGGCGCTGCTGGTGGAGCTGGACGGTCTGTCGCGGGGCATGGAGGTCCAGACCGCGCGCATCATCGAGGCGTGCCGGGACAGCGGCGCGCGCGAGGTGCGGACGGCCCGGGACGAGACCGAACGCCAGCTCCTCTGGAAGGGGCGGAAGTCAGCCTTCGGCGCCTACGGGCGCGTGTCGCCGGCGTACATGGTGATGGACGGCGTCATTCCCAGGACGAAGCTGCCGTACGTGCTGAGCCGGGTGAACGAGATCGTGGCCGCCCACGGCCTGCGCGTCGGCAACGTCTTCCACGCCGGCGACGGCAACCTGCATCCGAACATCCTCTATGACCCGCGGATCCCGGGCGAGGAGGCGCGGGTGATGGAGGCCGGCGCGGCTATCATGAAGCTCTGCGCCGAGGTGGGCGGCTCGATCTCGGGCGAGCACGGCATCGGGCTGGAGAAGGTGGACTTCATGCCCTTCATCTTCTCGGTCGCCGACCTCGACTTCATGCAGCGGCTCAAGCGGGCCTTCAACCCCACCGGGCGCTGCAACCCGGGCAAGATCTTCCCCACCCGGAAGTCCTGCGGCGAGGCGGGTCCCATCGCCTATCGCCCGCATCCTATCGAAGAGAAGGGTCTCGCCCAGCGCTTCTAGCCGGGACGTCCCGGGGCCGAGGAGGCGGCACTGCTCGACAAGCTCCGTTCCATCGTCGGTCCCGCCAACGTGCTCACCGATGTCGAGCTCGGTCCTTACGTCGTGGAAGGCCGGACGCCGGAGGCGGCGGTCTTCCCGGGCTCGATCGACGAGGTCCGCGGCGTCATCGAGGTCGCCGGCAGCGCGGGCGTCCCCGTGGCCGCCTGGGGCGGCGGGACGGCGGCGGCGGTCGGCACGCCCTCCCGGCGCGGTGGCCTGGTGCTGGGCCTGGCACGAATGGCCCGGCTCGTCGAGCACGAGCCGGGGGATCTCACGGCGACTGCGGAGGCGGGCTTTACCATCGCCGCCTTGCAGTCGGCGCTGCGGCGCCACGGCCAGTGGCTGTCCCTCGATCCCGCCGAGCCCGAGCGGGCCACACTCGGCGGCGTGATCGCCGCGAACGCCTCAGGCCCGCGCCGCCATCTCTACGGCACCGCGCGCGACCTGCTGATCGGGGTCACCGTGGTCACGGGCGAGGGCGCCATCGTGCGAGGCGGGGGCAAGGTCGTCAAGAACGTCGCCGGCTACGACCTGCCGAAGCTCTTCGTGGGCTCGTACGGTACACTCGGGATCATCGTGGAGGTCACGGTCAAGCTGCGTCCCGTGCCCGACGACGAGCGGCTGGTCGCCGTCCACTTCGAGCGCGTGAAGGATGCGGGGGCCGCCGCGCGGGCCGTCATGGGGTCCGATCTCATCCCCTCGGCCCTCGATTTGCTGGATGCCGAGTCGAGCCGCGCCCTGGGCCTGGGACCGACGCCGGCTCTCGTCATCGGGTTCGACGGTCTGCCCGAGCAGGTCGCCTGGCAGTGCGAAGAGCTGGGCCGATTGGTCGCGCCGTTCGGCGGCCAGAGTCCCACGACGCTCGAGCCTGAGATGTGGCCGCGGCTGGCGGCGGCGCCCCGCGCCGCCTTCGAAAGCCCGATGGCGCTCATGCGGCTGACGGTACTGCCGGCGACCGTGGCGGAAACGATCGAGCAGGGGACCAACGCCGCCCGGCAGCGCGGATTGGTGAGCGCGTGGAGCGCCCACGCCGGCGTCGGGGTGCTGACGGCCGCCCTCTTCTCACCGCGGCAGCAGTCCGAGCCCGGTCCCATCGCCGCTGTGCTCGCGGAGTGGCGGAGCATGGCGCGCGCGGCCGGGGGCCACGCGAACCTCGTGTGGGCGCCGCTGGCCGTGAAGGCGGAGGTTCCCGTGTGGGACGACGCGGGCGCCGCCGGTCGCATCATGGCGCGGATCAAGGCCGAGCTGGACCCGCTCAACATCCTGAATCCCGGCCGCTTCGTGGCCGGGGTCTGACCCCGGACCATGGCGCACGTCGCCTCCGACCAGCCGACGCGGCCCGCGGGGCCGCTCAGGCTTCACGATCTCTCCGTCGAGGGCGTCAACCAGTGCGTGCACTGCGGCCTCTGCCTGGCGTCCTGCCCGACCTTCGCCGAGCTGGGCACCGAGATGGACTCGCCCCGCGGCCGGATCTTCCTCGTCAAGTCCCTCGCCGAAGGGCGCGTGGCGATGAGCGACTCGGTGGTCCAGCACCTCTCGCTCTGTCTGGACTGCCGCGCGTGCGAGACGGTGTGCCCGGCCGGGGTGCCGTACGGCCAGCTCATCGAGGCGGCCCGCGCGGAGATCGAGCGCCAGCGGCCGGGCGGACCGCTACGGCGCCTGTTCCGCTGGGTGAACTTTAGCCTGCTCCTCGGGCACCCGACGATGCTGCGCTTGGCCGCGGCGGGGCTCCGCCTCTACCAGACGAGCAGGCTGCAGGCAATGCTGCGCCGCAGCGGCCTCGTGCGCTGGCTGCCCGGCACGCTGCGCGTCTGGGAAAAGTTGTTGCCGCCGCTGCCG
Source organism: Candidatus Rokuibacteriota bacterium (assembly GCA_050731755.1). Classification (GTDB taxonomy): domain Bacteria; phylum Methylomirabilota; class Methylomirabilia; order Rokubacteriales; family CSP1-6; genus JBOHPP01. The sequence goes on along the minus strand of JBOHPP010000145.1, from coordinate 3,821 downwards.
CCGAGAAGCGATCAGGCACCGCTCCCACCCCTCATCCCGGCGGAAGGCACTCGGCGCGGGCGCGTGGCGCTCCTGACTGGCTGCGTGCAGTCGGTCGTCTTCGGCGCTCACAACCGGGCTACGGCGCGTGTCCTGGCCAAGAACGGCTGGGAGGTGATCGTGCCGGAGGCTCAGGGCTGCTGCGGCGCGCTCAACGCCCACGGCGGCGATCACGAGCGGGCGGTGGCCATGGCCCGGCGCCTGATCGACGTCTTCGAGCGCGTGGAGGTTGACGCCATCGTCGTCAACACGTCGGGCTGCGGCGCTCACATGAAGAACTACGGCATGTTGCTCGCGCACGATCCAGCGTATGCGTCACGCGCCCGCAGCTTCGCGCGCCTGGTCCAGGACATCGCCGAGCTGCTCGCGCGCGAGCCCCTGCGCGGGCCGTTGCAGGCCGTCCCCATGACGGTGACCTATCACGACCCGTGTCACGTGGTGCACGGCCAGAAGATCCGGACCCAGCCGCGCGCGCTTCTCGGGCAGATTCCCGGCCTCATCGTGGTGGAGCTGAAGGAGTCGGATTGGTGCTGCGGCTCGGCCGGAATCTACAACCTTACGCAGCCCGAGATGGCCGAGCGCCTGCTGCGCCGCAAGGTGCGCCATGTCCTGGCTACCGGCGCCGAGGCCGTCGTGACCGCCAACCCGGGCTGCATCTTGCAGATCCAAACCGGTTTGGGCGGCCAGGCGGCGGCCCCGCGCGTGCTGCACCTCGTGGAGGTTCTCGATCGCGCCTACGCGAATGGCCGCTCGGCGCCATGAGCGCCGCGCCGTCGACGCCCGACGAGCACAAGGCGCACGCCCCCCGGTCGATCGGCTGCGTCGTGCTCACCATCTCGGACACCAAGACGCCGGAGACCGACTCGAGTGGCGCGTTGATTCGCGAGCTGCTGGGCGCGGCCGGGCATCACGTGGCCGGCTCGGCCATCGTGCGCGACGAGCCCGACCAGGTCCAGGAGGTCGTCCGCAAGGCCACGGCCGATCCCGGCGTGCAGGCCGTCATCCTCACTGGCGGGACCGGCCTCACCGCCCGCGATTCCACGTTCGAAGCGGTGGAGGCGCTGCTGGACAAGCGCTTGCCCGGCTTCGGCGAGCTGTTCCGGATGCTCTCCTACCAGGAGATCGGCCCGGCGGCGATGCTCTCGCGCGCTCAGCTCGGCGTGTACCAGCGACGCATCGTCGTCTCGCTGCCCGGCTCGCCGAACGCCTGCCGGCTGGCCCTCGAAAAACTCATCATTCCCGAACTGGGCCATCTCGTCCGCGAGGCCACCCGGTAGAGCGGATCGGTTCCGGGGCGCGGCTCGCACGGGATTGCCCCCGGCGGTACAGTGGAGCCGTGATGGTGGGCGCGAGATGGGGCGCTCGGGCGCTGGTGATGGCGTGGCTGGCCTTCCCTCTGGCCGGCACCACGCCGGGCGCGCGTGTCCTCGACCGGCTCGAGCAGGCCGTGACGCGCCCGCTGCCCGCCGCGCCCGCCCCCGAGGTCAGGCGGCCCGACCGGGTCTGGGTCCCCGACCGTTACGTCCCCGCGCCGGCCGGACTGCTCCACGTACCCGGCCATTGGGAGCAGCGCCTCACCGGCGGCGACGTCCACGTCCCGCCGCTGATCGTCTGCGGCACCGGCACCGGGGAATGCGTCCTTGTACCGGCTGGTACACGGCCGCCCGCCGATATCCGCCAGGGCCCGTGACGCGCTATACTCTCGGACCGGTCGCGTAAGGAGGTCCGTTATGCGTCGCTCGTCCCTCTGCAAGTCCCTGGGCGCTTTCCTGTCCGTCGCTCTCATCGCCGGCTGCTCGACGCTGGCGCCTCCAGCCGCGCCGGCTCCGCCGGCGGCGGCGTCATCGGTGGCTCCGGAGCTGGCGCGCTTCAACGACCTGCTGGCGAGCCTGGCCGAGCGCCTCAAGCCGGGCATCGTGCATGTGAGATCGCGGCGCGACGTGCCGGCGGACAAGTCGCCGGCGGAGCCTCAGGAGCCACGGCGCACCCAGGGCTCGGGGTTCATCATCGATCCGCAGGGGGTGATCGTCACCAATGCTCACGTCGTGAGCGGCGTGCCCTCGGTCGAGGTGCGATTGTTCGACGGCCGCCGCTTCACCGCCAAGGTCATCGGCCGCGACAATCGGGTCGATCTCGCCTTGCTCCGCATCGACGGCGTCCGCGGCCTGCCCACGCTGTCCTTCGGCGACTCCAATCGCGTGCGGGTCGGCGAGTTCGTGCTGGCCCTCGGTCACCCCTTCGGTCTCGAGCACAGCGTGTCGTTCGGCATCGTCAGCCGCAAAGGGTCGCCCCTCACGGTGGCGGCGCCCGGCTTCGACTTCATCCAGACCGACGCCGCCATCAACCCTGGCAACTCCGGCGGTCCGCTCGTGAACATGGCCGGCGAGGTGATCGGCGTCAACAGCATGGCGGCCCGTAACGGGTCGATCGGATTCGCCATCCCGTCCAATCTCGTCCAGATGCTCCAGCCGCAGCTGCTGGCCAAGGGAAAGGTCGAGTGGGGCTGGCTCGGCGTGTCGATTGCCGACGTGGCCGAGGACGACCTGCCGCGACTCAAGCTGGCCGAGCCGCGAGGCGTGCTGATCCGGTCGGTCATGCCCGGCGAGCCCGCTGAGAAGGGCGGGGTCCGTGCCAACGACGTGGTCCTGGCCCTCGACGGCACGCCCCTCGACGGCCCGCGCGATCTGCAGCGCCTGGTGGCCTCCGCGCCGGTGGGCAAGCGGATCCGCATGAAGCTCTGGCGCGAGGGTAAGGAGACGGAAGTCGACGTGATCGTGGGCACCTACAAGGAGTCCGAAGAGCGCGAGTAGGTCTGCGATCAGGCCCGCGCCCGCGGCGCGGCCAGCGCGGCTATTGTGGCGCGGGCCCAGGGCTCCTCGAGGGTCGGCGTCGGGTGATAGCGGACCGCCCCGGTGATCCGCATGCCGCCTTCCCACTCGGTGGCCGCGTCCTCCAGGACGTCCTCGACCCCGAGCAGGAAATAGCCGAGACCGAATGCCTCGCCGCCCGCCACCGGCAGCGGGCCGTCCAGGGCCCGCGTCTTCACGTAGACGATCGTGTCGGGCTCGATCAACAGCAGCGTGCCAGCGCCCCGCGCCTGGAGGTTGCCCGCGCTGCGGCTCCGGGCCAGGATGACGAGGCCGAGCGTGCCCGGATCGTAGGCCCGCAGCTCCAGGTAGGACAGCAGCATCGGATGCGGCCGGCCGTCGGCGTCCACGGTCACGAACGGCAGCCCCACGCCGAGGTGCCGGTGGAGGTCGCGCTGGGAAAGGCGCTCGACCAGCTCGGGTGGCAGCGCGGCGCCGCGGCTCCGTGTCATCGCGTTCCCGGACCGCTCTACGCGATCTCGATGGGCTCGTCCACGTAGACGGTGTAGCGTCGAGGCTTCACGCCCGCATCGGCGGGGTTGACGTAGACGATCGACGACTGCCCCCGAATCGCCCGAGGCAGGATCGACACGCGCAGGAAGCTCGTAGGCTCACCAGGCGAGGCGATCGCGTGCACCGGCTCCACGCCGCTCTCGAACCAGGCATCGCCCGGTTGCATGACGCGCCCCGGCCGGCCCGCGATCCGCACCTCCAGGCGACCCGCCACCAGACAGCGGATCCCTCCGCCGCGGTGACCATGCGGGCGCGCTTCGCCGCCGGGCTCGAAGTCCACGCGATCGCAGCGCATGAGATACGGCGCTCCCGCCTCCAGCGCGATGGGGTGCTCGAGCCGCTGGCTGGTGCGGACGCCGCCGACGGCCTCGACGACGTGGCCGGGACAGGACGGTGTGACGA
>JBOHPP010000144.1:0-26487 GCA_050731755.1 Candidatus Rokuibacteriota bacterium | reverse complement strand
CCGACGGATTCAAGGTGAGCCGGCTCAACACCGGGCTGCTGTGGATCACCGTGGTCACCGGCTTCGGTGGCGTCGGCTACTGGGCCATCACGGTGCTACCCGGCGAGCTGTGCAAGAACTGGAAGATCCTTTGTCCGTGAGAACGGCGGTCGCAACTCGCGCGAAAGGGGGAGGTCTGGAGGGGGTGGCCGCTGCCCCCTCCAGTATCAAGGTTTGGAGGGGGCGGCCGCTGCCCCTTCCAACTTAAATCATGGCGATCCTGTGGGCGCTCATGATGGTGGTCTGGCTGGGGGGCCTGATCTCGGGTCTCTGGTGGCTCTGGCCCCACATCGAGCGCCTGGCGCTCACCACCGACCTGGTCATCGGCCTGATGTGGTTCGTCATCGGCGCCGCCGCCTGGCTGCTCGCCCTGAGCTTCGGCGTGCAGCGGTACTGGCGGCGCTAGCTCATCGCGTCGGCGGTGCCTGCCGTTCGGGCGGGCACCGCCTCCCGCGAGTCGTCGCGTGCGGGCCAGCCTACTGGGGCAGCCGGATGGTGACGCTCCGGCCGGAGATGGTCTCGATCACCACCGCGTCGTCGCTGATGTCGACCACGCGTCCCTCGGGCAGCGCGCCTCCCACCTGTACCACGTAGGCGTGGTCCCGCCCGTCCTCCAGCAGGGCCGCGCGCGTGCCCTGGCTGTTGATCACTCCGCTCAGCCGCAGAGCAGCAGGAGCAGCAGCGGGCGCCGCGGGCGCCCCCTCGCGCTCCGGGCGAGGCCGCCGGGCGGCGGCGCTCGGCGTAGCCGCCCGCATCTCGGCGATGAGCCGCGCGAACTCTTCCGCGCGACGGCCCACGATGGCCATCTCCACCCTGAGCTTCTGGATCTTGCTCTCGAGCGCATTGAACCGCTCGGGCCAGCCGCTTTCGACGGCACCGATCCGCGCCTCGACGCCCTCCAGCCTCGCCCGCAGATCGCTCGGCTTGAGCCATAGCCAGGCGCCCACGCCGCCGGCGGCGAGCCCGACGACCAGTCCGCCCAGCACCATCAGCACGTAGGTGCGGCCGACCCGCGCTCTCCGCTTTTCATCCCAGTACGTGTACTCAGGCGACATGACGCGCTCCCTGCCCTCGTGGCTCGGCGTCCGACTCCGACCGTGGCCTCGCGGGTCGATGGATGATCACGAGCGCCACGTAGCCCCCCAGCGCCAGGCAACCGCCGATCGGTCGGAGCGCGGTGGGGCCGAGGAGATCCCCGGCGATGAACAAGGCCGTCCCCACGACCGCGAGGAGGGCGGACACCAGCGGGCCGGCGGCGAGCGGCGTGAAGCGTGCGGGCATGGCAGCGTCCTCCAATCCAGGAATCGGCGCAAGCCTAGCCGGGAGCCGGGTGGAGTTCAAGAGGATGCAACCGCCGCCAGGGGTCCTGCAAGGCGCTCCCCACGGGGACGCGGCCCGGCGTTGGCCAACCGGCCGTAATTCCGGTGAATTGCCACGGCGTCTCGCAGGCACCGAATGTGCTAGCGATCGAACCTGATGATTATCTTGAGATGCGCCCTCACTGCACTGCTCATCTTCGCCTTTGCCCCCGTCGCGTCTGCCCAGACCCAGGTCCTCAGCTTTGCGTGGTCGGCCTACACCTCATCGGGCCGTGCCCACCCGCCTGACGATGAGTGGGACTTCGGACATGTCACCGGGTACGGCCTCATCAGGGTGACGCCGACAGAGGGGAGTGACCAGATCGACGTCGAGTTCACCGGGCCCGGGGGGAGCGGGTGGGGCCAATTCCGGCCGGACGCCGGGGAACCAAATGCTCGTCGCGGGATTGTTTCTTTCCCGGCACGCGGGAACCAGCCGTGGGAGGGGTTCGCCAACGCCATGCTGCGGGCGCCATTGGGAGCCTACGGCGCCGGCTTCACGATCACTGGCTCTGCGGCGCACCCGGGCAACGTCACATCGTTCACGGGCGCGGCGACGCCGATCCGGGCCGCCCTCCCGACGCTGTTGTACGGCCAGAACGTCAGTGGCACCGTGACCGTCGGCATGGCGGCCGGGCTGGCCAACGCGCCGCTCACCTACGAGTTGTTCATCGACAGCACCAGGATCTTCGGCCAGACCGTCAGCGCCGGCACGGCCAGCGCCAGCTGGAACACGCAAACGGTGGCGAATGGGAAGCACTCGGTGAGCTTCGTCGTTCGGGACCCCGAGTCCAACGCCGTGATTGCTGGGATCGCGTTTCCGGTGATCGTGTCCAACACGACGCAAACCGCGCTCACCGCCTCAATGACGAGCCCCGCCGCCGGGGCCACCGTGAGCGGGGTCCAACCGATCGGCATGGCGGTCAGCGGCGCCGCACCAGGCACGACCACGTTCACCTTGCGGGTGGACGGCACTCAGGTTTTCTCCGGTGGCACCAGCGGCACGACGATGTCGTTCAACTGGAACACCGCGTCCGTGCCCAACGGGTCCCATGCGCTCAGACTCGACGTCAGGGACCCGGCGAGCCGGACAGCGACGACGAGCCGCGCGGTGACCGTGAACAATTCGGCGGCGCCAACCCTCAAAGTAACCTTCACCACGCCCGCTCAGGGGGCGACGGTCAGCGGCACGGTGTGGGCCCACGTCTGGGTCGAGGGGCAGAGCGGGGCCTCCAACACCTTCACCCTGAGCGTCGGCGGCCGCACTGTGGTCACCCAGACTTCGTCAGCGACGCACCTGACGCTGCCCTGGGACAGCCGGACCGTCGCCAATGGATCGCACACCATCACCGGCACGGTCCGCGACGCCACCGGCAAGACCGGGACGGCGACCCGAACGGTCACCGTCGGGAACTGAGCGCCGCCGAGTCGCTCGCGCTGCCGTAATAGAGGACGGTCAACCGGCGCGCTTCCTCGGTCGGCCCCGGCAGCGCGGAGGAGCCGGCTGGCCGCCGAACGCCCAGGGCAGCACGTTCGTTGACGGCCTTCCGCCCGCGCACTATGCTTCGGCCACTTCCCGTATGCCGATCCTGACCGTGTCCAAGGTGCAGAAGGTGTACCGGGCCAATGGCCGGCCGCTCCAGTTCGGCCGGACTCTGGGGCGACCGCGACGCCGATGAAGCGCAGCACCGAGCGGTTCCTCACGACGCACACCGGTAGTCTGCCTCGGCCGGACGACCTGGTCCGGGCGATGTTCGCCAAAGAGGAAGGCGTGCCGGTCGATCCGTCGGCCCTGAGCGCGCAGATCCGGTCGGCGGTGGCGGACGTGGCGCGCAAGCAGGCATCAGCCGGCGTCGACATCATCAACGACGGCGAGCAGAGCAAGCCCAGTTACGCCACGTATATCAAGGACCGCCTCAGCGGCTTCGGCGGCGCCAGCCAGGCGCTGCAGTATCAGGATCTGGTGGACTTCCCCGGGATGGCCCGGCGCGTGTTCGGCGATCCCGGACGCGCGCGGCGCAAGACACCGGCCTGCACGGGCCCCATCAGCGTGCGCGATCCCCGAGCGGCCCAGGCCGACACCGACAACCTCCGGGCGGCGCTGGCCGACGTCAAGGCCGAAGAGGGATTCCTGACGGCGGCTTCCCCCGGGGTCATCTCCCTGTTCTTCCGCGACGACCACTACGGGACTCACGACGCGTACCTGGCCGCCATCGCCGACGCGATGAAGCAGGAGTACGAGACGGTCGCCCGAGCCGGGTTCGTGCTGCAGATCGACTGCCCGGACCTGGCCATGGGCCGCCACATCCAGTTCGCCGGCCTGAGCCTGACCGAGTTCCGCACGATGGCGCGCCTGCACGTGGAGGCGCTCAATCACGCGGTCGCCGGCATCCCACCCGACCGGTTGCGGTTGCACCTCTGCTGGGGCAACTACGAGGGCCCGCACCACTACGACGTGCCGCTGGCCGACATTCTGGATATCGTCTTCACAGCCCGGCCCAGCGGCATCTCCTTCGAAGCCGCCAATCCGCGCCACGCTCACGAGTGGCGGGTGTTCGAGCGGATCAAGCTGCCGGAAGGCAAGCTCATCATTCCCGGCGTCCTCGACTCGACCACCAACTTCATCGAGCACCCCGAGCTCGTCGCCGAGCGCATCGCCCGGTACGCGCGCCTGGTCGGTCGCGAGAACGTCATCGCGGGGACGGATTGCGGCTTCGGGACCTGGGTCGGTCAGGCCGCCGTGGATCCCGACATCGTGTGGGCCAAACTCGGGAGTCTGGCCGAGGGGGCCCGGCTGGCGTCCCGCGAGTTCTGGTAGCGATTCAGTAGAGCCCGAACGTCACCCCGACGGTCACCAGCGCGTCGGGGCTCTCACGCGTGAGGCCGACGCCCACGGCGCCGTCGAGTCGGATGCGGTCGCTCACGGCATAGACCGTGCCCGTTCGAAACACAGCGGTGTTCGGGGCACGCGCCATCCCCAGCCTGGCCACGAGCTCGCCCACGAGGACCCACGCCTCGGTCATTCGGTACTCGACCGAGCTGGCCAGAGTCCAGAAATCCATGTCCCGGTCGGAGGTGGCGAAGGTGTAGGCGACGTTCCCCGTCAACGTGATCGGCCCGAACGCTTTGCTGATGGCGCCCAGCACGCCCACGCCAATGCCCGCTTCGCCGAGCCCGCGACGGTCGTCGCCGGTCGGTAGCCGCACAGCCATAGCCACCAGCGCCGCCGGCCACGTGTCGGTCTCGTCGAGCAGGCGGTATTTGACCCCCAACCGGCTGTCAGCGATGCCCGTCTCGGCGTCGGCGTCATCGGCATCGATGACGAGGAAGGACGATTCGAATCTTGCCTCGAGCCCGGGCAGCAGCCCCACTGACAGCGTGCTGCCAAGGGCGCCAGCGTTGCCGTCGGGGTTCCTCGCGTAGTCGCCGCTGAGCTGCACCTCGACCCGGCCGGGCTCCAGCGTGCCGGTGTCCTCGGTCTCCAGGGGCCGGCCGGCCCGACCTTCGGCGGGCGCCAGGACGGCAACGCACGCGATCGGGACACCGAGGGCCCGCTTCAGGAGAGCCGGGCCTGTCGACGTGCGTAGCGGGTCACGATCGAACGACTGAAGATCCTCTCCAGAGGAGTGATCAGCCGTTCCAACACGCGCCGAATCCGTCGGGAAGGAATCCAGCGGAAGAGGGGGCGTACCAAGTAGTTATCGCGTCTCCACCGCTGCAAGCTCCGATACTGCCGCTGGAAGTATTCGTCTTCGGCCAGGCGCCACTTGTCGCGGAAGCGATGCAGGCTGCTGAGCGTCCACGCGTCGTTCCAACGCAGCACGTAGTAGGGAATGTCCCGCCACGCGAGCGGCTGGTAGCCGAGATAGGTGATGACGGACGCCGGCTCGATGTAGATGGTTCCACCGGCCTGGGCTACGGCGAGGCAGAAGTCGAGATTCTCTCGCACGGTGAGCATCGCCTCGTCAAAGCGCCCGATGGTGTCGAAGATGTCGGTCCGGGCCATCAGACAGTGAAATTCAGCCACCAAGGTCTGCTGACGTCGGAGCTGTGCGCGCACCTCGGCCAGTCGCTGTCCTTGCCGATCGATCGTGTCGACCATGTGCCGCTCAATCCGCCCGCCCACGTGTTCCTGCCGAATACCGCATTCGCCGCCGGCGAAGTGGATGATCTCATGCAGAGGCGGCCCCTCACAGTTGAGCGGGCCGACGATCGCGGCCCCGGTCTCGTCGGCGCACCGCACCAGGGGCCCGAGCCAACCGGGTGCGACGATCACATCGTTGTCCATGAAGACAACGTACCGGGTCGTCACCCGTTCCAACCCGACGTTCCTGGCCTGGTTGGGAGACAGGTAGTCGTCGGTCCGTACGAGTTCGAAGCGTCTCGCGCGCGCCTGGTCGCGGAGATAGTCGCGGGTCCGCGGCGGCGACCCCGCGTCGACCCACACCAAGCGGAACGGCACGTCGGTATGGGCGTAGAGACTCTCGAGGGACTCACGTGCGTAGCTGATCCGTTCTCGGGGCACGACCACGACGGTCACGGAGGGTTCCATCGATTCCGGGGCCATTCTACGGCTTGGGGGCTGGCCTCCACTCGTAGTGCGTCCGAAAATCATCGGCCACCACGTTGATGAGCTCGGCCATGAACTGAGGGTACCGATCGGTGGGATCGCTCACGCTGACCGAGACCGGGTGTCCGGCGCCCTTCTTGACGCTGGCCACCGGCCATCGGCCCTGGCGGGAATTCGTCCACACAATCGCGCCGGTCCGGGTGTCCCAGTGCTTCAGGGCCAGTGAGATCGTCACGGTCACCCCGGCCTTCACCGACGCCATGTCCTGGCCGATGGTGACCTGTGGCTTCAAGCTCGAAATTTCATAGACACCGGTGAAGAGCGTCTCGACGTTGTATCGCGCCCCCCAGCCCTTGATCACTTCCGGATCCACGCGCTGGTGAACGGCGGTGATGAGGACCTGATCCGCCGGCGCCACTTCGAGGAAGCGGACGTTGGGCTGCGAAGCCTGGACGACATTCATGAACTTCTGCGTGGCGAATTGATTGAGCCGGCCGGTCTCGTCGGACGTGAACTCCACGATGCCGATGGTCTTGTAGGGCTGCAGGTCGATCTTGGGAGGGATGGTCACCAGCACCTTCGACGTGCATCCGGCCAGCAGTGCGGCGACAAGGACCAATGGCCACCATGCCTTCATGACGTCGCGCTCCCCTCCGCGGCGGGAATTGATGAAACCCCCTTAGGTCTCTATACCGCGAGGCCCGCGCCTCACCCAAACAAATTGGGGCCGACTCGGATGGCCGCGAACATGGAGGGCTGGGTGCCCATCGAGTGATCGGTCCAAAAACCTAGAGGCCAACCGATGGCGCCGGCTGGCCCCGGCCCGAGAAGCGGTTCGTGCCGGCCTCACGCGCCCCGCCGGGCGGCGACGCGCGCCCGCACGCGCGGAATAACAATCGGAAGCACCGCGGCGGCGACCGCGAGCGTCAGAAGCGTCGATGCGAGCGGGCGGGTGACCAGGATGGCCGCGCTGCCTCGCGAGAGCAGAAGGGACTGCCGCAGCGACTCCTCGGCCATCCGCCCCAGCACGAAGGCCAGCACGAGCGGCGCCGGTTCGTAGGCGACCTTCCTCATGAGGTAGCCCACCACGCCGAAGACCAGGAGCACCACAAGGTCCGCGGGGTTCCCCGCCTCGCTCCACACGCCGATCACGCAGAAGAGGAGGATCAGCGGGAAGAGCAGCCCGTAGGGGATGCGCAGGAGCTGGACCCAGAGGCCGATCAGCGGGAGGTTGAGGACGAGCAGGATCACGTTACCGACGTACATGCTGGCGATGACACCCCAGAAGAGCTCGGGGCGCTCGGTGATCATGAGGGGCCCGGGCTGGACGCCGTGGATCAGGAACGCGCCGAGCAAGATTGCCATCGGCACGTTGGGCGCCACCCCGAGGGTGAGCAGCGGGATCATCGCGCCGCCGGTGGCCGCGTTGTTCGCGGCCTCGGGGCCGGCGACGCCCTCGATCGCCCCGCGCCCGAACCGCTCCGGGTGGCGCGAGAGCCGCCGCTCAAGGCCATAGGCGACGAACGTCGGAATGATGGCGCCGATGCCCGGCAGGATCCCGAGGAAGAAGCCGAGCACGCTTCCGCGCCCGATCGGCCCCACCGAGGCCTTCCAGTCGGCGCGCGTCGGCAGGAGCCCTGCGATCGGCGCCCGGTAGACCGCCTGTTGGACCTCGCGCTCGACGTTCAGGAGCACCTCGCTCACCCCGAAGAGTCCCATGATCATCGGGACCAGGCCGACGCCATCGTTCAGTGCGATCGTGCCGAACGTGAAGCGCGCCACGCCCGAGATGGGGTCGATGCCGACGGTGCCCAGGAGCATGCCGAGCAGCGCCATCGCCGCCGTCTTGAGCTTCGAGCCGCCGGAGAGATGCGTCAGCAAGGTGAACCCCAGGAGCAGCACGGCGAAGATCTCGGGCGGGCCAAAGCGAAGCGCGGCCGCGGAGAGGGGCGGGGCCAGCAGGGTGATGCCGAGCACGCTGAGCGTCCCGGCGATGAACGAGCCGAAGGCGGCAATGCCAAGGGCGGCCCCCGCGCGGCCCTGCCGCGCCATCTGGTAGCCGTCGAGGCAGGTGACGACGGAGGTCGTTTCGCCGGGGATGTTGGCGAGGATGGACGTGGTCGAGCCGCCGTACATCGCGCCGTAGTAGATGCCGGCCAGCATGATGATCGAGGCCGTGGGCGACATCGCATAGGTGACCGGCAGCAGGATGGACATCGTCGCCACCGGCCCGATGCCGGGGAGCACGCCGATGAGCGTGCCCACGAGCACTCCGAGCAAGCAGGCGAGGAGGTTCGCGGGGGCAAGGCTCACGGCCAGCCCGTAGGCGAGGCTCCCGAGGACGTCCACGGGCCCGGCCACCTACCAGCGACCGAGAACGCCCGCCGGCAGACGGACTTGGAGCCAGGTGTCGAACACCAGATAGGTGGCCAGCGCGACCAGCACTCCGGCCGCGATCGCGATCGGCCATCGGTAGGCACCGAGCGTGCCGAGGAGGAACGCGAGGAATCCGATCGTCGCCAGGATGAACCCAAGTCGCTCGAAGAGGGCGAGATAGATGGCGAGGGCACCGACGGTCGCGACGAGCTTTCCGAGACGGATGCGCGGGATCGGCTCCGCGCCGGGTCCTTCGCTCGCCGGCCCGGCCTCTTCCCCCGCTCGCTGATCTCCGTGGCGCCGCCGCGTACTGGCGAGGAGCAGCGCCACCGCGACGACGCCGAGCGCGACGGTCAGGACCAGCGGAAAGAAGCCCGGGCCCGGTCTGGCCACCGAGCCGACGTCGAGGCGGGTCGAGTGGATGTACGCGACGACGACCAGCACCGCGAGCGCGCCCGCGCTCCACGCCTCGCGGCGCACCATCTACTTCACGAGGCCGAGCTTCTTCGCCGCCTCCGTCACGATGTCGCGCTCGCGCTCGGCCTCCCGCCGCGAGGCCTCCGGCGATTTGTAATAGGGCTCGAGGCCCGCCTTTTCGAGCGCGGCGATCGTCTCGGGGCTTCCCATCACGGAGCCGAGCGCCTGGGCGAGCCGGTCCACCACCGGCTTCGGCGTCTTGGCCGGCGCGTAGATCTCCATGATCGTGCTGAACGAAGCCTCGGCCACGCCCTTCTCCGCCATCGTCGGCACATCGGGCACGGCGGGGTTCCGCTTGTCCCCGCTGATGACCAGCCCCACCACGTCACCCGACTTCATCACCGGGATCATCGTGCTGAGGGAGATAGCGCCGATCTCCACGTGGCCGCCCAGGATCGCGTTCTTCAGCGGACCTGAGCCGGCGAACGGCACGTGGGCGATGTCGAGCCCGCGGGCCAGCTTGAAGAGTTCCATCGTGAAGAAGCTGTTGGTGCCCTGGCCGGCAGAGCCGTAGGTCAGCTTGCCGGGGTTCTTCTTCGCGTCATTGACCAGCTCCTCGAGCGTCCGCCACGGCGCGCCCTTCTTGACGACGATAGCCTGCGGGGAGGCCGCGTAGCTGCCGATCATCTCGAAATCTTGCAGACGATAGGGGATGTTGGCTTGCACCGCCGGGGTGATCGACACCGTCGAACGGACGGTGGCCGCGATGGTGTACCCGTCGGGCTTCGCCTTGGCGACGGAATCCATGCCGGCGGCGCCGCCCCCGCCGCCCTTGTTCACGAGAACGACCGGAACCTTGAGCTGGCTCGAGAGGAAGGGCTGCACGATCCGGGCGGCGGTGTCGGTAGGTCCGCCCGGCGGGAAGGTCACGATCATCTCGATGGCCCGCTCCGGGTAGGCCGGCTGGGCCAGGGCGGGAGCGGCCGTGAGGAGCGCCGCGGCAAGCGCAAGCAGCGCGGTCAGAGCTGTCATGCCATCTCTCCGTTCGGTCCCCGGTGTGGGCCAGATCATTTCGCCGACAGGAAGGCTTTCGCCTCTTTCAGCTCGGGACGGTCGCTCGCGGCCGCCGCCACCGAGACCAGCTTCGCGTAGTAGGATTTCGCCGTTTCGCGGTCGCCGGACAGCTCCGCCGCCTTCGCGGCCCCGTAGAACGCGCGAAACCGGTTCGGGGCCAGGCGAAGCGACGCCTCGTATTCGCGCAGCGCCGGGGCCGGCTGCCGCAGGTCGAGCAGCAGGTCACCGAGCAGCTCGCGGACGGTCACGATGGGGCCCGGCGTGATGTTGTGCTTCTCCGTCGACTCCTCCAGCTCCACCGCTGAGCGCATCTGCGTCAGCGCCTCGTCGTTCTTGCTCTCGGCGCGGGACAGCCAGGCGGCGGCCGCGCGACGCTGGATCTCGACCTGCTCGGCCCAGTAGCCGTTCTTGGCCTGCGTCAGGGCGTCGCGGAACGCGGCCAGTCGCTCGACGTCGGCCCGGGCCTGGGCCGCGTTTCCCGCGCGCGCGGCACCGATCGCGCGCGCGAATACCATATGAGCGTCGGCGTACGGGAACCGGCTGGTGCGCGGCTCGAGGATGGCCGCGTCGGCCCACCGCCCGCGCTCCAGGACGTACCGGGCCTCCATCGCCGAGATGGCGAAGACCGCAGTGTGCCGGCCCGAGTCGTATTTCCGCGCGGCCAGGCCGCTCATGATCTCGCGTCCCTCGCTCAGGACCCCGAGCGCTTCGCGGTCCTCGCCGCGCTGCAAATAAGCGTAGACGAGGTAGTCGAGCGCGTGCATGTGGTCGTCGGGATTGCCACGCGTTCGCTCCGCGTTGGCCGCCACGATGTTGCCCTGGATGGTCTCGGGCCACAGTCCCAGGAGGACGTAGATGTGCGAGGGCATGTGCAGGGCGTGCGGGACCGACGGCGCGAAGTTCGCGTAGCGATCGGCGGCGCCCCGGCCGAGTTGGGCGAGAGCGGGATAGTCGTAGGCGTGGATGACGTAGTGCGCGGCCCCCGGATGATCGGGCTCGGCCGCGAAGATCTTGTCGGCGATCTCACCGGACTTCCGCTGCCGGGCATAGGTCTTGTCGTGCGGATCGGCCATCGCCTGGAGCGCGAGCGCGTAGAAGAGGGCGACCTCGGAGTCCGCCGGACTGCGGAGATACGCCTGCTCCATGGCCCTTCCGTAAGCGAGGGCGCGGGTGCGGTGATCGAGCCGGTCATGATCCGTGAAGAACGCCGCGGCGGCCGCGATGAAGTCACGCTCGCGCTGGGTCTTTCCGCCGAGGGTCTTCGCCTTCTCGACGGCCTCCAGGCCTTGCTTCAGCGCCGCCGGTCGCGGCGGTGACCAGATCTGGTACCAGTGGCTCATGGCGATGCCCCAATACCCCATGGCGCAGTCGGGGTCGGTCTGGGTGATCGCGGTGAAGGCCTTGAGCGACTCCAGGTACCAGAACGAGTGCAGCAGGGCGACCGCCCGCTCGAACGGCTTCTGGACCGTGGGGCTGCAGGAGACGGGGAAGGTGACGCGCCCCAGCTTGTCCTCATGGGCTCCGTGCTGGCCCAGCGTCGAGGTCGGCAGCGTCGAGATCGACAGCGCCACGGCCACGATGGGGAGCAGCCGCATCGGTTTCATCTTCGCCCTCCCAGATTCTCCCAAGGGGTTGCCGGCACGCGCCACGATCCTATCACGCGTCTCGTGTCATCAGGGGGAACGACCACGGGCTCATCTGCTCGGCGGTGCGGCCCAGCGCGTCCCACTCCTGGAGCCGTGACCACACCGCCTCGCCGGCCTCCTGCGACTGGCGACGGATGTCGTCGACGTCGACACCGGGGATGCGGCGGCGCTCCATCCGGACCACACCGTCGACGATGACCGTTTCGACATCGTCGCCGATACCGCACTCCACGAGGCTCTTGACGGGGTCGCGCACGGGCCCCCAGCGCAGCGTGCCGCCACCCGTCATGTCGACGACCACGATGTCCGCCTTGGCGCCTGGCGCCAGGCGCCCGAGGTCGTCGCGCCCGAGGGCGCGGGCGCCGCCGAGCGTCGCGGCCGCGAAGACGTCGGCCGCCGTCGCCGCCTTGAGGTTCGCGCTCATGACCTTGCCGAAGTAGGACGCCGTGCGCATCTGCATGATCATGTCGCGCGGGCAGGTGTCGCTGCCGAGCGCGATATTGACCCCCGCCTTCCGGTAGCGCTCCCAGGAGTCGAGCGCGCGAGCGCGTCGCGCGATGTTCACCGGGCAGTGCGAGATCGACGCGCCGGAGCGCCCCATCAGCTCGAGATCGCGCGCGCCGGAATAGTTGAGCCGCGGGTTGTCGGCGGTGAGGTTGCCGTGGCCGACAATGAGATCGGGTCCGAGAAGCCCGACCGACTCCAGCACCTCGATCGGCGTCATGCGGAACTCGCGCACCATCTCGTAGAACTCGACGATGCTGTAGGCTGCGTGGGTGGTGATCGGCAGGCGAAGCTCGTCGGCGGCCTTGCGCGTCGCGCGGAGGAGATCCAGGCTGCAGGTCTCCGCCTCCCGCGGCACGAGCAGTCCGCGCACCCGTCCGTCGCAGCTTCGGTCCACGCGGCGGATGAAAGCGCAGGCGGCCTGGAACTCCCGGAAGCCCGCCGCCTCGTCCACGACCCGCTTGAGCCGGCCCCGCTCGTCGGCCACCCAACGGCCGGAGTCGAAGCCGGGGCCGAGGTAGGCACGGATTCCCAGGCGTTCCACTTCGGCGAGGAGCGCTTCCTGGACGCGAAGCTGACTGCCGAACTCCATGAACGTCGTGGTGCCGTTCCGGAGCATCTCGGCGACCGTGAAGCGGGCGTGGAGCTCGGTGCCCAGGGCGGCCGCCTGGTCGTCGGGCCGGAGGTAGCGCGGGTCGCCGCCCACGCGCGCGCCCTCGCGCGGCACGCTGATCTCGAGGAAGGGCTGGCCGTAGTAGTCAGGCCGGCCGACGTCGGTGATGAGCCGGTGCGAGGCGCGATGACCGCTGTGGACATGGGTATCGATGAAGCCGGGAGCGACGAGCTTGGCGCGCGCATCGAGCTCGCGATCCACAGGGCCGTCGAAGCGGTGGCCGACGTGGATCACCCGGTCGTCCTCGAACACCACGACGCCGTCAGGGTAGAGCGCGTGCGTCCCGGCCGCGAAGCCGACGACCCAGCCACCGCGGATCCGGGTGCGCACGGCGGCTACCCGAGCCTGGGGTAGCCCGCGGCCTCCGCCGCGCGCTGCCAGTCGAGGAACAGCTCGAACGCCGAGTCCTCGACCCGAGCGAACCGGAGCAGCAGGAGCTCCTCAAGCACCGGCTTCATCTCGGGCGCCTGATGCGCGGCGAGGAGCGCGTCACGGAGACGCTCCCGCTCTGCCGGCGGCACGGCCGGCGAGGCGACGAGCGGCGGGCTCGGGGCCGGCGCCGTGGTGGCGAGCACGCGAAGGCGTGCCGCCAACGGCGCGTCATGGCGCTGGAGGAGGTCGTGCGCGTAGCCGTCGATCGCCGCCACGTCCGCTTCGCCGTCGAGCACCGCCTGGATCACCGCGCGCTGGCGAACGTACGGACCCTTCACCTCGCCGAACAGCGCCGGCCGGTCGGGCCGCCGGTAGCCGAGCAGGTGGTAACGCGCGGCGTTGTAGCCGGAGTGAGAGTGCTCGGTGGAGTATGCGATGCGGCCGCGGAACGTGTCCCCGAGCGTTCGGAAGCTGCTGTCCGCGCGGACGATGAAGTCGGTGACGTACACCGCCCGGCCACCATAGCGGGGCGGTGAGGGCACCGGCGCCGCCAGCAGCGCCGGGCGCCGCTCGCGGAGGGCGTAGGGGTAGCCGCACATGAACACGCACCCCATGTCCTCGCGCGCCCATAGCTCGTCGAGCGAGACCGAGCGGCTCTCTACGATCTCGAGAGCCACGCGGGAGCGCACGGCCACCCACTCGAGCAGCCGCCGCCACGCCGTAGTGAGCGAGGGGGCCCATTCGTACATGCGCGCGGAAGCGATCATCGAGACGCGTCCCTCCTGGCCCGAGGCACAGATACGCTACCGGAGGGGCGCCGAAAGTCAATCGGATAGCCCGGGACCGGGCTCTTGGTTCGGTCGCTTTCAGACAGAGCCAGTTGTAAACATACGTGCGCCCAGACACGAGCACCCACGTTTCCCGAGTTGACCCCCTTCAACTGGACCCCACCGAACTCACGACCGAGACGCAGCCTCCGTTCTCCACAGCACTGTGCGAGTCGGGAGTGAGGCGGCAGATTTGAACCAGCGACCTTTGGGTTATGAGCCCGCCTGAGGACACCAGCCGGCCCGACGCCACCCAACCAAACCCGTCGCCTGGCCCACGTTTAGACCGCAGCCATCTTGAGGCCAGTTGGGCGGTGTTGGCGGCCGTTCACGTCCAAAACACGGCCACGGATGGCACGGCGGATGGTCTTGACATCGCGGGGCACCGGGACGATTCTTCCGCCACGCAGCAGTCCTCCCGTCGGCTGGCGACCAGGCAGGGCGAGGGAAACCGGGATGAGCGAGACACCACGACGGAGCGCGTCCGACCCGTGGCCCACGCGCCGTGCCGTGCTCAAGCTGGCGGCGGGTGTGGGACTGGGTCTGTTTGCTGCCGCCGACGTCGTTGGCGCCCAGGATGACAACCCGCGGAGGGCGCGGCCACAGACGAACGATCGCTTCGTGTTCGCCGGTGGCGACCGGAAGGGCCAGGTCATCACGCTCGCCGACCTTCCTGCCGGCGGGCCACCCCTCACGGCCTACCCGATGGACGCGACGACCAGGGTCGTCCGCGACGACTCGCGACTCAACCAGGTCCTGCTCGTCCGTCTCGACCCGAACGGTCTCGATGGCGACACTCGCGCAAGGGCGGCGGACGGGATCGTCGCCTACTCGGCGGTGTGTACGCACACGGGGTGTGACGTCTGGGAGTGGCAGCCGGCGTCGAGCACGATCAAGTGCCCATGCCACTTCTCGGAGTTCGATCTCAGGGAGAGCGCGCGAGTCCTGAACGGTCCGGCGCCGCGACGACTGCCGGCCCTGCCGCTGAAGACTGTCGATGGCGTGCCGGCGGTGGCCAGCGGCTTCGTCGGCCGTCCGGGCTTCGAGTCAGGAGGGGGGTGAGCCGTCGGGACGGGCGTTACGCAACTCGGTCGACAAGCCAAAGGAGGGAGGCAAGGACGATGTCGGTAAGAAAGCTGGCCATCGTGGGTGCCACCGTGCTCGTGGGGCTCGGACCCGCGATGCTCGCGGCCCAAGTCGTGAAGGAGTACAGCGCGGTGACCGAGCAACGGCTCCTCAATCCGGAGCCGCAGAATTGGCTGATGTACCGGGGCAACTATAGCGGCTGGGGCTACAGCCCGCTCGATCAGATCACCCCAGCCAACGTCAAGAAGCTGGTGCCGGTGTGGACCTTCTCCACCGGCGTGACCGAGGGTCACCAATCTCCACCGATCGTCAACAACGGCATCATGTTCATCACCACCCCTCAACAACAAGTGTTCGCGCTCGACGCCAAGACCGGTGATCTGCTCTGGCGCTACAAGAAGGAGCTACCGGAGGACCTGCTCCAGCTCCATCCCACCAACCGGGGCGTGGCGCTCTGGGAGGACCGGGCGATCATCGCCACCGTCGACGCTCACCTGATCGCTCTCGACGCCAGGACGGGCAAGGTGCTGTGGGACACGACCGTCGACAACTACAAGAACGGCTACTACTTCACCCTGGCTCCGCTCATCGCCAAGGGCAAGGTCATGGTGGGCACCTCGGGCGGCGAGCTCGGCATCCGCGGTTACATCGCCGCCTTTGACGTGCGGGACGGCAAGCCGGTGTGGAAGACCTACACGATCCCCGGGCCTGGCGAGCCCGGTCACGAGACCTGGCAGACGGACGCCTGGAAGACGGGTGGAGTCTCCGTGTGGCTCACCGGGCATTACGATCCGCAGCTCAACCTCAGCTACTGGGGCACGGGCAACGCGGGGCCCTGGCCGGGCGACATGCATCCCGGAGACAATCTCTACGCCACGTCGGTGATCGCGCTCGACGTCGATACCGGGAAGATCCGCGGTCATCACCAGTACCATTGGAACGACTCCTGGGACTGGGACGAGGTCTCCACGCCGCTGCTCATCGATTTCCCGAAGGACGGGCGGACGATCAAGGGCCTCGTGCATCCCGGTCGCAACGGCTACCTGTGGTGGCTCGAGCGTCGCGCGGACAGCATCAAGTTCGTGGACGCCAAGCCCTTCGTGATCCAGGAAGTCTTCACCAAGATCGATCCGGTCAGCGGCCGGCCGAGCTACGATCCGGAGCGCAAGCCGCGCGAGGGCGCCGCCGTCACCTTCTGCCCCGGGCTGTGGGGTGGCAAGGACTGGACGCCGGCGGGCTACAACCCCAAGACGAACTACCTGTACATCCCCGCCAACGAGAACCTCTGCAGCACCCTCGTGGGCCTGAAGGGGCCGTACGAGCCCGGCAAGCTCTTCCTCGGCGTCGACCGACCGAAAACTACGATGAGCTGGCGCCAGGGCGCGAACCACATCGGCGAGCTGCAGGCGTGGGACATGGCGACCGGGCAGAAGGTCTGGACCCACAAGTTCCAGTACCAGAACTGGGGTCCCATCCTCACGACCGGCGGCGGGCTCGTCTTCCTCGGCGGCACCAATGACCGGAACTTCTGGGCGTTTGACGCGAAGACCGGCCAGCAGCTCTGGCAGTTCAGGACCAACTCCGGGATCACCGGCGTGCCGACCTCATTTGCGGTCGACGGCGTGCAGTACATCGCGGTGCAGTCCGGCTGGGGCGTCGACGCTCAGCGGATGCAGGCACGGCTCGACACGTTCCGGGGCACCAAGACGGAGGTGCCGCAGGGCGGCGTCGTGTGGGTGTTCGCCCTCAGGGACTGAGGGGGACTCTGCTCACGGGCCAGCCGCGCGCATGGTGGCTGGCCCGTGTTTTGTCCCGCCGAAGGAGCGGACTGCGGATCACGCCGACCGCGAAGGTGGGCGAGCGGGTCGTCCGGCTCACCAGACGCTCAAAAACCGACGGCCTCCTCGGAGACGAGGAGGCCGTGCGCCTACATCTGGTTGCGGGGGCTGGATTTGAACCAGCGACCTTTGGGTTATGAGCCCGTCCCCGACGATGACCAACCGCCAGCCGCCGTCACGGGGAGCAGAGAAATCGGGGGATGTCGAAGCCCGACGTTCTCCCTGTTTGCGATCCTTCGCGGTGCGCCCGGGCACATTTTGGGCACAGCAGACCCGGCTCCGGCTCGCGAGTCTGGGGGGAGAGCACCAACTTGAACACCCCACGCTGCCAGGCGTGGAGGATCGATCCTCGTTCCCGCCCGAGATGAGCGTCGCGAGATTCCGACCCGCGCTAACCGGCGCGCGCGGGCTTTGCACGTGTGCGCGTTGAGCGCGCGGTTCGAGGTCGAGAATGGTGTTCGGCATAAGCATCGAGCAGCCGCCGGATCATCCGTTGATACTGCGTGTTGTGTCTACGCGCTTCGTTCTTGAAGAACTCGACACTGCGCTTGCTCAATGCGAGCGTGACCTTGACCCCTTCGTCCCGAAAGACCAGGTCCTCGGGGCGAGGAAGGAAGTCAGGAACGACCTTTAGCCTTCCGAGAGGTTCGTCCGTGTACCTGATGTTCTCGCTCATAAGTTTGCTTGCCCTTGCGCCAGTAACCGGCCCCGAAGATTCGGATTACGTCGTCCCGGTATGTGAATCGGACCGTCATGACCCCGCCTTCGACCCAACCGAAACAGTAGTACCGCTTTTCGCTCGAGCTATGGGATAGATCCTCCGCGATCACGCGGCTAGAGTCAGCGAAGGCGAACTGCGCCTTCACGAAGGCGACCCCATGCTTCTTCTGGTTCTCCTGATCCTTTTTCGAGTCCCATTCGAAGCGGGCCTTCGCCACTAAGAAAGGCTAGCACGAAGCCGCCGGCTTCGCCATATGTTCGTATGGCTGGAAGACGGCCTTTGTAGCGATCTCTGAGACGACGCTGAACAAGCGGTGCGTGTACGACGAGCTCGCCGAGCGGAAGGACCGCGTCCACAACTCCATGCGCGAAAGGGCCTCGCCCCGGGGTAACATCCAGTCGTCACAGGAAGTCCTGGCTCCCTGGGGAGAGCACCGATGATGGCCGGCTCCGCCGGCCCCGCGCGGCCGAGCTCGCCGACCTGGAAGCCCTCCTCCTCGCGCTGGCGCAAAGCACCGAGGCGGAGATCGACAGCGGCCGCTGGAGTCGCGAGGTGCGGACCCCCGAGGGTCCGCGGGCGGTCACGCTCGCGATCCCCGAACTGCTCGCGCCGCTCGACGCACCGCCCCCGCGGCGGCCGGGCCCGCCGGACCGCCGGGCCATGGAGCGCCTGATGGCCGAGGTCGAGCGCTTCGCACAGACTTCGATGTTCGAGTCCCTGAACGAGGCCAACGCGGCCCTCCACCGGCGGTTCTCGGGGCCGATCGATGCGCTGCCGTCCACCGCGACCACCCCGCTGGAAAAGGCACAGGACCTGATGTACCGGGCGTTCGAGGCGCGCGGGCGCCGCCGGATCCAGCTCGCCCGCCAGGCGCTCGAGCTGTCGGCCGACTGCGCCGACGCCTACGTCATGCTGGCCGAGGAGAGCCGCCACCCGGAGGAGGCCCGGGCCCTCTACGAGGCGGGCGTGGCGGCCGGCGAACGCGCGCTGGGACCGGACCCGTTCGCGCAGGAGGCGGGCCACTTCTGGGGGATCGTCCGGACCCGCCCGTACATGCGCGCGCGGTTCGGCCTCGCCCAGTGCCTGGAGGCCCTCGACCGGCGCGAGGAGGCAATCGAGCACTACCGCGAGCTGCTCCGGCTCAATCCCGGCGACAATCAGGGCGTGCGCTACTCGCTCCTCGCCGCGCTCATGCTCGCCGCGCGCGACGCGGAAGTTGCCACGCTCCTCGACCAGTTCGGCGACGAGCCGAGCGCGCTCTGGCGCTACGGCCGCGCCCTCTCGGTCTTCCGCCGTGAGGGCGACAGCCGTGCTGCGCGCGAGCGCCTGCGCGAGGCGCTCCGAACCAACCGCCACGTGCCGCAGTTCCTCGCGGGTGAAAGCGAATGGCCGGGCCCCGAGCCCGCCAGCTACGCCCCGGGCAGCCGGGAGGAAGCCGTGAGCTGCGAGGCGGAGCTCGGCGAGGCGTGGCGGGCGACGCCGGACGCGACGCGCTGGCTCCGCGCCCACGCCCGGCGCCGGAAATCGGGGAGGCGCCGCAAGCGCTGACGGCCCGGCGCCTTCGCCGGCCCATGCGCAGGTCGGTTGCGAGCGCAGGTAATCGTCGCGCTTTTCTCCTGGCTTCGCTTCAGCTACGCCGCGTGCTCCCTCAAGTAATCGAGACTCCCCGGCAAATCGCGAATCATTCGAAGAGCCCGTACTTTCCCCGATAGCTCTCCAGCGCTCGTTGCCGGAGTCGTCGCGCGTCATCGAATCGCAAGACCACCTCGTGGCATCTCGGGCAACTGAGCTGCGTTGCCTCAGGGACCGTGATCTCCTCGTCGTTCACGGGAAGCTTGAGCTTGCCCTTTCTCTCTCTCATCGGAGTGCCGCACTCCGGGCAGGCGTCGTCTGGACGCACGGCACCCCGCCTCGCCCGCTGGCCCGCCCTGTTACTCGTCTTCATCGACTTGCCTCTGTTCCTCATGGAACGAGATGACGACGCAATCGCTGCGACGTCCGTCGATGGGTCCGGTTAGGAGGACTACGTTCCCGTGGCGCCGGGCCTGTCTTCGGGTTCGACGGTGAGCCACGCGAGGGCCGTTCCCGGGTCGATCACGGGGATCGGACACCCGCGGAACCCTTCCTGGTCCCGAGTCACGAGGGCGTCGCAGCTGTTGGCGACTGCCGCGGCGGCACCAACGGCGTCCTCGAGGTCTCGCCAGTCGAGGGCGAGCGCGCTGCGCAGCACCGCGTCGTCAACCGGTGCGACCTCGTACACCGTCAGTAACGCCTCGACGGCTTGGCGGGCGACCCTACGGCCCAGGTTCCGCTCCACCAGGTAGTGGATTGTGGTGACGGCGTGCGCCGCGAGCACGCCGCGTCCACGTCCGGTTTCGAGAGCGGCCCACAGCGCAGCAGCGGTCTCCCGATGTGGGGAACGTGCCATCAGGACGTCGAGGACGACGTTCACATCCAGCAGGAGCCGCTTCAACGGTACTTCCGGACGAGGTGGTGCCGATATTCCTCCCGGCCACCCTCCTTAAGGATCCCGCGAAGTCGGCGGAGAACAGGGGGGTCATCCGTGCGGGCGGGCGGCCGGCCGAGCAGGCCGAGAAAGCGCTCCACCAGCCGCGATACAGAGGTGCCGTGGGCGTCGGCATACCGCTTCGCCTGGCGGATCACGTCAGGGTCGACGCTCAGCGTGAGCTTGGCCATATACGTATCATAGCAGCGGGACCGTACGTATGCAAAACCGGGTCTCCGACAGCGCCGGGCGACGTTCCACCTATGCCACTCAGCCATAAGCTGGGCCGGCGGCGCCGTTCGGATTCGCAGGCTGCCCACGCCAGCCGGCACCCCGGCCCGTCCCGCCTTCTCCGACCCGCCAATCTGGCCCGCCCTGGCTCGCTTCTGTCTGGTTCGTGAGCCATATCACCGGCGGCGGCCGCGGCCTCGCGCCATCAGCCTGACGGTCATTGCATGCTCCACGAACCTTGCGACGAACAGCGGCGACTCCGCCGCCGACGCGAGTCGGCCCCGGCGGCACCCAAGAGCAGCCGATCCCGGCTCGCGTGCTGCCCCATCATCACGCTCTCGCTGATCCTCCCCTGGATCATCGGGACGAGTCGCTCCCTCGAGGGCTTCTTCGATCCGAGCGACACTCCGAGTTCTCGTCTGAGTAGGTCGAGATCCGGCAGCCCCATCGACGACAGCTTCGCCTGAACCTCGTCGCGCGCTCCGGCTCGTGCCTGCTCCACAAGCTGCTTATATGTGCGCAGCACGAGATCACAGGAGGCGAGGACGCTGTACGACAAGGGTGTGAAGGATGGAGGGCAGTCGAACAGGACGTAGTCGTACCGGGCAGCTTCGGCGAGTTGTCGATCTTCTCGAGAAGGCGGCGGATAAAATAAGACTCCGCGGAGCGTCCTCGAGCCGAACGCCCTGGTATCAGCCGCGGCCGCAGGCCGTCGGCTGCATGCCGTGGTTCGGCGCGATGGCTTCACAGTGTTCGGACGAGTTGGTCGTAGTCGACGTGGATACCGATCCACAACCGTGACGGCCTCGCCATCAGCCCGTCCTGCGCTACCACCCCAGGATGACGCTCAGCCCACCCGCACCAGCTTGGGCAGGCTGATCGGGCAGGACGCCGGGTTGATCCACGACATCCCGCCTGCCCACTCGCCACGCCCTGGCGATGAACCAGGTGCGGAAAATGTGCATGTTGGTGCTATAGTCTCGCCCACCCCGGCCGGTCGTCGAGACGCCCGCTTCAGGGTGGAGGTCCAGCATGCAGTGTCCTCGGTGCCAGGCCCAGAACCGTCCGAGCGCTCAGTTCTGCCGCCAGTGCGGAGCCCGGCTCGAAGCCGTTTGCCCGAAGTGCAACGCCCAGGTCGAGCCTGGTAGCCGCTTCTGCGACGCCTGCGGCGCGGACCTCGCCGCCGATGCGGTCGCGCCTGCCGCCACGGCGCCAGCCCCGCCGGCGCAGTTCGGTTCGCCCGGCGCCTACACGCCCAAGCACCTCGCCGAGAAGATCCTCACCTCGCGCAGCGCGCTCGAGGGCGAGCGCAAGCAGGTTACCGTCCTCTTCGTGGACGTCTCCGGCTTCACCTCGCTTTCCGAACGCCTGGACCCCGAGGACGTCCACCGCCTCATGACCCGCGCCTTCGAGCTCATGCTCGAGGAAGTCCACCGCTACGAGGGCACCGTCAACCAGTTCCTCGGCGACGGCATCATGGCGCTCTTCGGCGCGCCCATCGCCCACGAGGACCACGCCCAGCGCGCCGTCCACGCCGCCCTCGGCATCCGCAAGGCGCTGGAGGGCCACCAGGAGGAGCTCCAGCGCAAGCGCGGCATCACCTTCACGGTCCGCCAAGGCCTCAACACCGGCCTCGTCGTCGTCGGCTCCATCGGCAGCGACCTCCGGATGGATTACACCGCTGTCGGCGACACCACCAACATCGCCGCCCGCCTGCAGCAAGCCGCCGACCCCGGGCGCATCCTCGTCTCGGACGCGACCCATCGGCTGGTGGAGGGCTACTTCTACACGCGGCCCCTCGGCGACCTCACGCTCAAGGGCAGGGCCGAGCCCGTCCGGGCGTGGGAGGTCATCGCCGCCCGTCAGGCGCGCGGGCGGCTGGAGGTCGAGGCCGAGCGCGGGCTCACGCCCTACGTTGGCCGGGAGCGCGAGCTGCGCCTGCTCTTCGAGTGCTTCGAGAAGGTCAAAGCCGGCCACGGCCAGGTCGTCTTCATCGTCGGCGAGCCTGGCATCGGCAAATCGCGCCTCCTGTACGAGTTCAGGCGCCGACTCGGCGATCTGGCCACCTGGAACGAGGGGCGCTGCATGTCCTTCGGGCGGTCCATCGCGCTCCATCCGACCGTGGACATGATGAAACGCACCTTCCGGATCGAGGAGGGCGACACCGAGGGCACGATCGCCAAGAAGGTCGAGCGCGGCGTCGTCCTCCTGGGCGAGGATCTTCGCCCCATTGTCCCCTACCTCCGCTACGTCCTCTCGGTCGATCCCGGCGATCCAGCCGTGCCGACCATGGACCCGCAGCAGCGCCGCGGGGAGATCTTCGACGCGCTCCGGCGCCTCCTGCTACGGGCCTCCGAGGTGCGGCCGCAGGTGCTCGTCCATGAGGACGTCCACTGGATCGACAAGGCCACCGAGGAGAGCCTGCTGTTCACGGCCGACAGCATCCCCACGCGCCGGATTCTCCACATCCTCACTTACCGGCCCGGCTACACGCACCCCTTCGGCGAGCGGACCTATCACACACGGATCGCGATCGACACACTCTCGAGCGAGGACAGCGTCCAGATGGCGCAGGTGCTCCTGTCCGCCGAGAACCTCCCCGAAGAGCTGAAGAATCTCATCGTCAGGAAGGCCGAGGGCAACCCCTTCTTCGTCGAGGAGGTGGTGAAGTCGCTCCAGGAGGTGGGCGCCATCCGCCGCGAGGGAAGCCGCTACGTCCTCACGAAGCGGCTGGACGAGATCGTCATCCCCGACACGATCCAGGACGTGATCATGGCGCGGATCGACCGGCTGGCCGACGCCCCCAAGAAGACGCTCCAGCTCGCCTCCGTCATCGGGCGCGAGTTCACCCGGCGCCTCCTGGACCGCATCGCCGACCTCCGCGGGCGTACCGAGGACTTCTTGCGCGAGCTCAAGGCCATCGAGCTGATCTACGAGAAGAGCCTTTTCCCCGAGCTCGCCTACATGTTCAAGCACGCCCTCACCCACGACGTCGCGTACAACTCGATGCTGGTCCAGCGGCGCAAGGAGCTGCACCAGGTGATCGCGCTGGCGATCGAGGAGCTGTACGGCGACCGCTTGACCGAGCACTACGAGATGCTCGCGTACCACTTCTCGAAGGCCGAGGACTGGGCGCGCGCGCTCGAGTATTTGCTCAAGGCGGCCGACAAGGGCTCCAAGACCTTCGCCAACCGCGAGGCCATCAGCCTCTACGACCAGGCGCTGGAAGCGGCCTCCCATCTCGGCGAAGCCGTGGGCCTCGACACGCTCATGGCCATCCACGAGGCGAAGTCGGGCCTCTACTTCATGCTGAGCGACTTCGCGAACTCCCGCGCGGAAGCCGAGCGCCTGCTGGGCCTGGCCCGCCGCGCCGGCGACCGCGTCAAGGAGGGGGCGGCGCTGGCCGGCATGGGCTTCGCGTCACTGTGGGCGCACGACTTCGAGCACGCACTGGCGGAATCGCGCGAGGCCATCGCCGCCGCCGCGCCGCTCGACGCCAAGCCCGTGCTCGCCGCGGGACACTTCACGACCGGCTTTGTCCTCGCGGTTACCGAGCAGCTCGAGGACGCGCAGCGGGAGTTCGACCAGGCGCTGACGCTCAGCCGGGCGGCGGACGACAAGGTCCACGAGGCGTTCTCGCTCGGCTTCTCGGCGCTCCTCCGGAACTGGGAGGGCCATTACGACGACGCCAAGCGGGTCGCGATCGAGGGCCTCAAGACCGCCCGCGAGAGCGGGGTGGTCATCCCCGTGTACTGGCTCCTCTTCATCCATACCGTCGTCCTGGTC
Source organism: Candidatus Rokuibacteriota bacterium (assembly GCA_050731755.1). Taxonomy (GTDB): domain Bacteria; phylum Methylomirabilota; class Methylomirabilia; order Rokubacteriales; family CSP1-6; genus JBOHPP01. Next base: position 2,463 of record JBOHPP010000144.1, on the reverse strand, counting down.
GGCAAGGGCGACTACGACGAGGCCCTCGCCATCGGCGAGGAAGGGTTGGCCTTCTGCGAGAAGATCGGCGACGAGGTTATGTACCACCGGATCCTCAACACGTTGGGCTGGCTCTGGAGCGAGCTGGGCGATCTCGAGCGGGCGATCGAGTACAGCCGCCGCTGCGCCGAGGGAGCCCGCAAGCGGGGCGATCCCGAGACGGCAGGCAATGCCGAGACCAATCTCGGCGACATCTTCATCGTGAAGGGGGATCTGACGCTGGCCGGAGAGGTGCTCGATGGCGTGTACCGCATGGTGAAGGATCCGGCGACCAGTGACTGGATGAAGTGGCGCTACTCCACCCACCTCTTCGGGAGCATGGCCGATCTCTGGCTCACGCGCGGCGACTACGCGAAGGCCACCCGGTGGGCCGATCAGTGCCTGGAGATCGCCACGCGGACGCGCGCGCGGAAGAACCTCGTCAAGGGCTGGCGGGCCAAGGGCGAGATCGCGACCCGCCAGCGACGCTGGGACGAGGCCGAGCAGGCGTTGCGCGAGGCCCTCACGATCGCGCAGGCGATCGGCAACCCCGGCCAGCTCTGGCGGACCCACGCGGCGCTCGGCCGCCTCCGTGCCGCGGCCGGCAAGGCCGAGGACGCGCGCGCGGCTCACGGAGCGTCGCTGGACATCATCGATGGCATGCGGACGCGTCTGCAGAATCCGGGGCTGAAGGCGAGCCTTGAGCGCGCGGCCTTCGTGCAACGCATCGTCGAGCTCAACGCGCCCCGCTGAGGAGGACGGCGACTTCGTGGCCGTCATCCACGTGCGCCTTCCCTCGCCCGCTTACGGCCGGGTCCTCACCACGGTGGAGGACCGGTTCGCGACGCCGGCGGCCCCTGAGGGGGTCAGCCGCCGGGCGCGAATGTAGGCCCCGACTCACGGAACCGAGGTTGGGCCTCGTCCAAGTCGGGCCGCCCCGGAGAGGGTCGGCCCTCTATGAAGTTCCTGATCTGTCCAGAGGCGCACCAAGGTGGCCCGAAAACAGGAGCCCGCATCTTCGCTTTCATCAACGCCATAGCCCGCTAAAGGCACTGACCGCTACCGCCGCGGCCAGCGTAACCCACACCAGTAGACGCTCTGCGGGCTCCGGATTGTGGTCAAGTCCGAACCTTGCTGGATAACTTGGACGGGGACGCACCCGGGATTGGGCGCACGGCCGGGCGAGTCCGCTCGACGTGGGCGCGGTTGAGGTCCTCACGAATCGCCCGCAGCTGACGCTGCTCGAACTCGCCGACGATGAGCCCCCGCCAGCGGTCGGCGGCGCGGATCACTGCCGCGTACATCAGCTTGAGCACCGGCCGCTCGCCGAAGGCGTGCGGGATGATCTTGGTGCGGCGCCGTTCTTCGAGGAACAGGCGCTCGAGAAGATTGGTCGTCCGAATCACCTTCCGGTGGCGGAGCGGGAAGCGTAGATGGGCGATACAGGCATCGAAGTCGTCGGCGAAACACTGGACCACTGCCGGCAGCTCCCGTCCATAGGCTTGCACGAAGTCTTCGCGGAGCAGCGTGGCCAGGGCGCGGAGTGCGGTATGGCGATGGTGGCGCAAACGGCGACGCGCCGGAAAGGCGACCGTATCTACCACCAGGTCTGGTACCGCTGCGCGGGCGCGAAGGACAAGGGGCCCGCCATCTGCCGCCACGACGTGTGGTACCGCAAGGATCTGCTCGAGGGCGCGCTCCTCGAGCGATTCCGCGAGGCGACGGCGACGCCGGAGACGATCGAGCGGCTCGCCGAGCTCGTGAACGCGCGCGTGGAGGTCGCGGCGCGAGGGCGCGGGGCCCGGGCCGAGGCGCTCGCGGCGGAGATCACGCGGCTCGAGCGCCAGGCGCGGAATCTGATGCGCCTCGTCGCCGATGACGAGACCGAACGCCACAACATCAAGATCGTGCGCGACGAGCTCCGCCAACTCGACGGCGAGCTCGAGCGGCGGCGGGCGGAGCTCGCGGTCCTCGAGGCGGCGCGCCGTGCAGCGCCGGCTCAAGCGCATCCGGCCTGGATCCAGGACCGGCTCGCGCGGCTCGACGAACTGCTCGACCGCGACCCCGCCCGGGCGCGCGTGGAGATCCTGAAGCATCTCGACGGCCCGCTGCAGATCCGCCAGCTGCCGGCGCCGGCCGGCCAGCGTGCGGCGGAGGTAGTCGGGCGCGTGAAACCGAACAGCCTCCTGGCCGCCGACCAGGAGGCTGCTGGTTGCCTTCGGATGGTTGCGGGGGCTGGATTTGAACCAGCGACCTTTGGGTTATGAGCCCAACGAGCTACCGGGCTGCTCCACCCCGCGGTGACTCAGGAAGGGTACCCAGGTGGTGGAGGCCTGTCAACCCCGCCCCTCAGATTCGCGCCGGCTCAAGCCGCCCGGCCAGCACCGACAGCGCCTCGAAGAGGTAGTAGGAGCCCCAGATCAGCTCGTGCTCGGTGGCCAGGCC
>JBOHPP010000143.1:0-22801 GCA_050731755.1 Candidatus Rokuibacteriota bacterium | reverse complement strand
GGCCAGGGCCGCGGCCGCGGGTCGCCGACGCGCCCGCGCCGCGAGGGCGCGCGCCTGAGCGCTGCTCAGCAGCTCGACCTGACGGGCCCAGGTCACGAGGTCGCGGTAGTCCCCGGCGGCCGCGTTGGCGAAGTCGAGGCAGAGCCATCCCCTCCCGGAATTGCCCACGGGCCTATCTAACCACTGAAACTAGGTTAGAGGGTTACAAAATCCTCTAACCTCCAAACTCGCTGGTGCGGGTTAGGAGGGCGCGGCGCCGGTCGAGAGCCAGGATGGCCCCCGCCGGCGTGAACGTCACCCCTCGCGCGGCCACCGGCCAGGCCACCACCAGCATGACGAGCAGACCGCCGCCGCGAGCGGCGGCGCCTGCGCTGATCACGCCCCGGCCGGCCGGGCCGCGGCGAGTGGAGCCCGGCGCGCCGCCCAGGCGTCCCACGCCCCGAAAGCCAGGAGCAGAAGGCTCGTGGCGACCGAGACCGTCAGCTCGGGGCTGATGGCGGCCAGGGAGACGGCGGCGACGAGGAAACGCTTGAGCCAGCCGAGCGGCCGGAACATGTGACCGGTGACGGCGGCGCACAGCGCGCTGACGCCGATCGCCGCCGAAAGGAAGCTGATGACCACCTCACTCCAAGACCCCTGCATGAGCAGCGGCGGCTGGAACACGAAGAGGAACGGCGCCAGGAAACCGCCGATGGCGATGCGGGAGGCCTGCCAGCCGGTCTTCATCGGGTCGGCCCCAGCGATCTGGGCGCCGGCGAACGCGGTGACCGCCACCGGCGGCGTCACGTCGGCGAGAACCGCGTAGTAGAAGACGAAGAGATGAGCGGCCAGGATGTCCACGCCCAGCTTCTGGAGGGCCGCGCCGCCGACCGCCACGGCCAGGATGTAGGCCGGCGTGGTCGGGATGCCGGTGCCGAGGATGGAGATCACGAGGAAGACCAGGAACAGGGCCACGATCAGGTAGCCTCCCGAGAGGTTGATGAGGGCGCTGGAAAAAGCCAGGGCAACCCCCGTCCGGCTCATGGCCGCGACGATGAGCCCGGAAGCAGCCAGTACGCTGGCGATGATGATCCCCGAGCGCAGGGTCTCGCCCATGGTGTCCCAGATCCGCCTGGGGGTCATCGGCTGGGCGCCGGCGAACCACGACACCACGACGGCGGTCAGCAGGCTGTAGAGCGCCGCCTTCGACGGCGAGTAGCCGGCATAGAGGAAGTAGAGGATCGTCACGAAGGGCAGGAAGAGCAGCGCGCGCCTCAGGATGCTGACGAGCGATGGCCTCTCAGTCCGGAGCGTGCCCATCCCTCCCTTCAGGGCCTCCCAGTGCACGGTGGCCATGACGCCCGTGTAGAAGAGAAGGGCCGGCAGCGCAGCGGCCACGATGATCTTGAAGTACGGCACGCCCGTCAGCTCGGCCATGATGAAGGCGCCGGCGCCCATGACCGGCGGCATGAGGGGCCCGCCGCAGGAGGCGGTGGCCTCGATGGCCCCGGCGATGTCAGGCCGGTAGCCGATCCTCTTCATCATAGGGATGGTGAAGCTGCCGGTGGCGTACACGTCGGCCACCGATGAGCCGCTGATGGTTCCGTACATCGCCGAGGACACGACCGCCACCTTGGCCGGGCCGCCACGGAAGCGCCCGGCCAGCGCCACCGAAATGTCCATGAAGAACTGCCCCACGCCGGAATGGAGCATGAAGCCCGCGAACAGGATGAAGATGATGAGCAGGTTCGCCGAGATGCCGGTAAGCGTCCCCAGCACACCCTCGTCGGCATAGAGAAAGAACATCTCGATGATCCGCGCATAGCTGTAGGCGCGGGGCGACTGCAGAAAGCCGGGCATCCACGGCGCCACGACCAGGTAGGCGATGAAGATCAGCGTGGTGACGAAGAACCAGAAGCCGACGGCGCGGCGCGAAGCCTCCAGCACCGCCAGCACGAGCAGCGTGCCCATGACCACGTGGGTGAGGGTCACCGGATGCACGCCCTCCCAGCGCTCGGTGAGCTCGGTGGCGTTCTGCAGGACGTAGAGACAGGGGATGAGCGTGGCCCCGACCCAGGCCCAGTCCACCCAGGACGGGCGGCGGACCGGAGAGCGAGAGGTGGCTCCGTACAGGAGAAAGGCGGGCGCGATGAAGAACAGCAGGTGGAGCGCGCGCATCGGGCGCGGTTCCAGCGTCCCGGCATACGCGGTCCAGATATGGAAGAGCGCGGCGGCGACGGCATAGCCGCCGACAAGCCATGCGAGCGGCCCGCTGAGCTGGCGCAGAGGGCTCTCCGCCGCCGCGCGTCAGGCGATCACAGCAAGCCGGCCTCCTTGTAGGCGCGGGCCGCCCCGGGGTGGAGGGGCACGTCGGCCAGCTTCACGGCGTCCTTGGGGTTGAAGTCCTTGAAGGCCGGGTGGATCTTCCGCACGGCGTCCAGGTTGCCGAGGGCGATCTTCGTGAGGTGGTAGACGGCGTCCTCCGAGACCTTGATGTTGGCCACGATGGTGTTGGCCATCGTGATGGTCGGGATCTCCTGGTCGTTGTTGACGACGTCCTTGTAGCTGCCCTTGGGGATCACGCCCCGGGAGAGTCCCAGGACCTCCAGCGACTTCAGCAGACTCTCCTCCATGGGCAGGATGCGCATCTTCCGGGCCAACGACGCCTCCTGGATCGCCGCCCCGGGCACGGCCAGGTTGGCGAAGAGGATATCCATGTTGCGGTCGCGGTACTGCGTCACCAGGTCCGAGTAGGACACCAGGATCACCTTGCCGCCCCGGTTGCGCACGTCCTGGTACGTCGTCTTGTAATGCTCGAAGACCTTCCGCATCACCCATTCGTCCGAGCCGCCGGGCGGCGTGGTGCCGATGGTGATCGGCTTCTTGGACCCGAACACCTCGCGGATCGACTGGGCCGCGTAGTCGGCGGGCACACAGAACTGGATGTGCACGAAGCCGAGCCCGTTCATCACCAGGCGCATGTCGCCGTGCTTGTCCTTGTACGGATCCTGGCCGTTGTAGGAGGCGGCGATGAACGGCGGCAGACCCCAGGCGATCTCCGTCTCGCCCTGCTGGAGCTTGGTCATGTTCTGGATTCCCGCCCCGGGCACCACCTTGATGTTGAAGCGGGGGTCCTTGCCCTTGACCAGCTCCACGAATCCGCCAGCCTGGGCGTACCAGCCACCGCCCACCTGCCCGGCCGTCCAGGTGAGGTTGTACTGCTGAGCCGCGGCCGGCGGGGCGCCGAGCGCCAGAGCCAGACCCAGCGTGAGAACGACGGCGATCAAGCGTCGCATGAGCGTTCCTCCTAGTGATCCCTCGGTTATAACGACACGCCCCTTAGGGATAGACGATCACGAGCGCTCTGTCTAGCCTCAGCGTCGGGACCATTCTTTGAGGAGAGATTCGTCGACGTCGACGCCAAGGCCGGGGCCGGCGAGCGCCAGGATCGCCCCGTCCCGGTACTGGACGGGCGTGCGCACGACGTCGCCCCGCAGCAGGAGCGGGCCGAACAGCTCGCAGCCCCAGGTGACCGGCGCCGCGGCCAGGGCCACGTGGAGGTACGCCGCCGTCCCCAGTGAAGTCTCGATCATGCAGCCCACGTAGCAGCCGAGGCCGCCCGCCTCGGCGATGCGGGCCACGGCCATCGCGCCCGCGAGACCGGCCGACTTCGTGAGCTTCAGGCCGAGGATGCTCACGCCGCCGAGGCGAACGAGAGCCAGGGCGTCCTGAGGCGTGCAGCAGGACTCGTCGGCCATCACCGGCACGCCGACCTGGCGGCCGATCTCACTGAGCCCCTCGCGGTCCCAGCGGGCCACCGGCTGCTCCACGAAGTCGAGACCGTATGGCTCCATGGCTCGGATCGCTCGGAGCGCCGTCGGGCGGTCCCAGCCCTGGTTAGCGTCGATCCGCAGCGCGACCTGGGGACCCACCGCCTCGCGGATGCGTCTCACCCGCTCGACGTCCTCGGCCAACGGGTGGGCGGCCGTCTTGATCTTGAAGATGCGGTGGCCGCGGGCGACCAGTTGTCGTGCCTCGGCCACCTCGGCCTCGGCGTCCTCGACGGCCAGCGACCAGGACAACGCCACCCGGTCGCGCACCCGCCCGCCCAGCAGGCGGTGAACGGGCACGCCGAGGACCCGGCCGTTCAGGTCCCAGAGTGCCATCTCAACCGCGGCCCGCGCGAAGGGGTTGCCCTGGACCCGCCGCGCCATCTCCAGGCGGAGCGCCTCGATCGCCGTGGCATCCCGCCCGCGAAGCCAGGGGGCGATGTAGCGCTCGATGGTTGCGGCGATGGACTCCGCCGACTCCTCGCTCCACGTCGGGCCCCCGAGGCAGGCCGCTTCGCCCCAGCCGACGAGACCGTCGCGGGTCTCAAGCCGGACGAACACGAAGTTCACGGCCTCCAGACGCGTGAAGGACATCACGTGCGGGCGCCGAAGCGGGATGTCAGCCGGGATGACGCGGACGTCGCCGATGAGCATGGCGGGCCCCCGGCTACTCGGCGTCAGCGCCGCGGTCGTGCGCCGCCGCCTCGCCACGGGCGAACCGCGCGGGATCGAAGAGCGAGAGATCGAGCGACGGCGTGCCGTCGAGGAGCCACTCGGCGACGTAACGCCCGGTGGCCGGCGAGTGCTGGAAGCCGTGACCGCCGAAGCCGACGGCGAGGAAGAAGCCGGGCAGGCCGGAAGCCCAGCCGATGATCGCGTGGTCGTCGGGCGTGAGCGGCCGCAACCCCGCCCAGCCCCCGGCGATCCGCGCCTTCTCCACGATGGGCAGCCGGTGCACCGCCTTCTCCACCGTCTCCTCGACACGGCGCCAGTCCACGGCGGCGCCGAGATCGTCACCGACGTCTTCCACGTCACCGGGAGAGAGCAGGAGCTGATCCATCTCCTTACGGAAGTAGAAGCCGCTGGCGCGATCGGTGGTCAGCGGCACCGGGCCGGGGATCTCCGCGAACGGCTCGGTGTAGAAGATGTGGCGGCGCCGCGGGTGCACCGATAGGACGATTCCGGCCAGACGGGCCACTCGCGCCGCGGCGGGGCCAGCGGCATTGATCACCAGCGGCGTGGCCACCCGCCCCTGATCGGTGGTGACGCCGCTCACCCGCCCCTTCTCTCGCTCGATCCCCGTCACGTCGACGCCCTCGAGGATCCGGGCTCCGAGCTGGCGGGCGCGGTTGGCGAAGCCCTGGGTGACCTCAGCCGGCCCGGCCATGCCGTCGCCGGGGCCCCACACCGCGCCCAGGAGGTCGTCCACGCGAAGCGCGGGGACCAAGGCCTGCGCGTCGGCGGGCGAGATGAAGCGAACGTCCACCCCCAAACGCCGCTGCAGCGCGATGCGCTGTTCGAAGCCGGCCAGATCGGCCGGATCGGAGATCAGGAACAGGTAGCCGATCCGGTGATAGCCGGGATCGACGCCGAACTCGTCGCGGAACCCCTCGAATACCCGGATCGACTCCAGCGAGAACCGGATCTCGGTCTCGGTGGGGAACTGGGCCCGGATCCCGCCGGCGGCCTTGCTGGTGGTGCCGCTGCCCACGGCGTCACGCTCGAGGGCAACGACGTCGCCGAGGCCGCGCCGGACCAGGTGGTAGGCGATGCTGCAGCCCACGACACCGCCGCCAATCACCACGGCGGATGCCGTTTTGGGCAGGTCCGTCATGCTGACGACAGGCGCGGCGGCAGCCCGCTGACCAGCGCGGCGTGGACCAGGCGCACCAGCGACACGACGTCGAAGACGGGCAGGCCCGTGGCCCGTTGAATGTCGGCCGTGTAGGGCGGCATGTTGGTGCACTCGAGCACGATCGCGCCCAGGTCGGGATGCTCGGCGACCAGCCGTCGGGCCACCCGAACGTGCTCGTCGCGGGCGGTGTCGACGTCGAGCTCCAGCTCGTCACCCAGGAGCACGCGCGTGAACTCCTTCTCGGTCTCCAGACCGGCGACGGCGAGGGGGATGTCGGGCGTGATACCGGCCCCCTGGCGGTGCTCGGGGCCGAGCGTCGCCGCGTTCACGGTGAGGATCCCTACCCGACGTCCGGGGGGCAGCAGGCGATGAACCAGCGGGACCAGGAGCAGGCTCGACGTGAACATCGGCACCCTGACCGCCGCCGCCAGCTCGCGCTGGTACTTCACCAGGAAGCCGCAGTTGGTGGTGATGGCGCCGACGCCCTCACGCTCGAGCTCGCGGGCGCCCTGCACGAACGCCGGCAGCAGCCCCTCGGCGCCGCGGCGGACGACGAGGTCCGGATCGGCGCCGGTCACCCGGTGGTAGCGCACGGGAAAGTCGAAAGTGGCGGCGTTGCCCATGTCGCCCACGATCCGGGGGAAACGGGTGTCGAGCATGAGGATGCCGACGGTGAAGCCGTACTGGTTGAAGCCTCCGCGGACCCGCCCCGCCGTCATGGGTCCCTACTCTACCGCATCACAGTGAGCCCGAGGGTCAGCGGTTCAGCTCGACCAGGTACTCCTTGATCCGCTTGGCATCGGCGCCGTCGGGCTTCAGCGCGAGATACTTCTCGAAGGCGGCCTTGGCGCGGGCCTGATCCTTCTGCTGGTAGTAGAGGAAGCCGAGCTGTCGCCAGGGATCCGGAAAGCTCGGGTCCAGCTCGGCCGCGCGCTGGTAGCGCTCGAGCGCGCGCTGGGCCTCCGCGGCCTTGTCTTCGAGGCTCTTGGCCCGTTGCGCCCGGAGGCGATGCAGGTCGCCGTAGTAGAGGTGCGCGGTGGGGTCCCGCGGGGTGACGGCCAGCACCCGGTCGAGCTGGCGCTCGGCCAGCGCGAAGCGCCCGAGGCGAATGTCCTCGTACGCGTTCTCGCGGACGACCGTCCGCATCCGCAGCTCGAACTCCTCCGTGTTGCGCACGCGCTCCGACTCGCCGGCCACCGCCGCGTAGGTCGTCTGGGCCAGCGTGGTCGTCGTGTCGATGCGCTCCTGAAGGCGCGGGTGGCTCCCGAAGAAAAACGTCTCGACCGGCCCGCGGTCCCCCGTCTCGCTCTGCAGGAGCTTGAACACTTTCGGCGACTCGCTGGGATCGTAGCCGGCGCTCACGAGCCGCTCCATGCCCTCGCGGTCCGCCTCGCGCTCGAGATCCCGCCCATAGCCGTGGATCGCGGCGACGGTGGCCAGGGCCAGCCCCAGCCCCAGCACCGCGTTGGCAGTCTGGCTCAGGACGGCGGCCCCCACCGGATCGCCGGCGCGGGTACGCGAGCCCGCGGCCACCGCGACGCCGATGCTGGCCGCCACCGCCGCCACTGTATACATGATCTGCTTGTTGCGGGCGTCACGGCTGAACTTCAGCGCGTGGCGGTGGGTCACGTGGGTCAGCTCGTGGCCGACGATCGTCGCCAGCTGGGCCTCGTTCTCCAGACGGCTCAACAGCCCGGTGTGGATGTAGATCTTGCCATTGGGCATGGCGAAGGCGTTGAAGGTGGCGTCGCGGATGACTCCCACTTTGATGCCGGGCCCGCCGGCACCCCGGACTTCGTCGGGCGTCAGCCGGTCGGCGATGCGGCCCAGGTAGTCCTCGAGGAGCGGGTCGTCGTAAACCTTGGCCCGCTTGAGGAGGGCTTCCTCCTCCTTCTGTGCCTTGGCCCACAGGGCCTGCTCGTCAGACTCCGGACGGAAGGGCTTGCCACCGGCCCCGATGGGGGCGACATTGCGGCTCGCGCAGGCCCCGGCCAGCAGGGCGACGAGGAGGACCCACGCGATCGAGCGGTGAACACCACCGGGACGGCACATCGCGCTTATTAGTCTACAACCACTTCCGAGCGCCGGCTTTGCCGGCGGAATCCGTGGCGCACCCCCGCGCGAAATGGGAGGTTTGCAGGGGGCGGCTGTGGCACCTCGCGCAAACGGGGAGGTTTGGAGGGGGCGGCCGCTGCCCCCTCCAAGTTAACGATCAATTCAACGTGGCCAGCTTCTGCCGGACGCGCCGGAGCTGACGACGCACGTCGTCGGCGTCCTCCGCTTCCGGGCACGCCGTGAGGTATCGTTCCCAGTCGACCGCCCCCCGTCGGAGGTCTCCCAGCTTCACCAGCACCGCCCCCCGGTCGCGCCGGTGCGCGGCGGACTGCTCGTCCAGCGCCAGCAGGCGGTCGAACACGGCCAGGGCCTTGTCCCAGTCTTCGCGCCGGCAGTAGATCGATCTCAGATTCATGAGCATGCGGTTGAGGATCTGACGCTTGCCCGCGGCGACGAAGTGCTCCTCGGTGAGCCGCACGCGGCGGCCGAGAGCGCGGGCCGTCAGCTTGGCGGCGCGCTCGTGGGTGAGCAGGGCGCCGCCGTCGAAGGGATCCAGCAGCACCGGCTCCGACCCCACGTCGGCGCGGACCACGAAGTGGCCGGGCAGCCCCACCCCCACGATCCTGAGCCCTGCCCGCCGTCCCACCTCCATCATGACCAGCGACAGCGAGATGGGAATGCCCAGCCGGCGCTCCAGGACATCGTTGAGGCAGCTGTTGCGGGGGTCGTCGTAGTCCTCTTTGTTGCCGCGGAACCCCTCCTCGTCGAACAGGAACTCCCGCAGCCGGTGCAGGGCTTTGAGCGAGTCCGAGACGCGGAAGACCCCGGACGCCGCGGCCAGCTCGTCGAGATGCATCAGCGAGCGCGCCGGCGAGAGGTTGGGGTGTTCGACGCGGGCGATGAGCAAGGCCCCCAGCCCCAGGTCCAGCGCCGGCTCCGGTAACCGGATGAACTCGCTGAACTGGCGCAGCGCCTCGTCCATCAACAGCCCGGAGCGTGATGGATCCCGGCGGCGGTGAGGGCGACGCGCTGCAGCTCCTCGGCGAGTGACAGCGTGCGCCGGGCGGCGCGGGCGGCGGCGGCCTGGGCTTCGGCCGTGGTGGCCAGCCGGAGCAGCAATCGCCGCCCCAGCTCGTGGTGGTACCGCTCGTCTGGCTCGATGACGTCGCGGTAGAGGGCGGCCGTCTCGACGTCCCCGGCGTGCTCGCAGAACTCGATGAACTGCCGGTTCTTGACGACGGCGATGGCCTCGCGGGTGAACTGTCCGGCGGCCACGCGCTCGACGGTGGTGGTGAGCGTATCGAGGTACTGGAAGAGCGGGCCCCACCCCTTGGCCAGCGGGTTGAGGGCCCCGGCGTCGACGCCGAGGGCGCGGAGCCGCTCGGCGATGAGCCGGTAGTGCTTGGCCTCGTCGCCCACCTGCCGGGCCAGCGCGAGCTTGACGTCGACGTCGTCGGTGGTCACCAGCCAGCGGGCGGCGATCTCGGTGGCCTCGATCTCGTTCTTGAGGGCGACCTTGAGCAGATTCGGTACGGTCAGAGCTCCGGTGACCTCGGGCTTCAGGGTGTCGTCGGGCGCGAGCCGGGAGAGCAGGGCCTGGTTGTCGGCGTCCAGCTGCGCGACGAACTCCTCGGAGGTCACGCCGTCACTCCATCGCGGAGCAACGACGGCAGCTCGGCCGTCAGCGTCTCCTTGGTCACCACCCGAGCGCAGCGTGCGTGCCAGGGCCGCGTTTGCTGGGCCAGCGCGTGAGTGGTGAAGGCCAACACGGGCACGCGGGCGGCTTCGGCGGCGCGGAAGATACGGTCGTAGTCGAGGGCGCCGGTGAGGTCGAGCAGGACGAAGCGCGGCGACGCCGCCAGTGCGGCCTCCACCTCCTCCGGCACCACCGCGAAGGTGAGCGGGACGCCGGCCAGGCGGCCGGTCTCCCGGATGCGCGCGACGAAGAAGAGGTCCTTCACCACAGCAAGGACGGGAGCGCCCGAGACCTCAGTAGCCTTGTTCGCGGATCCCAAGCCAGTACTTCTGCCACTCGGCGAGATGGCTGAGCGTGGAGAGATCGCGCATGCGATCGAGGTAGACGATGCCGTTAAGGTGGTCGGTCTCGTGCTGAATCACCCGCGCGAAGAAGTCCTCGGCCACCAGGTCGATCCGCTGGCCCTGACGGTCGTAGCACTCCAGGCGGACGGCCGTATAGCGGGGAACGACGCCGCGCATGTCCGGCACGCTGAGGCAGCCTTCCCAGCCCTCCTCCGTCTCCTGGCCGAGTGAGGTCACCGCCGGGTTGACCAGGACCGTGAGGGGAACGGGGGGCGCGTCGGGGTAGCGGGGGTTAGCCTCCACCTCGATGACGGCGATCTGCTGGAGGGAGTGGACCTGGTTGGCGGCGAGACCGGCGCCCTCGTACTCGCGCATGGTCTCGATCATGTCGTCGATCAGCCGCTGGACTTCGGGGGACCGGATGGCCGCCACCTCCACCGGCTGCGCCTTCTCGCGCAGCACGGGGTGACCGAGGCGAGCGACCTTCAGAATCGCCATGACCGCCGAAATTGTATCACGCAGAAGACAGGCGGCCCGGGTCAGCGCTCAGAGGCGGGACGGGGTCCGCCGACCCGTTCGCGCCAACGGTGACCAGAACACACGAAGAGTGTGGATCGCCGCTGAGGGCGACGGGGGCGCATGGCGCGTGGTCGCCGGACCCGGCCCCGCTCTGGGCGCTGACCCGAGGCTACTTCTTCTCTTCGATGCGGCCGACGCGGCGTACGCCGTCGGCCAGGCGCCTGGCGTCCGCCTCGAAGAACTTCTTGAACTCCTCGCCCTGCTTGAAGTCGATGGGCGTCTGCATCTTGTCCATGGCGCCCTTGAACTCGGCGTCGTTGACGGCGGCCCGCACGGACTCCCGGAGCCGGGCCAGTACCGGCTCCGGCGTGCCCTTCGGCGCGAAGAGTCCGGCCCAGATGTAGAACTCGGCGTCGGGATAGCCCAGCTCCTTGAAGGACGGCACCTCGGGCAGCGCAGCCACGCGCCGGTCGCCCCAGCCGGCCAGCGGGCGCAGCGCCCCGGCCTTGATCTGCGGGATCACGACGGCGGGCCCCGAGGCCAGGGCGTCGACGTGACCGCCGAGGATGGCCGTCATGGCAGGGCCGGCGCCCGCGTAGGGCACGTGGCGGAGCTTGATCCCGGCCGGATGCTGGAGCAGCTCCATGGCCATGTGCAGCGTGCCGTAGACGCCCGAGGAGCTGTAGGAGATCTGCCCCGGACGCTTCCGGGCGTCCTCGATGAACTCCCGGGCCGTCTTCCACGGGCTGTCCGTGCGCACGACGAGGATGGTCGGATCGGCGGACAGCAGGGCGATCGGCTCGAACTGGTCGACGGTGAAGGCGGGCTGGCGGCCGAAGAGCTTGTCGGCCTCGGGGATGATGGAGATGGACGACAGCGCCAGCAGCAGCGTGTAGCCGTCGGGCTTGCTGGCGGCCACGAACTGCATGCCCACCGCCCCGGCCGCGCCCGTCTTGTTCACGACCCCCACCGGGCTCTTGAGCACCTTCTCCATGGCTGCCGCGATGGGGCGAGCGTGCAGATCGGCCATCCCGCCCGGCGGGAACGGCGCCACGATCGTCATCGGCCGCGAGGGATAGTCGTCGGCCGACGCCGTCAAGATCGGGACGGCGAGGACGAGGGTCAGGAGGGCGACGACGCGCCGGCGGATCATAGCTCTTCTCCTTTTTCGGCGAGGGCCAGCCGCGCTCGCCAGTCGAGCGTGCGGGTCAGCAGCGGCTTGAGGCCCATGGCCACCAGCACCGCGGCCACCGCCAGCAGGGTCCCGGCGATCGGCCGGCTCAGGAAGATCGCGTACTGCCCATCGGACATGGCCAGCGACTGCCGGAGACTCATCTCCATCATGGGGGCCAGCACCAGCCCGAGCACGATGGGCGCGGTCTCGAAGTCGAGCTTGCGCAGCACCCAGCCGACCAGGGCCATGCCCAGCATGATCCATACGTCGGTCACGCTGTTGTTCACGGCATAGACGCCCACGATTGAGAAGATCAGGATGCCCGGGTAGAGGAAGTGGTAGGGAATCCGCAGCAGGTTCACGAAGAGCCCGACCAGCGGCAGGTTGAGGATCAGCAGCACCAGGTTGCCCACGTACATGGAGGCGACGAAGCCCCAGAACAGCTCGGGCTGCTGGCGAATCAGCATCGGGCCCGGCGACACCCCGTGCACCATCATGGCCGCCAGCATCACCGCGGGAATGGGCCCCGAGGGCACGCCCAGGGCGAGCATGGGGACGAGGGCGCCCGACGTCGCCGCGTTGTTGGCCGACTCGGGTCCGGCCACCCCGGCCACCGCGCCTTTCCCGAACTCCTGGGGACGCTTGCTCAGCCGACGCTCCACCGCGTACGACACGAAGCTCGAGATGATGTGGGCCGAGCCCGGGATGATGCCGATGACGAAGCCGAGGACCGTGCCCCGTCCGATCGGCGCCCCCGCCTCGCGCCACTCCCGGCGCGACGGCAGCAGCTCGCGGAATCGCGGGTTGATCACGGGAGGCCGCGTGGTTTGCCCCGCAGTGATCAGGATCTCGGAGAGGCCGAAGAGGCCGACCGCGACCGGGACCACACCCAGGCCGTCGCCCAGCTCCACCACACCATAGTGGTAGCGGAAGTAGCCCGTCATCTGGTCGATGCCCACCATGCCCAGCAACAAGCCGAAGGCGGCCATGGCCAGTGACTTCACCATCGAGCCGGTGGACATGTAGGCAAGCACCAGCAGGCCCAGCACGAGCAAGGCAAAATACTCCGGCGGGCCGAAGCGCAGCGCGAAGGCGGCCAGGGGTGGGGCCAGGAACATGAGCGCCACGACGCTCACCGTACCGGCCAGGTACGAGCCGACGGCGGCGATGGCCAGTGCGGCGCCGGCCCGGCCCTTGCGGGCCATGGCGTAGCCGTCGATGCACGTCATCACCGAGGCGGCCTCGCCCGGGATGCGCATCAGGATCGAGGTCGTGGAGCCTCCGTACATCGCGCCGTAGTAGATGCCGGCCAGCATCACGATGGCCCGGGTGGCGTCGAGCCCGAACGTCGCCGGCAGCAGCAGGCTGATGCCGGCCAGTGGTCCCACGCCGGGCAGCACCCCCACCAGCGTGCCGACCAGACAGCCCAGGAAGGCGTAGAGCAGCACGCCAGGCGAGAGCGCCACGGAGAAACCCAGCGAGAGATTTTGGAGGGTCTCGAGCACGGCGGGTCAGAGCCCGAAGGGTCCGCGAGGCAACGGGACTCGCAGGAACGTGGCGAACAGAAAATAGGAGCCCAGGGTCAACGCCAGCGCGAAGACCGCGGTCACGACCAGACGCCGGCGCTCCACGATGGCCAGGAGGAAGACCAGGAGGACGACCGTCGTGATCCGATAGCCGAGCCGCTCGAGGGCGAGCGCGGCGAAGACGCAGGTGCCGAGGATGGCCGCCGCGTGCCGCCACTCCGCCCACGCCGTCGTCCTCAGATGTGGTGAGCGGCCGCCCAGGCCGATGAGGACGGTCGCGAAGATCAAGAGCAGCAGGGCCAGCACGACGGGCATGTAGGCCGGCCCGGGCTGGCGGAGCGATCCCAGGGGCAGCACGCGGCTCTCGACGAGGACGCCGAGGGCGAGGAGGGCGAGAGCGCCCCCGGCCACGCGATCGACGGTCAGCACCCTGTCACCGTCCTGGCGTGGCCGGTCGATAGCCGACGATCTCGAGCAGATTGCCGTCGGGGTCGAGGAAGTACAGGCAATCGTGGTCGCCCCAGTCGATGGGCGTGTGGTACGGAATGCCGCGGGCCTCGAAGAGGGCCCGCGCCCGCGCCAGCTCGCCGTAGTCCACCCGGAACGCGTGATGCGACTTGCCGAGCGGGTTCTCGATCTGCTCGCGCCCGCCCGGCAGCCGCCCCGGCTTGAGGAACAGCGCGCAGGCGCCGTCGCCGTATCGGAGGAGCACTTGATCGGGCAAGTGCATCTGCACCGTCATGCCGAGGACCTCGGTGTAGAAACGTTCGGCGCGCTCCAGGTCCGCGACGTCCACGCCGAAGTGGTCGAGATGTTCGAGCGTCAGGGGGTGGGGGTTCGCAGCCATGCCGGGAGCATACCGCGAGCGCTGAGACGAAACGAGCGCCCTGGCGGGGTTGCCCGTCAGGGCGCTCGGAAAGCCAGAACTACTTCTTCGGGCCCGGCTGCCCCGGCTGGCCCTGGCCGGGCTGGTGCTGGCCGGGCTGCTGTCCGGGGCGCTGCTGCCCGGGCTGCTGGCCCGGCTGCTGACCGGGGCGCTGCTGCCCCGGCTGTTGGCCCGGTTGGCGGCTGGGCTCCTCGGGATCGAGCTGGAGCGGCTCACCGCTCTCCTGATCGCCCCGACCCTTACGCTGCTGCTCCTCCTCGCCCATCGGCCGCCGCTCGGTTTCCTGCCCCGGCTGCTGGGTAGATTCACGCTCTTTGTCCGCCATCGCGTCGCTCCTTTCCTCAACGGTCACCACGGAAGTGGGACCTGTGGATAAGCGAGCAAACCACATACCAGCGAGCCGCGCCGGCGTCGTAATTTCTGCAATCGGAAGGCTTCAGGAGTCGGGTTCGATGCGGGCGAGCGCCCAGGCGGCTGCGCGACGGACGACGGCGTCCTCGTCGGCGAGCAGCCGGCGGAGCGCCGGCGCTGCGGCGCGCTCGCGCCGGCTGCCCACGGTCAGTGCCGCATTCCTCACCAGCCCACGCCGCTTGGCCCGCGCGATGGCGCTGTCGCGGAAGCGCGTCCGGAACCCCGGCTCGTCGAGCGACAGGAGCGACGTGAGCGGTCCGAGCGGGCCTGCCGGAGTCAGCGCCGCCTCACGCGCCGGCGGCGCCTTGCGGTTCCAGGGACAGACCTCCTGACACACGTCGCAGCCAAAGACCCAGTCCCCGAGGCTTTCGGCTAGATCGGGTGCGATGTCGCCGCGGTGCTCGATGGTCAGGTACGAGATGCACCGGCGCGCGTCGAGCACGTACGGAGCGACAAAGGCACCAGTCGGGCAGGCCTGGAGACACGCCACGCAGCTGCCGCAGCGATCGGGCTGCTCATCGTCCGGCCGGAGCGCGGCCGTGGTCAGCACGACGCCGATGAAGAAGTACGAGCCCAGCTCGGGAGCCAGGAGGTTGGTGTTCTTGCCGACCCAGCCGAGGCCGGCCCGGGCCGCGAGGTCGCGTTCGAGCACGGCGCTGGTATCGACGGCGGGCCGACTTCGGCTCGCCGCCGCGTCGTCGATGAACGCCGCCAACGACTGCAGGCGCGGGCGGAGCAGGCCGTGGTAATCACGGCCGCGGGCGTAACGCGCCACCGGTTTCCAGTCCCCACCCGCCTCGTCGCCCGGACGGTAGTTGAGGGCGACTGCGACGACCGAACAGGCCCCCGGCAGCAGCCGGGCCGGATCCATGCGCTCGGCCGCGGTGCGCTCCAGGTAGTCCATGGTCCCGGCGTAGCCGGCCTCCAGCCACCGCTCGAATTCTGCGGCGTGGCTGGGTCGTGTCGCCGGGCCGATGGCGACCCTGTCGAACCCCAGCGCCCGGGCTTTGGCCTTGATGGCCTGGGTGAGGGCCATCGTGAGCAGGCTCATCGGCGCCGAGCTTTCACGATGAGGTGACTTCGCGTGAGCTGGCGTCCTCCCCGCTCGAGGTACTCGACGTAGCGGAACCAGCGCCCGTCCTGCCGCCAGCGGTCCTCGAAAGTGACGACGGCGGCCAGCGCTTCCTCCACGGAGCCGAAGGTCGTCACCTCGGTGTCCACCTCGAGATGATCGATCCGGAAGTCACATTCCTCAAGCAGGTCGCGGATGGCGTCCTCGTCCCACGCGAAGCGGGAGCGGCGGCCGGTCTCACGCCACTGGTCGGCGTGGAAGCCCACGAAGCCCAGGACGCCCCCGCTCCCCAGGGCCGTGCTCGACTTCTCGACGAGCGCCTTCGACAGATAGAGGTGGGCGACGACCATGTCGGGCCGCATGGTGACGGAGCCGGGCGCCAGGCGAACGAAGTCCACCTGCTCGGCGTCGGCGACGAGGAACTCAACGGTTCCGAGGTCGCCGGCGACGGCGCGGCGTCGCGCCTCATTGATGGCGGTGGCGTCGATGTCGATGCCGACGACGCGCCGGCAGTGGGGCGCCAGCGCGAGTGCGAGCCGTCCCCGGCCCGTACCCACGTCGAGCACCGTCATGCTCGCCAGCCGCTCACCCTCCAGCAATCGAAGGAATGCAGCGCTGATTCCTTCGGCGGTAAGCACCCGGCTCACGGGACCATATTACCGCCGCTCGAGCGGCGGCTTTGCCGCCGCAACCGATCCCGGGGGGAGGCAGCGAAGCGGGCCGAAGGCCCGCGCAGCGTCGGAAGGGGGGCGGAGCCCCCCTCCGAGTTGACTATCCGGTGACGGCGCCTTCCGAGGCGCCGGAGACGAGCCGCGCGTATTTGGCCAAGGCGCCCCAGGTGTAGCGCGGCTTGGGCCGCTTGGCCGCCTTGAGGCGCTTCCTGATATCGGCCGCCGACAGCTCGACGTCCAGGCGCCGCTTCTTGATGTCGATCACCACGGTGTCCCCGGTCCGGAGCGCGGCGAGCGGGCCACCGTCGGCGGCCTCGGGGGCGACATGGCCGATCATGAAGCCGTGGGTCGCGCCCGAGAATCGCCCGTCCGTCACCAGCGCCACGGTCTGTCCCAGGCCGGCGCCCTGGATGGCGCCGGTGACGTGCAGCATCTCGCGCATGCCCGGGCCGCCTTTGGGTCCCTCGTACCGGATGACCACGACGTCGTTGGCCTTCACCTTGCCCGCCTTCACCGCCGCGAAGGCGTCCTCCTCACGGTCGAAGACCCGAGCCGGCCCGCGGTGGAGCTCGCGGGTCTGGCCCGACACCTTGGCTACGCAGCCCTCCGGCGCCAGGTTCCCGCGCAAGATGGCGATTCCACCGTAGCCCTTGAGCGGGTTGCCGAGCGGCCGGATCACCTTTTGACCGCTCGGCTCGCGCGTGGCGCGCGCCTCGTCGCCGATCGTGCGGCCGGTCACCGTGACCTCCTTGTCGTGGAGGAGACCGGCGTCGAGCAGCCGTCGGGCGACCACGCCCATCCCGCCAGCCTGATGCATCTCCGGCGCCGTGTAGGCTCCCCACGGCTTCATGTCGGCCAGCAGCGGCGTCTTGCGGGAGATCTCGTCGAACTCGTCGATGGTGAGCTTGACCTGCGCTTCGCGGGCGACCGCCAGCAGGTGGAGCACGGCGTTGGTGGAGCCGCCGGTGGCCATGACGCCGGCGATGGCGTTGTGCAGCGCCTTCCTGGTGATGATGTGGCGCGGCAGCAGGCCCTTGCTGAGCAGGTCCATGACCAGCCGTCCGGTCTGGAACGCGACCTCTTCCTTGTGGGGGTCCACGGCGGGCACGTCGTTGAAGCCCATGGGCGACACCCCCAGCATCTCGAAGGCGGTGGCCATCGTGTTCGCGGTGAACTGGCCGCCGCAGGCGCCGGCCCCGGGACAGGCCCGGTTCTCGATCTCCCGCAGCTCCCGGGCGTCGATGCGGCCAGCGTTGTGGGCCCCGATGGCCTCGAACACGTCCTGCACGGTCAGCCGCCGCCCCTTGTGTTCACCATAGAGGATGGAGCCGCCGTAGAGCATCACGCTGGGAAGGTTCAGCCGGGCCATGGCCATCACCATGCCGGGAATGGTCTTGTCGCAGCCCGAGATGCCGACGAAACCGTCCAGGAGATGGCCGCGCACCACCAGCTCCACGGAGTCGGCCACGACCTCGCGGCTGATGAGGGAGGCCTTCATGCCCTCGGTCCCCATGGCGATGCCGTCGGTGACGGAGATCGTGTTGAACTCGATCGGCGTGCCGCCGGCGGCCCGGATGCCTTCCTTCACCTTCTCGGCCAGCTTGCGGTGGTTCCAGTTGCAGGGCGTGATCTCGATCCAGCAGTGGCCCACGCCCACCAGCGGACGCGCGAGGTCCTCGTCGGTGAAGCCGATGGCCTTGAAGTAGGAGCGAGCGGCGGCGCGATCGGCGCCGTCCAGCAGGACGCGACTCTGGTGACGCGGATCGACTGCCATGGCGAACCTCCTAGGTGGCGTGGGGCCGGTGCTCGATCAGGAAGGTGAAGCGCCCCCGCTGGACGACCACGCCGCGCTGATCGATGATCTCGCGCTCCTCGATGACGACCCCCCCCTCGCGCATGCGGCGGCGCGTCGTGGCCCGCGAGCTCGTCCGGATAGTATCCCCCACCCGGAGCGGCTGCAGGATTTCCCAATCGAAGCCGAGGAACGCCTTGACGGCCAGCGGCGGCCGGGGTACCCGCCAGCCCAGACCGGTGGAGAGCGCCAGCGGAAGGAGTTCGGGCACCGCCTGGGGATCCTCGCCGCCGTCCCCGGTGACTCCCCGGTACAGGCCCACGTGGGCTTCGGTGATCGTCAGCCCCGTACTCACCCGCTCGTCGCCGATGACGACGTCCTCGAAGTAGTGGCGCTCACCCGCCACTGCGCCGCTCCACCAGCAGATCCGTCTCGCCCTCCTGCACCACCTCGCCGCGCTGATTCAGCACCTTGCGGTCGAGGGTGATGAGCCCGCGGTCGGGCTTGGCCGTGTCCTTCTTGGCCAGGACCCGGGCCCAGACCCGGATGGTGTCGCCGATCTTGATGGGCCCCTTGAACTTCCAGCGCAGTCCCACGTAGGCCAGCGTCGCATAGGGCTGGGTGGCCCGGGTGAAGAGTCCGGCCTGGATGGCCAGGCCCAGGACGCCGTGGGCGATCCGCTCGCCGAAGATCGACTGCCTCATGAACTCAGCGTCGGTGTGCAGCACATTGTAGTCACCGGAGAGCCCGGCGAACAGCACGATGTCCGTCTCGGTGACCGTTCGAGCGGGCGACTCGTACTCCTCGCCCACCTGAATCTCCTCGAAATAGCGCCGGCCGTCGGTCATGCCCGCGTAGGATACCACGCGACCCGCGGCGGACGGGCGCGCGCGTTTGACGTAACATCGCGACGGCGCGTACAATTCGGGCGTTTCCGGTCCCGGAGGCGGCCGACGTCCCCGGTGGGACGGCCCTGGCATCGCGGCGAACCAACATCGAGGAGGCAACGTATGGCGGACATCGTCAACCGGCGTGAGTTCCTCAGGACGACCGGCGCCGGAGCCCTGGCCACCGGGCTCGGAGCCAACATCATCGTGCCCGGCCGCGCCCACGCGGCCAAGAAGACGCTGAAGATTCTCCAGTGGGTCCACTTCGTTCCGGCCTACGACAAGTGGTTCAACGAGAAGTACGCCAAGGAATGGGGCCAGAAGAACGACACCGAAGTCACCGTCGATAATATCGGCATCGCGGGCGTCAACGCCCGCGCCTCCGCCGAGATCTCCGCCCAAAAGGGCCACGATCTCTTCCTCCTCAACTGGCCGCCGCCGTCGCTCGAGGAGCAGACGGTGGACATGAAGGACGTGTACTCCGAGCTCGAGCGCAAGCTCGGCAAACCGATCGACCTCGCGGTCAAGAGCACGTACAACCCGAAGACGAAGAAGTACTATGCCTTCTCGCC
Source organism: Candidatus Rokuibacteriota bacterium (assembly GCA_050731755.1). GTDB lineage: Bacteria > Methylomirabilota > Methylomirabilia > Rokubacteriales > CSP1-6 > JBOHPP01. Next base: position 3,532 of record JBOHPP010000143.1, on the reverse strand, counting down.
GTCCTTCACGCCCGATCCGGTGAACTACCGGCAGGATCTCTTCGGCCAGGTCGGCCTTCCCAACGGGCCCAAGACCTGGGACGAGGTGCGGACGGCCGGGGCCAAGGTCAAGAAACAGTTCAACCGTCCGGTAGGCATCGGCCTGGCCAACGAGATCGACACCGGCATGGCCATGCGGACCATCATGTATTCCTTCGGCTCCCACGAGCAAGACCAGGCCGGAAACCTCACGCTCAACTCCACGCAGACGCTGGAGACCATTAAGTTCGTCAAGGCGCTGTTCACCGAGACGATGACGGCCGAGGTGTTCAGCTGGGACGCCTCCTCCAACAACCGGGCCATGATCGCCGACAAGATCTCGCTGGCCCTGAACGCCATCTCGATCACCCGGACCGCGGAGAAGCAGGATCCCGAGATTTCCAAGAAGATCCAACTCACCAAGGCGCTCAAGGGCCCGGCGCGGGCCATCGGCCTCGAGCACGTCATGCAGTGCTATGTGGTCTGGAAGTTCGCCGAGAACATCGACGGGGCCAAGAAGTTCCTCATCGATTACACCACCGAGTTCCGGCAGGCCTTCGTGGCCGGGGAGTTCTACGACTTCCCGTGCTTCCCCAAGACGGTGCCGGACCTCAACACGCTGATCTCCAACGACCCCAAGGCTCACCCGCCCGACAAGTACAAGGTGCTGGACGACGTGCTGGACTGGGCCACCAACGTCGGATATCCCGGCTACGCCAACGCGGCCATCGACGAGATCTTCAGCACCTGGGTGCTGAACGTCATGTTCGCCAAGGCGGCCAGTGGCTCGGCCACGCCGGAGGAGGCCCTCAGCGAGGCCGACGCCGCCTGCAAGCGCATCTGGGGCAAGTGGAAGGAGAAAGGCCTGGTCTAGGCGAAAGGAGACACGCGTCGGGGAGGCTCCGGAGGCGCCGGAGCCTTCCGTCTTTTGGCGGGAGCGATGGCGACAGTAGAGACGAAGGATGTCCGGAAGCACTTCGGGGACGTCCGGGCCGTGGACGGGGTCGACCTCGCCACCAAGGAGGGAGAGTTCCTCGTCCTGCTCGGTCCCTCCGGGTGCGGCAAGACGACACTCCTGAGAATGATCGCCGGCCTGGAGCACCCGACCGCGGGGGAGATCCTGATCGGTGGCCAGGTGGTGAACGACCTTCCGCCGCGCGCGCGGAGAATCGCCATGGTCTTCCAGAGCTACGCCCTCTACCCGCACATGTCGGTGCTCAAGAACATCGCCTTTCCCCTCAAGGCCCAGGGGGTGCCCAGGGCCGAGATCCCCCGGAAGGTGGAGTGGGCGGCCGGCCTCTTCGGCATCCAGCACCTGCTCCAACGCAAGCCGCGCCAGCTCTCGGGCGGGGAGCGCCAGCGGGTGGCCCTGGCCCGCGCGGTGGTGCGCGAGCCGGACGTGTTCCTGCTGGACGAACCACTCTCCAACCTCGACGCCAAGCTTCGCGCCTCCGCGCGCGACGAGTTGCAGCAGTTCCAACGGCGGTTGGGGACGACGACCATCTACGTGACCCACGACCAGATCGAGGCGATGGGCCTGGGCGACCGCATCGCGGTCATGCAGGGGGGCCGTGTGCGGCAGATCGGCACGCCGGCCGAGGTCTACGACGAGCCCGCCGACACCTTCGTGGCCGGCTTCCTGGGCTCGCCTCCGATGAACACCGTGGAGGCGTCCGGCGTGCTGCTGGGGTTCCGCCCCGAGCACTTCCTGCCGAAGGAGGCCGGCGAAAGCCGCGGCCAGCCGACGGTGTTCCTGTTCCGGGCCACGCGGATCGAGTACCTCGGCGCCGACCGGCTCGTCTACGGCGTCCTCGAAGGTCGCTTCGGCGCGCCCAAGGTCATCGCCCGGCTGCCCTCGACGGTGACCGTCCCGGTGGACGCCGGACGCGTCCACGACTTCGTGGTGGGCCAGGCGGACATGAAGTTCTTCGACATGCGGACCGGGCTGCGGACGGCGCCCCGGCCGCTCTGAGGCGGCCGATGGCGACGCTCGAGCGCGGGATGGCGGCGGCCGGGGCGCGCCCGCGGGCCCGCGGCCTCGTGCTCGACGATCCCCGCTGGCTCGGCCCGTTGATGATCGGCCCGGCCGTGCTGTACATCGTCCTCATCGTCGGCGTGCCCTTCTTCCTGGCCCTCTACTACAGCGTGAGCGATATCAGCATGGGCAGCCGCACCCTCGGCTTCGTCGGGCTCAAGAACTTCGCCAGCGTCGTCCAAACCACGAAGTTCCAGACGTCGCTGAAGAACACCTTTATCTTCGCCATCGCCTCCCAGGTCCTGGTCATGGTGCTCGGCACCGTGCTGGCCCTGGCCCTGCTCAAGGACTTCCGGGGCAAATGGTTCGTCAGGCTCCTGATCCTGCTGCCGTGGGTGGCGCCGATCTCGCTCGGCACCATCGGGTGGCTGTGGATCCTGGATTCCACGTATAGCGTGATCAATTGGACCCTGGAGGCCCTGGGCCTCATCAGCGCCAACGAGGGGTACATGTGGCTGGGCGTCCCCTCCCTGGCCATGGGATCGGTCATCACCATCAACGTCTGGCGCATTCTGCCCCTGGCCACGGTGATCCTCCTGGCCGGGCTCAGCTCGATCCCCCAGGACATCCACGACGCCGCCCAGGTGGACGGCGCCAGCTTCTGGCGCCACCTGTTCCAGGTCACGTTGCCGCTGGTCCGCCCCATCATGCTGGTGGCCGGCCTCTTCGGCCTCGTCTTCGCCTTCACCGATATGATCGTGATCTTCGTTCTCACCCGGGGGGGCCCCTACGACACCACGCAAGTGCTGTCCAGCCTGGCCTTCTTCACCGGTATCCAGGCCGGCGACCTGGCCGAGGGCGCCGCCGTCGCCATCTTCCTCTTCCCCCTCCTGCTCGTGGTCGCCATCGCGTTCCTGCGCGTCGCCCGCCGCAGCGAGGTCGTGTGATGCCGGGGGGGCTCCGGCGCTGGGGTGGACGGCTCAGCCACGGCGGTATCATCACCCTCTTCACGATCTTCACCGCCTTTCCCTTCTACTGGATGCTCATCACCTCGTTCAAGGCGGAGAGCGACCTCCTCAAGCGCACCAACAACCCCTTCATCTACAACCAGCCGCCCACGCTGGAGAACATCCGCATCCTCTTCCACGACACGCTCTACGGGCAGTGGCTGGCCAACACGTTGCTCGTCGGGCTCCTGGTGGTGGCCATCACACTGCTGCTGGCGGTGCCGGCGGGCTACGCGCTGGCGCGTCTCACCGGCCGGTGGGGCGAGCAGCTCGGCATCGCGATCTTCCTCACCTACCTCGTCCCGCCCACGCTGCTCTTCATCCCGATGTCCCGGGTCATCGCCGACCTCGGACTCCAGGATTCGCTGTGGTCGCTGGTCGTCGTGTATCCCTCGTTCACCGTCCCCTTCTCCACGTGGCTTCTGATGGGCTTCTTCAAGACCATCCCCCGCGATCTCGAAGAGGCGGCGATGATCGACGGCCACAGCCGGTTCGGGGCGTTCGTGAAGGTCGTGATCCCGATCTCGGTGGC
>JBOHPP010000142.1:0-15413 GCA_050731755.1 Candidatus Rokuibacteriota bacterium | reverse complement strand
CCCCCCCCCCCCCCCCCCACGTCGACGGATGACCGAGCCGGGCCGGGCCGCGCGCCGCCAGGGCCCGGCCTCACTGGCCGGCCGCGAGCTGCGCGGGTGGCTGGTCTTCGGCGTCGTCGCCCTGGTCGCCTGGGAGGCCGGTTCCCGGCTCTACGATCAGCCCTACCTCCTGCCGGCGCCGTCTCAGATGGCGCGGGAGCTCGGCGAGCAGTGGCGGCTGGTGCTCGACTATGCGCTGATCACAACCCAGGAGGTGGTGATCGGCTTCGCCCTGGGGTCGGTGGCGGCCCTCCTCGGCGCGGTGCTGTTCCTGTGGCTGCCCGCCGCGCTCGAGGACTTCCTCTACCGCCTGGTGGTGACCCTCAACAGCACCCCGTTCGTGGCCCTGGCCTCCCTGGCGGTCGTCTGGTTCGGGCTCGGCATCACCAGCAAGATCGTGATCGCGGCCATGTACACCTTCTTCGCGGTGCTCTACACGACCCACCAGGAGTTCGTCTCCGTCGAGCCGATCCGCGAGCAGCTGATGGACGTCTACAACGCCACCTGGTGGCAGCGCATCGCCCTGCTCAAGATCCCCTCGGCGCTGCCGATCATCTTCGTGAGCCTCAAGGGAGGCGTCATGGCGGCCGTCAACGGCGCGATCGTCGGGGAGCTGTTCGGCGCGTTCGAGGGGCTCGGCTACATGATCCTGGACTCGCGGTACGTCGGCAACACGGTGCGCGTGTTCCTCGCGGCCGTCTTCTGCGCAGCCATCGGGTGGATGCTCCTTGGCGTCGTCGCGCTCGCCGAGCGGGCGCTGCTGCCCTGGCACGTCAGCATGGCGCGCGGCCGGGGCGCGCGGTGAGGCAGTGCTCACTGGCAAGGAGGACAGAACGATGAAGACGCTCGTGCGGCTCGCGGCGATCGGCCTGGCGGCGGCCGTCCTGGCCGCCGCCTCGGGGTTGGCCGCTCAGACGAAGACGAAGGTGACCATCTTCGAGGCCTGGTTCATCCACAACGAGTCGATGGGCTCGCCGACGGCGGTCGAGAAGGGCTTCTTCGACGGGCTCGACGTCAAGGTGGTCGGCGGTGGGCCCGGGCTCTCGCCGATCGACCGCGTGATGGCGGAGACGAAGGGGGGCAGCATCGCCTTCGGCGTCGACTACCCCTACAACCTGCTGGAGGCGCGGGAGAAGCAGAAGCTGCCGCTGGTCGCGGTGGCCCACGACTTCCAGAAGTCGGCGATCCGGCTCATCACCTGGAAGGAGATCAAGAGCTCCAAGGACATCCAGGGCACGGTGGCCACCTGGATCGGCTACGACAAACAGGTGAAGGCCGCCATCGGCCCCGACTGGGCCAAGCAGGTCAAGATCGTGAACCAGCAGGGCGACCCCGCGACCATCGGCTCGTGGCTGCGCAAGGAGTACCAGTTCGCCCACGCCATGATCTACAACGAGGTCCTGGTCGCCAAGCGCACCGCCAAGGACAAGTACTGGCAGTACACCTACACGGACTTCGGCATCGACTGGCCGGAGAACGTCCTCTTCACCACCGAGGAGATCCTGCGCAAGCACCCCAAGGTCGTGCAGGCCTTCGTGACCGGCCGCTCCAAGGGCTACCAGCACGCGCTGGCCAACCGCCCGGAGGCGGTGCAGACCCTGCTCAAGTACAACAGCAACCTCAAAGGGCAGGAGCAGCACGAGCTCGAGGGGATGGAGGCCATCGCGTCGATCATGGTCACGCCCGAGACGCAGAAGCACGGCCTCGGCTGGGTCGACCCGGCGGGCTGGGAGCGCGTGGCCCGCGACCTGACGAAGGCCGGCTTCTACCCCGCCCCTCCGGACGTCAAGCGCGCCTTCACCACCGAGTTTCGGAGCGGCGTGACCCCCTGAGCGGGGATGGCCGAACCGGTCATCGTCCTCGAGCGGGCGTCGAAGGTCTACGACGTCGATCGGCGGGCCGGGCCCGCCGGCCCGCCCGGCGATCAGGTGCTCGAGGCGGTGGCCGACTTCTCGCTCGACGTGGCGCCGGGCGAGTTCGTCTCGATCATCGGGCCGTCGGGCTGCGGGAAGACGACGGTCCTGTTCATGCTGGCTGGCCTCAGGCCGCCGACCGCCGGACGAGTGGAGGTCTGCGGCCGGCGGCCGGCCGAGGCCGTGCGGGCCGGCCTGGCCACCGTCATCTTCCAGCAGCCCGTGCTCTTCGAGTGGCTGACGGTCGAAGAGAACGTCCTGCTTCCCCTGCGCATGCGCGATCCCCGTTGGTGGGCGTGGCCGCTCCGCCGCCGGCGGCACCTGGCCCGGGCGCGCCAGGCGCTGGCGACCGTGGAGCTCTCGTCCTTCGCCCACTTCTACCCCGGCGCGCTCTCCGGCGGCATGCAGCAGCGGGTCGCCATCGCGCGCGCGCTGACGCTGGCGCCGCAGGTGCTGCTGCTCGACGAGCCTTTCGGCGCCCTGGACGAGATCACGCGCGACCGCATGAATCGCGAGCTGCTGCGGCTGTGGGAGGCCCAGCGGCTCACCATCGTCTTCGTGACCCACTCGATCGAGGAGGCCGTCTTCCTCTCTGACCGCGTCGTGGTCATGAGCCGCGGCCGCTCGGCCCGGAGTGGCTCGAGCATCGTGCGTGTGGTGAAGATCGACCTCCGGCGCCCCCGGCACCTCGACGTCAAGGAGGAGGTCGCCTTCTTCGAGAAGGTGCGCGAGGGCCGCGAGGTGCTGCGCGAGGCGTAACCCTGGAACTGGTCGCGCTGATCAGGCGGAACGCGTATTACGACTCGGTGACGCTGATGCGGGCGACGGCGGAGCTGCGGGCGCTGCCCGGCGTCGTCGAGGCCGCCGCGCTGATGGCCACCGAGCCGAACCGGGCCCTGCTCGACGAAGCCGGGCTTCTCACCGGCGAAGCGGAGAGCGCCGGCGCCACCGATCTCGTCCTCGCGGTCCGCGCCGAGACGGCCGACGCCGCCCGCACCGCGCTGGCCAGCGCCGAGATCTTGCTCGCTTCCCCCGGCGCGCCCAGTGCCGCGACGGAGCTGGCGCCCCGGTCGACGTTCACGGCCGCGCGCCGGGCCGAGGGCGCGCAGGTCGCGGTGATCTCGGTGCCGGGCCCGTTCGCGGCGCTCGAGGCCCACCAGGCGCTCGGCGCCGGCCTTCACGTCTTTCTGTTCAGCGACCATGTCGCCCCGGCCGACGAGGTCACGCTCAAGCGTCGGGCCGGCGCCCGGGGCTTGTTCGTCATGGGCCCGGAGTGCGGCACGGCGATCCTCGACGGCATCGGCCTCGGCTTCGCCAACCGGGTCCGGCGCGGGCCGATCGGTCTCGTCGGGGCCTCGGGCACCGGGCTCCAGGAGGTCAGCACCCTCGTCCACCGCCTGGGCGGTGGCGTCTCGCAAGTCATCGGCACCGGCGGCCGCGACCTCGATGACGCCGTCGGCGGCCTCACCACGCTCCAGGCGCTCGAGTGGCTGGCCCGCGACCCGGCGACGGCGGTGATCGTGATCGTCTCCAAGCCGCCGTCCGAGGCGGTCGCCGACCGCGTGCTCGCGGCGGCGGCCGCGGCCGGCAAGCCGGTCGTCGCCTGCCTTCTCGGCTGGGGCGGCAAGGCGCCGGCCGGCGTGCGGGCGGTGGCGACGCTCGAGGCGGCGGCGCTGACCGGATTGGACGCCGTCGGCCTCACGCCCGCGGCGCTCCCCCTCCCCCCGGACGGAGGGTCGCCCGCGGCCGGTCGGGTCGCCGGGCTCTTCACCGGCGGCACGCTCTGCGAGGAGGCGGCGGCCATCGTGGGCGACGGCCCGCGTTTCGTAGACTTCGGCAGCCCGGCCTATACGCGCGGCCGCCCGCACCCGATGATCGACCCCGCGCTGCGGAATGGCGCTGTGCGCGCCGCGGGCGCCGACGGGGGTGTCGCGGTGATTCTGGCCGATGTAGTCCTCGGCTGGGGCGCCCACCCCGATCCGGCCGGCGAGCTGGCCCGCGCCGGCGCCGACGCCCGCGCGGCGGCCCGCGGGCGCCCGTTGCACCTCGTCGCTCACGTCGTGGGCACCGATGAAGACCCGCAGCGTCTCGGCGAGCAGGAGGCGCAGTTGCGCGCCGCCGGCGTCCTCGTCTGCGCCACGAACCGGATCGCGGCCGAGCTGGCTCGGCGGCTCGCCGGAGGCAGGCGGTGAGCGCCGGCTTCTTCGCCTCGCCGCTGCGCGCCCTCAGCGCCGGCGTCGAGTTGTTCGCCGACGCGCTCGACGCCCAGGGCGTGTCGGTGACGCGCGTGGACTGGCGGCCTCCGGCCGGAGGCGAAGCGTCGCTGGCTGCCGGGCTCGACGCGCTCTGGTCCGATGAGGTCGACGCGGCCAACCGCGACGCCCTCGGACGGCTCATCGCCGCCGAGCCCGTGCTGGTCGACGTCCGTCCGGCGATCGAGGTCGTCCCGGGGATGACGCGCGAGACCGTGCTCCACGCGGGGCCGCCGATCACCTGGGAGCGGATGAGCGGCCCCATGCGCGGAGCCATCCTCGGCGGGCTCCTCTACGAGCGGCTGGCGCCGAGCGCGGAGGCCGCCGAGCGCCTGGCCCTCTCCGACGATCTCCGGTTCGACCCCTGCCACCACCATGCCGCCGTCGGGCCCATGGCGGGGATCGTCACTGCCTCGATGCCCGTCGTGATCGTCGAGAACCGGGCACGCGGCAACCGGGCCTACGCGACGCTCAACGAGGGGCTCGGCCGGGTCCTCCGCTACGGCGCCTATGCGGACGATGTCATCGAGCGGCTGCGCTGGATGGCGACCTCGCTGGGGCCCGCGCTCGGCGCCGCGGTCCGCGCGGCCGGCGGCCTCGACCTCCGGGCGCTGATCGCCCAGGCGCTGCAGATGGGCGACGAGTGCCACAACCGCAACCGTGCCGCCTCGGCGCTCCTGATCAAGGCCCTCGGCCCGCATCTGGCTGCGCTCGACCTGCCGGCCGCCGACCGGGCCCGGCTGTTCACCTTCATCGGCGGCAACGAGCACTTCTTCCTCAACCTGGCCATGGCCGCCTGCAAGGCCGCCACCGACGCCAGCCACGGCATCCCCCGGAGCACGCTGGTCACCACCATGGCGCGCAACGGAACCGACTTCGGGATCCGGGTGAGCGGGCTCGGCGACCGCTGGTTCACGGCGCCGGCCGAGACGCCCGCCGGGCTCTACTTCACGGGGTACGCTCCCCAGGACGCGAACCCCGACATCGGCGACAGCGCGATCACGGAGACCGCCGGGATCGGCGGCTTCGCCATGGGGGGCGCGCCGGCGATCGTGCAGTTCGTCGGCGGCACCGCGGAGGAGGCGCTCCGGACCACGCGCCTCATGTACGAGATCACGCTGGGCGAGAGCCCGGTCTACCGGCTGCCGGTCCTCGGGTTCCGCGGCACGCCGACCGGAATCGACGTGCGGCTGGTCGTCCAGACCCGGATCCTGCCCCAGATCAACACCGGGATCGCGCACCGCCAGCCCGGGATCGGCCAGATCGGCGCCGGCCTGGTCAAGCCTCCGTTCGCCTGCTTCGAAAACGCGCTCCGGGCAATGGCCGCGTGGTCCGGCCCCGGCGCCGCCACCGGGCCGGCGAGGTGCGCGTGAGCCAGTCCCTTCGCTGGAGGGCGGGCTGGCGCGACGCTGAGCCGCTACACCACAAGTGTGGGATGGGTCCGGGGCATAGCGATGATGTCGTTCAGGACGCTGGTGACGCCCGGAATCTTGGCGACGGTCTCCTGGGCCACCGTCCGCTCCTCCTCGGATCGGACGTATCCAGTGAGGGAAAGGGCGCCCTGCGCACAGGATACGACGATCTGCTGCGCACGGGTCACCGGGTTGGCCAGGAGCATCGCCTTGGCCTGGGCCGTCAGGCTCCGGTCCGTCACCGTCGAGCGTGAGACGTCGGTCGTCTGGAACCGCTCACCGCGGAGCAGATCCTGGACGATCCGGACGCCTTCCTCGACGCTCAACCGCTCGGAGTTGAGAACAAGATCGTAGAGGAGCGGATCCTCCCAGTCGACATGGTAGAAGAACCTGACCCGCGCCCCCAGCTCGCGGTCAGCCTGCCGGACAGCGTCGAGCGCGGCGTCCCGCGTAAGCCCCTCCCGTTGCACCACCCGCTCGGCGCGCACGCGCTCCGGGGCGTTAACGCGCAGTCGCAGGACGTGGGGCGCGTCCCTGAGCACCAGGGTGGAGGCGCGGCCCACGAGGACGACGTTATCCTGCGCGGCCAGCTCGAAGATGATCGCCTCGATGTAGGTCATGTAACGCTGCTGGGCCTCTGAGAACCGCTCCCAGAGGGTCGGCTTTTCCTCCGCAGCATGCTTCAGCTCCATGAGGCCTTCGCCGAAGCGCTCGGCCGCCTTTGTGATGATCTCCCGATCTGCGAACTCATAGCCGAGCCTCGTGGCCGCCGCCCGGCCAATGTCAGCGCCCAGGCTTCCAACCGTCTCCGAAATGGCGACGATGCTCATGATTTACCTCCCCTCGGACGACTCCAGTGCCGCCGAGGCAACCATCACCAACGCACTCCGGCGACTTGATGACTGGCGACTTGATGACTGGCGGCGGACAGACGATGCGCCCCGGCTCGAAGGTTGTCAAGGCGGCCCGTCAGCGCCTTGACTCCAGGGACAGGATCATTTGCAGTCGGCTGCGGGTGTCTTCGCGAAGGGAAACACGAGGTCTCACCAAGTCACCAGGCGCCGGCCGGGGAGACGCCGCGGCCGTGCAGGCGCAGCCAATGGCGAGCGATGTCCGCGCGCCGCGCGATCCAGGCCCCACCCTTGCCGGTGACGTGGCGGAGGACGCGGTCGAGCCCCCCGATGCGGGCAGGCCGCCCGATCGTGCGCAGGTGGAGCCCGATCGTCATCATCCGGGGCGTCGTGGCGCCCTCCTCCCACAGCCAGTCAAAGGCGTCGATCACGTACTCGGCGAAGTCGCTGGCCCGGACGAACCCGGCCTCCGGCCGCTGGAACCGCATGTCGTTCGTGTCGAGGCTGTAGGGTAGGACGACGTGCTGGCGCCCGCCGCCGACGTCGATCAGGTACGGAAGGTCGTCGTCGTAGGCGTCGCTGTCGTAGACGAAGCCCCCCTCCTGGGCGAGCAGACGGCGCGTGTTCGGGGTGTGGGGACAGCGCGTGTGCCAGCCGACCGGCCGTGCGCCGCACACGTCGGTGATCGTTTTCACGGCGCGGTCGATCCACTCTCGCTCCTCGGCTTCGGTCATCCCGAGCGAGGTCATCCATCGGTAACCGTGGCAGGCGACCTCGAAGCCGCGGGCCACAACGTCACGGGCCAGCCACGGGGAGAGCGCGAGCGCCTCCGCGCAGGCGTTGACCGTGCAGGTGGCCCGGTAGCGCTCCAGCACGCGCACGATCCGCCAGTAGCCCGCCCGCGTCCCGTAGTCGAAGTGTGACTCCATCGTGAGGTTGGGGCTGCCCTCGATGGCCTCCACCATGTCGTAGACGGGCTCGTTGACCCGGTCGCCACGGCTCACCGCGCGCTCCGAGCCCTCCTCCACGTTGAGCACGAGCGAGACGGCGACGCGGGCGTCGTCCGGCCAGCGGGCGTGCGGCGGCTTCGGCCCGTACCCGGCGAGGTTGCGATGCGGCGGAACCTGGAATTCGGGCATGACGCGCTCCTCCACGCGGCGCCGGGCTGCCGGCTACCGGTTCAGCATTTTGTTCGGCAGGTACGTCACGAGGTCGGGGAACACGACGATGAGCGCGGTACCGGCGAGCAGTAGAAAGAAGAAGGGCAGGCCCGCGCGCGCGATGTAGAACAGGCTACGCCCGGTGAACATCTGCATCACGAACATCGGGAAGCCCACGGGCGGCGTCAGCTCGGCGACCTGGACCATCAGCACGATATAGATCCCAAACCACACCGGGTCGATCCCCGCCTGCAAAATCATCGGCTGTACCACGGCGGAGGTCAGGACCACCATCGAGATACCATCCAGGGCGAAGCCGAGGAGCACATAGAGCACGCTGAGCGCGGCCAGAAGCCCCCACACGGAGAGCTGGAAGGACGCGATCCACTGGGCGAGCACGCGCGGGATTCCCGTATAGGCCATGGCCATCGACATGAACGTGGCGCCGGCCAGAATGAACGCGATCATGCAGGACGTGCGCGTGGCGCCCCGCAGGCTCTCGACGAAGCTCGTCCGGGTGAGCGAGCCATAGAGCGCCGAGAGCGCGAGGGCGCCGACGACGCCGACGGTCGCGGCCTCGGTTGGAGTCACCACGCCCGCGTAGATCGAGCCGATGACGAGGACAATGAGCGCCACGACCGGGATCAGCCGGCGCGAGGCCCACAGGCGCTCGGCGAAGGTCGAGTGGATGTCGCTGGGCGGGGTCTTGCCCGGATTCAGCCACGCCCAGACGATGACGTAACCCATGAAGATGAGGACCATGAGGATGCCGGGGATGACGCCGGCGATGAAGAGGCGAGCGATCGAGACCTCGGCGATGAAGCCGTACACGATCATCATGATGGACGGCGGGATCAGGATGCCGAGCGTTCCCGATGCGGTGAGGGTGCCGATGATCATGCGCTCGTCGTAGCCGCGCCGCTTGAGCTCGGGCAGCGCGATCTTGGCGATGGTCGCGCACGTCGCCGCGTTCGAGCCGGAGACGGCCGAGAAGAGGCCGCAGCCGACGATGTTGATGTGGATCAGGCGCCCAGGAATCCGCGTCATCCAGGGCGCGAGCCCCGTGAAGATGTCGTCGGACAGCCGCGTCCGGAACAGGATGTCGGCCATCCAGATGAAGAGCGGTAGGGACGTGAGCGCCCAGCTCCCGCTCGCGCCCCAGACCGTCGTCGCCATGACTTTTCCGGCCGGCGCCGAGGTGAAGGCGAGGATGCCGACCAGCCCGACGCCCATGAGCGACAGGGCCACCCATACGCCGGACGTGAGGAGCATCAGCATCACGCCGAGGAGGACGAGCGAGACGAGCGTCAGGTCCATGGACCTTCAGGAGTCGCGCGCGGTCGGCGTTGGCGCCTCCAGCGTCTCGAGGTCATCGGGATAGCTGGGGATCCCGCGCCGCAGCACGTGGAGGAACTCGTCCCCGAACGCGAGGGTCAAGACGACGATCCCGAACGCCATCGCCGACTGCGGGAGCCAGAGTGGGATCGGCAGCACGCTCTGGGACTTCTCTCCGAACCTGTAAGCGTCCCAGGCCATCTCGATCACGTGGTACGCGAAATATCCCGTCACGGCGGCTCCGAACCCCAGGCACCACAGCTCCAGCGGGCGGCGCCGGGCGGGTGGCGCTCGCCGGATCAGGAGTGTCACGCGGATGTGGGCTCCGGCGCGGAGGGTGGACGCGAGCGCCAGGAACGATGAAGCCATGAGCGAGAAGCCAGCGAGCTCGTCGGCACCGGGCACCAGCACGCCGGCCAGGCGGCCGCCGACCTGGGCCACCACCAGGGCGGCGATGAGGGCCAGGAAGGCGGCGGCCAGGACATCACACGCCCGGTAGAGGCTGTCGAGCAGGGCCCGCATGCGGACGCGGCCGGCGCCGCCGGCCAGGGCGACCTACTCGCGGAACTTCCGGACGACGGTCTGCCCCACGTCGCCCGCCTTCTTCGCCCACTCCTCGGTCAGCGTGGCGCCGATCTTTTCTAGTTGGGCGCGGAACTCGGGCGAAGCGTCCACCACCGTCATCCCCTTGTCCTTGAGGGTCTGGATCTGCTTGGAGGTGACCTCCTCACTCATCTTCCAGCCCCGCGCCTCGGCCTTCTGGGCGGCGTCGAGCATCGCGGCCTGGACGTCGGCGGGCAGCCGCTTGAACGCCGCTTCATTGACGATCACCACGTTCATCGTGTGGTTGCCGCCCACACTGGTGAAGTGCCGCGAGAAGTCCCAGGCCTGGGTGTCGAGGCCGGTCTGGGGCGAGGTGTACATCGAGGCCACCAGGCCGGTGCCGAAGGCCTGGGGCACCTCGCTGAACTGTACGGTGGTCGGGATCGCGCCCATCAGCTCGGCCATGCGCGCCGTCTGAACGCTGTAGGTGCGCATCTTCAGCCCTTTGAAATCGGCGACCGAGGTGACCGGCGTCTTCGTGTAGAAGCCCTGGGGCGGCCATGGCACGCCGTAGAGCAGGCGGATGCCCTGCCTGGCCAGACGCTCGGCGATGATAGGCCGGGTGACTTCCCAGAGCTTCTTCGCCTTCGGGTACGTGTCGGCCAAAAATGGGACCGAGCTCACGTCGAAGATCGGGTCCTCATTGCCGAAGTTCGCAAGCAGCAGCTCGCCGACCTGCACCTGGCCGCTCTGCACCGCGCGCTTCGTCTCTGTGAGCTTGAAGAGCGACTGGTTCGCGTGGAGCGTGATCTCGAGCTTGCCGGCCGCAGCCTTCTGGACGTCGTCCAGGAACTGCTTGATGTTCTGGGTATGGTAGTTGCCGTCCGGATACCCCGAGGCCATGTTCCACTTGTCGGCCGCGACGGCCGAGCTCCCGAAACCGAGAGCGAGCACGAGACCAAGAACGAGCGCGAGCACTCTCGACATGACGGTTCCCTCCCGCGCGAGGACGTCGCCTCGCGCATCGCAGTTCAACCGAGCGGGCGCCGGACGAGCTTGGTGACCTGGTTCACGCCGACCTCGGCCAGGTAGAGGTTGCCCCGCGAGTCACCCCACACCCCGTGGGCGCCCTGGGTGACGGGCCGGCCGCGCGCGAGCAAGCGCCCCTCGGAGGAGTACATCGTGATTCTTGGAATCTGGTCGGTGACGTACACGGTGCCCGCGTGGTCGACGTAGATGTCCATCGGATGGTAGAGGTCGATCCACTCGCCGTAGAAGTCGCCGGCGGGGCTGAAGAGTTGCACGCGGTTGTTCTCGCGGTCGGCGACGAGGACGCGCTCGTGGGCGTCGACCCAAATCCCGTGCGGCGTGGCGAACTGACCGCGGCCGGCACCCGGTGCCCCCCACGAGCCGAGATGCTTGCCGTCACCCGAGAAGCGGTGGATCGCCGAGTTGCCGTAGCCGTCGGCAACGTAGACGTCACCGTTGGGCGCGACGGCGACGTCGGCGGGATGGTTGAAGGGCGCCTGAAGCGACGGACGACCCCTCTGGCCGAGAGCCAGTATGATCTTTCCCTCGGGTGTCAGCTTCAGGACCTCGTGCTCGTCCCGGTTGCACACGTAGATGTGGTCGTCGGGGCCGATGTAGATGCCGTGGGCGTCTCGGAGCCGGCCGTTGCCCCAGCCAGTCAGGAAGTTCCCGTCGCTGTCGAACACCAGAATGGGCGGGTCCTTCCGCTGGTAGAAGTACACACGGTCGCGGGAGTCGACGGCGACGTGGCTGATGAGCCCAAAGCTCCAGCCGGGAGGCAGGACGCCCCACGGGCGAACGACCTCGTACACGACACCGACGCCGAGAACCACGAGGCCGGTCCCGTTTCCCGCCATCCCCTCCCTCACGGCCCGCCGCTGGGCGGGCAGCCAGTCGAATCCGCCCACGAGACAACCCCGAGTTTATCCCCAATACCGTGCGGATAACGCCCCGTCAAGCCCGGCGTTGCCGCGTATTGCGTATCGGCCGGCGAAGATTCCGCTTCCCTTGCCGCCACGTCGAGAGCGGCGAAGGAGCGCTACATCGGCACCGGGCCCTACGACGACTTTCTCCAGACCGACCCTGGCCAAGGACCTGCTCGCCCAGATCCGTGCCCGGGGCAAGGTCATCCGCGGTTACCTGGGCGTGGGCGTCATGCCGGTGCCGTCCGACGTCGCGCAGCGTCCGCACCCCGCGGGATCTCACCCGCGCCGTCGCGGCGACGCCGCCCGGGACGAAGGTCACTCTGGAGGTCGCCGGCCGCGAGGGACGCCGCACGGTCACCGCGACGCTCACCGAGCTGGAGGAACGGCAGACGCGGCGCTAGTAGCGAACGGGCGAAGAGTGCCGTACTTCTAGGCGGTCTTGGCCCGCACCACGAAATCTACGTTGCAATCGAGGATTTGAAGCAGACACACCAATTGATCGACAGACTTGCGATAGTTCGTCTGATCCAAGAGCCTGTAGAGCTGGGCTGGAGACGTACCGAGGCGGCGGATAATCTCCCGTTTGGCCAGCGGGCTTTTCTCCACCCGTTTCTGGGCTTCAATCGTCAACCGGTAAAGCAGAAGATCTCTTGAATAGGAGGGGTCCTCGTTGTACTCGAGGACCTGTTCCACGTGAACCGTGCCCTCCCGGCCTGAATCGAGGACGTAAGTGAACCCCTCTCGACCAATTTCCTTGTCGACGACGACTCGATTCACAGGATCACCCGAACTGGGCCGAGGGTCGGTCTTCGCAAACGGAAATACGCAAGTCCGCCTTCCCGCTCTGATTTCAAAGACCTTCTTGCGGTTGTTGTGCTTCACAGAGCGGATCTTCATAGCAAGCCGTCGGCCTCAAGCTGCTCGATCAGCTCGCGTACCCGTCGGGATGCGGCCCCTTGATCGGCCTCTTGTTGTCCATGTCCCACTTCACGACCAGCCTGCGGTCTCGGTACACGTGCACATGCCTCGGTGGGTGGTCACTCTTCCCAGTGAGGTTAATTGTTACCCTGTGAGGTAACACTTGTCAATGTCGCGAAGCGAGGGGGCCACGGAGGAACGGTACCACCTGCGTCGCAGGCCCTAAATGGCTCAAAAATCAGACAGTGGGTCCTCGAAAATACCGGCTTGACACGCGACGGCGGCAGAGTAGAGTGCTACCACTCACGTTCCGTCGAACCGCTCACCGGAGGCGCCCATGGCGACCGCGACAAAGCCTAAGACAAAGACCCGTTGGCAGATGAGTGGCCAAGGTTACGAGTTCTGCAACTGCGACTTCGGCTGTGGCTGCAACTTCGGCGGCTTCCCAAACTCGAAGGACGGCAGCTGCCGCGCGCTCGTCGGCTTCACGGTGACGAAGGGGCGCTGCGGCAACGTCGACCTCTCCGGCGTGAAGGGCGCCGCGATCTTCGTGTGGCCCAAGGCGATCCACGAGGGGAACGGCCAGGCCGCCTTCATCGTGGACCCCGCCACCACCGACAAGCAGGTCGAGGCGCTCTCCCAGATCTTCACCGGCCAGCTCGGCGGGCTGCCGTGGGAGCTGATCGGACCGACCTTCAAGGTCGCCGGTCTCTTGAAGAAGAAGATCACCATCGAGGGCAAGGGCCGCAAGAGCACCTTCCGCATCGAGGGCGTGGGCGAGGGGCGCGGCGATGCCTTGAAGAACCCGGTCACCGGCGAAGACCACATCGTCAACGTCGACCTGCCCACCGGCTTCATCTGGAAGAAGGGCGAGGCCGGGCAGGGCTCGTTTCGCGCGTCGGCGGCCGGTCTCTCCGTCGAGTTCAACAAGACAAACTGGATCTACTACAAGTACGACTGGTCGAACGCCGCCTGAGGCGGCGGGCGCGCGCGCAATGAGCGAGGCCGCGTTCGAAACGCTCCTCCGCCGAGACCGCGTTGTCGTCGGCGCGGCGCTGGCGGCGCTGATCGTCGCCGCCTGGCTCTATCTCCTCCACCTCACCTCCGCGATGTCGGACATGGCGATGCCCGACATGCCGGGCATGGCCATGACCATGCCGGCGATGCATGCCTGGAGCTGGGTGGAGGTCGGCGCGCTCGTCGTCATGTGGGCCGTGATGATGGTCGCCATGATGACGCCCGCCGCGGCGCCGATGATCCTCATGTTCGCCACCATCCACCGGCGCCGCAGCGCGGAAGGTCGCCCCGCGGTGCCAACGGCCATCTTCGTCCTCGGCTACCTCGTGGTCTGGACGATCTACAGCATCGTCGCGGCGCTCGCGCAATCCGGTCTCCACGCCGCCGCGCTGCTGTCGCCGGCGATGGCGGCCACGAGCCCGCTGCTCGCCGGCGGTCTGCTCGTCGCGGCCGGCGTGTTCCAGTGGACGCCGCTCAAACGCGCGTGCCTGGCCGCCTGCCGCTCACCGTTGTCCTTCCTCATGACCGGCTGGCGCGAGGGGCGCGGCGGGGCGTTCCTGATGGGCCTGCGCCACGGCCTCTACTGCCTCGGGTGCTGCTGGGCGCTCATGGCGCTCCTGTTCGTGGCGGGCGTCATGAACCTGCTCTGGGTCGTCGCCATCGCGGTGGCCGTCCTGGTCGAGAAGGTCGTGCCGCGCGGCGACCTGGTGGGCCGCTTGGCAGGGGTGGCACTCGTCGCTGCCGGCGTGCTGCTCGTGGCCCGCGTCGTCGTCGGCTGACCGCGCGTTCGCTACACCACTCGCCGTGCCTGCGGCTGGCTTGACCGGGGTGCCAGCCCCAGGCGATAATTGTGTCCACATTTGTGACCATCTGGGGGTCGACATGCGAGCGATCGGCGTTCGTGAGCTGAAGGAGCACGCGAGCCAGGTGCTCCGCCGGGTGCGGGAGCGCGGAGAGGAAATCGAGGTTACGTATCATGGCCGAGTGGTCGCGCGACTTATCCCGGTGTCGCGCGACCGCCCGCCGACTCGGGCATCAGCGGCGGCCTGGTCGACCCTTGATCGGGTTGCCAGGGAGATCGGCGCCCGCTGGCCGAAAGGTCGCTCAGCGGCGAAAGCGGTGCGGGAAGGGCGTCGCGAGCTCTGATGGTCGTGGACGCCAGCGTGGTGGTCAGTCGTCTCGTGCTGCACGACGTCAATCACGAGGCAAGCCGTCGCTGGCTCACGCGATACATCGCCGGAGGAGGGCTGGTGATCGCCCCCGCCCTGCTTCTGCCCGAGGTGGCCGGGGCCGTGGCGCGCCGAACCGGTGAGCCGCGCCTGGCCCGGCGGGCCGTGGATGCGGTGCTGCGCCTGCCCGAGCTTCGCCTCGTCCCGGTGGATGACGTTCTCGCGCGCACCGCGGCCAGGCTCGCTGGGAGACTCCGGGTCCGAGGGGCCGATGCCATCTATATTGCGGTTGCGGCCGGGCTCCGCCTTCCGCTGGTGACCTGGGACACCGAACAGCGCGATCGCGCAGCGCGACTCGTCGAGGTGTTGGTCCCCGGGGTCATTCCTCGTCAGCCTTGAGCCCGGACGGCGTCGAGCCCCTTCCAGTCGAAGTCGACGCCGTGGCCGGGCCGCTCGGGGGCGATGGCGGCGCCGGCCTCGATGCGCAGCGGCTCGGCGATGAAGCGCTCGAGCCCGAACCCGTGAGCTTCGAGGTAGGAGCGGTTCGGCACCGCGGCCAGCAGGTGCACGGTGATGTCGTGCGCGCCGTGGGACGTCACCGGCAGGTTGAACGCTTCGGCGAGGTGGCAGACCTTCATGAACGCGGTGACGCCGCCGCAGTTCGTCGCGTCGGGCTCGGGGAACGTCACGCCGCCGGCCGCGATGAGCTGCCGGAACTCGTAGAGCGTGTGCAGGTTCTCGCCGGCGGCGATGGGCAGGCCGCCCTCGCGCACGATGCGGGCGTGGCCCGGCACGTCGTCCGGGATGGTCGGCTCCTCGAGCCACACCGGCTCGAACTCGGCCAAGGCC
>JBOHPP010000141.1:0-21284 GCA_050731755.1 Candidatus Rokuibacteriota bacterium | reverse complement strand
GGCGCCGACCACTTCGACCGCCGGGACAAGGCCAAGCTTGCCAGGCGCCTGATCGCACGGCTTCACGATCTGGGCCTCACGGTCGAGGTGAAGGCGGCCTGACTTACGGAGCATTTCTTTCTAGCGGCGGCCGCGAGGCCGGTTCGCAACGTGGGTGGCCTGAGCCAGGCGCGCGGGGAGTCATTCGTCGGCGACCGCGATGGCGCTGATCTCGAGCTTGCACTTGGCGTGAGTGGCCAGCCGAGAGACCTCGACGGTCGTGGTCGCGGGCAGGTGGGCACCCAGGTACTGGCCCCAGACCCGGTTCAGGTCGTCCTGCTCGGCGACATCGGTGAGGTAGCGGGTGGCCGCCACCATGTCGGCCATCGTGCAGCCGGCGGCCGCGAGCGTCTTCTCGAGGTTCTCCATGGCCAGCACCGCCTGCTCGCGCATCGTCGGCGGCAGGTCGAACTCCTCCTCGCGATGAGGGTGGCTGTGATAGACGGGCGCAGCCGTCACGCCGGAGAGGAATACGAGTCGGCCCCGGCGGACAACGAGCCCCGGCGCGTACGGCATGACGACGTCGGTGCGCCGGTCGGCGTGGTGCACGATCTCGATCCGTCTCGCCATGAGGCCCCGTCGAGCGGGCCGATCGTATCACGCGCGAGCGGGCCGGCGACGCCCCGCACGTTTTCTCTCCAAGCTGGGTCGTTTTTTCCGGAGTACGGCTGGATCGAACCCGGCCCTGAGCCAGTCGGCGCCTCTCGGCCTCCTGTCTATCCGATCCGGCGCTTCTGGGAGAAGCCGGCCACGTCGCTGGCCCAGTCTCCGCTGCGCCGAGGCTGCCTCTGGAACAGCTTCGTGATGATGGGGAGGGCGGGGGCGTTCCTCGATCTCATCCACGCCACGGTGCCGGCGCTCGGGCGTGAGTTCGAACCTGCCATCAGCTTTTCGCACGAGCTGGCCCCCGCCCCGGATCGCCTTCTCGTGCTGCCGGTCCCCGATGTCGGCTGGTGCGACCTCGGTAACCCGGCGCGGGTTCTGGCCTCTCTGCGCCGGACCGGGCGCCAGCCGACGTGGCTCGCCGCCGCCGAGGTGGCGTCGATCGCCTGACGCTCGCCGCGTCTGCGCTTGTGCACCGCGGTACACTCCAGGGCCGTGAGGTCCATCCTGCTCATTGACCACGACGCGCAGACCCGCCGCGTGCTGGGCGATCAGCTCGCCACGCTCTTCCCCGAAGCCCGAGTCCTGATGACGGAGTCCGGAGAGACCGGGCTGGAGTTGGCCCGCCGCGGCTGGCCCAGCGTCGTGCTCCTGGACCTGGGCCTCCCGGGCATGGGCCCCTTCCAGTTCGCCGAGCGCCTGCGCCGCCTCGCGATCGGCGCGGCCGTGCCGATCGTCGGCCTGGCGGCCGCGGTCGACGGCGACACGTTTCTCCGCGCCGAGGCGGCAGGATTCCAGGGTTGCCTGCGCAAGCCCGTGGAGGCCGACCACCTCACGACCGTGGTCCGGCCCCTGCTCGAGCACGGACCGGCGATCTGAACAGGGGGCCGTTGACCGGCGCCAGAGCGCCGGCTACCTTACGGGCACATTCCAGTCGTCGCGGAGGTCGTTCCATCGAGACGCTGCGAGGAAGGGTCGGCGTGGTGACGGGGGCCGCCAGCGGCATCGGCCGGGCGCTGGCCGAGGCTCTCGCTGACGAGGGCGTCAAGGTCGTCGTCGCCGATCTCGACGAGGCCGGGATGGCCGCGACGGTGGAAGCGATCCGGGCACGCGGCGGGCAGGCGGTGAGCGTGCGCACCGACGTGAGCGACCTCGGCTCGGTGCAGGCGCTCGCCGACCGTGCCTGGGCCGCCTTCGGTCAGGTCCACGTCCTCTGCAACAACGCCGGCGTCGCCCTCTGGGGTGGTCTGGAGGCCGCCACGCTCCGTGACTGGCAGTGGGTGCTTGGTGTCAATCTCTGGGGTGTCATCCACGGGCTGCTGGCCTTCGTGCCCCGCATGATCGCCCAGGGCGAGGGCGGGCACATCGTCAACACGGCCTCCATGGCCGGTCTCATCGCCAGCCAGGGTTTGGGCGTCTACAACACCTCCAAGTACGCGGTGGTCGGCCTCAGCGAGACGCTGGCCAAAGACCTGCGGCCCTACGGGATCGGTGTCTCCGTGCTATGTCCCATGGGCGTGGCCACTCAGATCCGCGCCAGCGAACGGAGCCGGCCCGACCACCTCCGCAACGAAACGCCGGCCACCGGCCTGCCTGTCGAACTGATCGGCCGGACGCTCGGGCCTGACGACGTGGCGGCGATGACCATCGGCGCCATCCGCAGCAACCAGCTCCACGTGATCACCCACGAGGAAGGGCTCGAGGCGCTCCGCCGGCGTGGTCAGCGGCTCGAGCAGGCCGTCCTGGCCCGAAAGACCTGATCGCCGCGTCGCACTGGGTCCGGACCGAGGCCGACCTCGAGCGGTTGGCGTTGCGCCTCGCCGCGACGCCGGAGCTCGCGCTCGACACCGAGGGCGACAGCCTGCATCACTACCCGGAGCGCCTGGCCCTCATCCAGATCGCCGACCGCGACGGTGGGGCCTGGCTGGTGGACCCGCTGGCCATCGCCGACCTCTCGGCGCTGGCTCCCGTCTTCGCCGGGCCCGCGCCGGTGGTCGTGCTCCACGCCGGCGACAATGACCTGGACCACCTCAAGCGCCGCTTTCGCTTCGTCTTCGGCGCCATCTTCGACACGTCGGTGGCCGCGCGCTTCCTGGGCGCTCGCGCGCTGGGGCTGGACACCCTGCTACGGCAGTACCTGGGGATCGAGCTGCCGCCATCCCGCCAGAAGGATGACTGGTCGGCCCGCCCGCTCACCGAGGCCCAGGAGCGTTACGCCGTCGCCGACGTCGAGCACCTGCTGACTCTCAAGGACCGCCTGGTCGGCGAGCTGGTTCGCGCCGGGCGCCTGGCCTGGGTCGAGGAGGAGTGCGCGGCGCTGGCCGCCGCGTCGCCCGCGCCCCGCGAGCCCGACCCGGACGCCTACGCCCGCCTCAAGGGCGCGCGGGAGCTCAGCGCCCGCGGCCGCGCGATCCTGCGCGACCTCTACGAGCTGCGCGAGCGGCTCGCGCGCGCCGCCGATCGCCCTCCATTCAAGGTTCTCGCCGACGCCGCGCTGGTGGCGATCGCCGACGCCGCGCCTCGCGAGCCGGCCGCGCTCGCTGCGCTCCCGGGATGCACGCCGCGCGTGGTCACCCGCTGGGGCGAGGCGATCGTCGAAGCGGTGATGCGCGCGCGGGCGTTGTCCGAGGCTGAGCTGCCCGTCCTCGCCCATCCGGTCCGGCCGCCGGCGGCACCTGCGGGAGTGCGCCGGCGGATCGAGGCCCTGCGCCGGTGGCGGACCCAGGCGGCGCCCGTCTTTGGTCTCGAGCCGGGCGTCCTGCTTCCCAACCGCCTGATCGGTCCCATCGCCGAGGCGGCGCCCCGAGACCGCGAGGGACTGGCGCGCGTCGAAGGCGTGCGCCGGTGGCGGGCGCAGGTCCTAGGCGACCAGATCATCGCCGCCACGCGAGGCTGAGTGGCGCGGGACGCCTCGGGCGGCGGTGTAAGATGACGAGCGTGGGCGACTGGCGAGACCACCTCGTCGGCGAGGACGACGGCCTGCGCGCGATCCTGCGCGAGGCCACGACGGTCGCCGTGATCGGGGCCAAGGCCGGTGCCGGCGAGCCGGCGTACTACGTGCCCGCCTACCTGGCGCGCCACGGCTACCGCATCTTCCCGGTGAACCCGAAGCTCGGTGGATCCGAGCTGCACGGGGCGAAGACCGTGGCCACCGTGGCCGATCTACGCGAGCCCGTCGATGTGATCGAAGTCTTCCGCCGCCCCCAATACTTGCCGGGTCACGCCGCCGAGGTCCTGGACCTGTCCTGGCGCCCACGGGCCGTCTGGTTCCAGCTCGGCATCCGCCACGACGACGCGGCCGAGCTGCTGGCCCGGGCCGGCATCCGGGTAGTGCAGGACCGCTGCATGATGCCCGAGCATCGGCGCCTGCTCGGGACCGCCTGAGCCCGCCGATGGCCGGCGAGTACGCGTTCGTCATGAAGGACCTCCGCAAGGTGGTCCTGCCCAAGCGCGAGATCCTTCGCGGCATCTGGCTCTCGTTCTTCCACGGCGCCAAGATCGGCGTAATCGGCGCCAACGGCAGCGGCAAGTCCACGCTGCTCCGGATCATGGCCGGCGTCGATCAGGATTTCCTCGGCGAAGCGTTCCCGGCCAAAGGCCTGCGGATCGGCCACCTGCCCCAGGAGCCGCAGCTCGATCCCGGCAAGGACGTGCGCGGCAACGTGGAGGAGGGCGTGGCCCAGACCCGTGCGCTGCTCCGGCGCTTCGAGGAGGTGAGCGCGCGGTTGGGCGAGCCGCTCGAGCCGGCCGAGATGGAAAAGCTCCTCGAGGAGCAGGCGCAATTACAAGACCGGATCGACGCCTCCCAGGCCTGGGACCTCGATCACACCGTCGAGATGGCAATGGACGCCTTGCGGGTGCCGCCGGGGGACATGGACATCGGGCGGATCTCGGGCGGCGAGCGGCGGCGCGTGGCCCTCTGCCGCCTGCTGCTGTCGCGACCCGACATGTTGCTGCTCGACGAGCCCACCAACCATCTCGACGCCGAGTCGGTGGCCTGGCTGGAGCGCTACCTCAAGGAGTACGCCGGCACCATCGTCGCCGTGACCCACGACCGTTACTTCTTGGACAACGTCGCCGGCTGGATCCTAGAGCTCGATCGCGGCCACGGCATCCCGTGGGAAGGCAACTACTCGTCCTGGCTCGAGCAGAAGCGCCAGCGGCTCGAGCAGCAGGAGAAGACCGACCTCGCCCGCCAGCGCACGCTGGAGCGCGAGCTGGAGTGGGTGCGCATGGCGCCCCGGGCTCGTCAGGCCAAGTCCAAGGCCCGCTTGGCCGCCTACGAGGCGATGGTCGACCAGCCGTTCGAGGCGCGGGCCGAGGCGCTCCAAATCGCCATCCCACCCGGCCCACGGCTCGGCGAGCTCGTCGTCGAGGCCCAGCACGTCGCCAAGGGCTACAGTGATCGCGTCCTCATCGAGGATCTCTCGTTCCGCCTGCCCCGCGGCGGCATCGTGGGCGTGATCGGCCCCAACGGCGCCGGCAAGACCACGCTCGTCCGGATGGTCGTGGGCCGGGAGAAGCCCGACAACGGCGCGCTGCGAATCGGCGACACGGTACGCCTGGCCTACGTGGACCAGAGCCGTGACGCGCTGCAGGCGGACCGGACCGTGTGGGAAGAGATCTCGGGCGGCGAGGAGCACCTGACCATGGGCGGCCGCCGCCTGGCCTCCCGCGCCTACGTCGCCTCCTTCAACTTCAAGGGGGCTGACCAGCAGAAGCTGGTGGGCGACCTCTCCGGCGGCGAGCGCAACCGCCTGCACCTGGCCAAGGTGCTCACCCGCGGAGGCAACGTCCTGCTGCTGGACGAGCCCACCAACGACCTCGACGTCGACACGCTGCGGGCGCTCGAGGAGGCGCTCCTGGATTTCGCCGGCTGCGCCGTCGTGATCAGCCACGACCGCTGGTTCCTGGATCGGATCGCCACCCACATCCTCGCCTTCGAGGACGAGGGGCGCGTGGCGTGGGTCGAGGGGAACTACTCGGACTACGAGGCCGACCGCAAGAAGCGCCTCGGCGCCGACGCCGAGCGCCCCCACCGCCTCCGCTACAAGCGCCTCCCGCGGAGCTGAGTTGGAGAGGCCCGCACGGTGGTCGCACCCCGCGCGAACGGGGAGGTCTGGAGGGGGCGGCCGCTGCCCCCTCCAGTATGAAAACGACAGATCACCAGCGCGTTGTTGCCCTCGCGGCGGACCAGCCGGACTCGCACGTCGCCGAAGAACGGGCGAAGCGTGGCGGCCGTCCGGCGGGCGTCGAGCTGCCGGTGGCGATTGAGGACGAGCCCGCCGCCGGGCGCCACCAGCGGCACGAGTGCTCGGGCCAGAGGCAGCGCCCGGGCCGACGCCGCGGCGTAGGCGGCGTCCTCCATGATGAAGTCGAAGCGGCGCCCGACCCGTCCGAGCCAGGGCACGACGGTTTCAGCGGCGCCGCACAAGAACTCTAGGCGGTCACGCCCGTCGAGCCCGAACCAGCGCAGCGCCACGTCGACGATGGCGCCGTCGCGTTCGATCACCGTCACCAGGCGCGGCCGGGCGAGCTGATGGAGCAGGTGAACCTGCGTGCCGCCCCCGAGGCCGACGAGCAGCACAGTCGGCCGGCGGGGCAGGGGGGCGGTGGCCACGGCCCGCCACCAGTACTCGCGCCGCACGGGCGACCAGTCGCCGTCGAGCGGGAAGACGGAGAGCGTGTCGCCGCCCACGACGAGCCGGCGCTCGCGTCGATCGTCGACGACGCGGATCCGGCCCAACCACGGGGAGCGCGTCTCGAACACCGTCCGGCTACGCCGCCGCCTCCGCATCTTTGGTTCCTTGGCTACCTCTGGAGTGTTCCGCGATCCGAGCGGCGGCTTTGCCGCCGCAATCTTGATCTGGGGGAGGACTCGGAGGGGGCCGTCGAGGCCCCCTCCGACGAGAAGCCCCCCTCCGAGGTGTTCAGCGAGGCTGCATCCGAATGGCGCCGTCGAGCCGGATCGTCTCGCCGTTCAGCATGCCGTTCTCGACGATGTGGACGGCCAGCGCGGCGTACTCGTCGGGCTGGCCGAGGCGCGGCGGGAAGGGCACCTGCCTGGCCAGTGAGACCCGCACGGGCTCCGGCAGCGTGGCCAGGAGCGGCGTGTCGAAGATGCCCGGCGCGATCGTCATCACGCGGATGCCCAGCTCGGCGAGGTCGCGGGCCACCGGCAACGTCAGGCCCACGATGCCGCCCTTGGACGCGGAATAGGCCGCCTGACCGATCTGCCCGTCGAAGGCGGCGACGGAGGCGGTGTTGACGATCACCCCGCGCTCGCCGTCGGCCGCGGGAGCGTTCTTGGCCATGACGCTCGCGGCCAGGCGAATGCAGTTGAAGGTGCCGATCAGGTTGACCTGGATCACGCGGATGAACGCGTCGAGATTGGCCGGGCCGGACTTGCCCACCGTTTTCATGGCGGTGCCGATGCCCGCGCAGTTGACGAGGACGTTGATGCCGCCGAACCGAACCCGGGCCGCCTCCAGCGCGGCGGTCACCTGATCGGCACTGGTGACGTCCGCCGCCGCGAACAGTGCGCGGCCACCGAGCTCTTTGGCGACGTCCGCCCCCTTCGACGTCGGCAGGTCGAGCAGCGCCACCTGCCCGCCGGCAGCGGCGAAGCGGGCCGCCGTCGCCCGTCCGAGCCCCGAGGCGCCGCCGGTGATCACCGCCTTGACCGAGCGAGGTTCCATAGCGCCGCATTCTAGCCGATAGCGGGCGTTTTTCCAGCGGGCCCGCGGTCCGCCGATGCGCTATGCTTTGGCCCGGCCGCCATGCGCACCCGCCACGTGCCCGCGACCCACCGGCGAATCCTCTGCGTGTCCCCGCGGTACGCGCCATCGTTCGGGACCTTTCAGTACTCGTATCCGTTCTTCGGCCGGCGCGTCCGCGCCTTCATGCCGCCCCAGGGGCTCCTGGCCGTCGCCAATTACCTGCCGGAGTCGTGGGAGGTCCGCTTCGTCGACGAGAATGCGCGTCCGGCGGAGGCGGTGGACTTCCAGTGGGCCGACGCCGTGTTCGTTTCCGGCATGCACGTGCAGCGCTTCGCCATCAACGACCTGGTGGCCTGCGCCCATGCCGCCGATAAGCCGGTGGCGCTGGGCGGTCCGTCGGTCTCCAGCTGTCCCGAGTTCTACCCCGACGCCGACCTGCTCCACATCGGCGAGTTGGGTGATGCCACCGACCGCGTGATCGAGTGGATCGACACGCACCCCGGCCGGCCGCGCTACCCGCTGCGCTTCGAGACCGCGGAGCGGCTGCCCCTGGTCGACTTCCCGCCGCCGGCGTACCACCTCGTCCCCCTGCGCCAGTACTTCATCGCCAACATCCAGTTCTCCAGCGGCTGCCCGTACTCCTGTGAGTTCTGCGACATTCCCGCCCTCTACGGCCGGAACCCCCGGCTCAAGGCGGTGGCCCAGGTCCTGGCTGAGCTGGACCAGATCGCCGCCAGCGGCGCCACCTCCGTCTACTTCGTCGACGACAACTTCATCGGCAATCAGAAGGCGGCGCTGGCGCTACTCCCCCACCTCGTCGACTGGCAGCAGCGGAACCGATACCCGCTGCGGTTCGCCTGCGAGGCCACCCTCAACATCGCCAAGAACGAGCGGGTCCTGGGCCTGATGCGGGAGGCCGGATTCGTGACGGTGTTCTGCGGCATCGAGACGCCCGAGCCCCAGGCGCTGCGGTTCATGTCGAAGGACCAAAACTTGAGAATGCCCATCCTGGAGGCGGTGGGCCGGATCAACGCCTACGGGATGGAGGTGGTGTCCGGGATCATCCTCGGCCTGGATACGGATACGTCCCAGACGGCCGATCACATCATCGCCTTCGTGCGCGCCTCCCAGATCCCCGTGCTGACCATCAACATTCTCTACGCCTTGCCCAAAACGCCCCTCTGGCGCCGGCTCGAGGCGGAAGGGCGGCTGCTCCGCGAGAGCGACCGGGAATCCAACGTCGCGTTCAAGCTGCCCCACGAGGCGGTGATCAGCATGTGGCTGCGCTGCATCACCGCGGCCTACGAGCCGGAGGCGATCTACGGGCGCTTCGCTCACAACATCGTTCACACCTTCGCCCAACGCCTGGCCTTCCCGCGGAATGCCCAGCGCGAGTCCTGGGGCAATATGCGGATGGGGCTGGCCCTGCTGGCGCGGGTGATCTGGCGGGTCGGGATCCGAGGGAACTACCGGCGGACGTTCTGGCGGTTCGCGGGGCCGGCGCTACGCCGGGGGCGAATCGAAGAGGTGATCCACGTCGCGGTCGTGAGTCACCACCTCATCGAGTTCACCCGCCAGTGCGTGCAGGGCGCCCGCGAGCCCTCGTTTTACGCGCCGGCGGTGCCGCCGCGCGCGGCCGCCGCTGGATGACGACGTCGGTCAGGCGGCTTCGCTGGCGTGCCAGAAATCGTCCTCACGCTCCGGGCGCCCGAGGCGTGGCGGCACCTTCCCACGATGGAAGAAGTCGCACATGATCCGGTTGGCCGCCGCCCAATCGTCGCCGTACACGCAATGGTGATGGGGGCACAACGCGCTGTTGCCCGTTAACTGCAGGCCACATGCCGCGCACAAGCTCATGCCCTCTATCCTAGCGAAGCCCGTGCCAACCGTCGCCGGCCATGATTTCCCACCTTCTCAGCGCATCGCGAATGGCGTAGGATGCGACGGCTCGTCGAATCCCTGATTGCCACGCAGGAGGGTCTTCTGGCATGCGCGTAGGGCTTTGGGTCGCGTTCTTCGTGGTATCTAACGTCCTGGGGGTGGAGGCGTTTCGGGCCGCGATGACGTTGCCCTTCGAGGATGCGCTGCTGCCCGCCGTGCTTACCGTTCCACTGGTCGGGCTCACCGCCTTCGGCGCAACACGCCTGTTGAACGCCTGGCAGCAACACGACGAGTAGGTTTTACACGTTCGCGGCTGGCACCGCCTGTGCAGGGAAGTCCATCATGTAAGCATTCCCGGCCTGGAAAGGAGTCGCCATGGACGTGCTGCTGTGGATCGTCTTCGGTCTGGTGGTTGGCATCGTGGCCAAGCTGCTCATGCCTGGTCGCGACCCAGGAGGCATCATCCTGACGATCGTCCTCGGAATCGTGGGCGCCCTTCTCGGCGGTTGGGTCGGCCGTGTCATGGGCCTCTACCGCGAGGGAGAGCCCGTGGGCTTTCTCATGGCCGTGGTGGGCGCGGTCGTGGTCCTGGCCCTCTATCGCCTGGTCCTGCCCTCTCGCCGATTCTAGGTTCCCTCGGAGGGGGCAGCGACCGCCCCATCCAGACCATGGTGTTGGAGGGGGCAGCGACCGCCCCTTCCAAACCTCCCCATCACACGAGGTGTGACACGCACCCCCTCCAAACCTCCCCATCACGCGAGGTGTGACACGCGCCGCCTCCAGACCCCCGTGGCCGCCGCTCGAAGGCGGATCTCAGAGCTGGTCGCGGATGGGCCAGGCCAGGAACTCGAGGAGGCGGTCGACTATCCCCCGGCGGCTCCAGCGGCGGTACTCGAGCTTGCGGGAGTGCGCGAGATCGTCGGTGAAAATCTGCTGGAGGCGCCGGGCCACCGCCGGGCTGTAGGTGACGAGGTTCAGCTCGTCGTTGAGCGCGAACGAGCGGTTGTCCAGGTTGGTGCTGCCCACCGTGCTCCACACGCCGTCGATGACCATCGTCTTGGAGTGCAGCAGGGCCGCCTGATACTCGTGGATCTCCACGCCGGTCTTCAATAACTGTCCGAACTTCCCCCGGCTGGCCTGGCGCACGAGGTTGTGATCGATCACGCCGGGGACCAGCACGACGACCCGCACTCCGCGCCTCACGGCCCCCAGCAGAGCGTCGGTCATGGTCTCGTCGGGCACGAAATAGGGATTGGTGATGAAGATCGACCGGCGGGCCGACGCGATGGCCAGCAGGAACATGGTGTACATCGCGAAGCTGCCCCCGGCGGGGGAGCTGCGAACGACCTGCGCCGGCACGTTGCCGGCGGGCTGGATGGGCCGGGGAAAGTAGGCCTCGCCGCCCAACACGACGCCGGTTGCTTCCAACCAGTTCTCGGCGAAGGCGCCCTGCAGGTACTCGACGATGGGGCCGCGCACGCGGACGTCCGTGTCCCGCCAGTGGTCGGCGACCCGCCCGTTGCCCATCCATTTGTAGCTCACCCCCGAGCCGCCGGTGAAACCTAGGCGGCCATCGATGACGAGCACCCGGCGGTGGTTGCGGTAGTTGGCCCGCCGCAGGCTGAACGGGCTCAAAGGCCGAAAGATCGCGACGTGGCAGCCCGAGGTCTTCATGAGCTCGACGTACTCAGCGGGCATGGACGTGGTGCCGAACCCGTCCAGTAACACGTTGCCGCCGACGCCGGCGCGGCAGCGCTCGGCCAGCGCTTCGGCGATGTCGCGGGACACCGGGCCGTCCTCGTAGTAGTACTGGGCATACGTCAGGGTCTTCTGCGCCGAGCGGATGGCGGCGATCATGGCGGGGAAGATCTCCTCCCCGTTGAGGAGGACCTCCACCGTGTTGCCGCCCACGATCGGCGTGGCCGTGTACGCCTCGATGGTGGGGAAGAAGGAAGGCTCGCCGAGCTGGAGCGGCGGCAAGGCCAGGTGCGGAGGGACGCGGGCGGCACACCCGGCGGCCACGAGGACGAGCACGGCGAAGATCAGCGCGCGCCCGATTCCAAGACGCGCGCGAATCAGGTTGAAACCGTTCGGCTGAGTCACGAGCTCGCCGCGCCGCCGCACGTGGGGGGCGCCGGCGCGCCGGAGCCCGGCTCCGGAAACCACACCGACGCCCGCCCCGAGCGTGATTCGACTACCGCGCTTGCGGCCGCTTTGCTGGGGTCGTGGGATCCTTGCTGCTCTGGGTCGGCGCTGAGCCGCCCGGAGAAGCGCTGGGGTCAGAGCTGCGCGGACTGGCCGCTGCCGCGGTATCCACGCCGAGCTGGGCCATGGTCTCCGCGTCGAGACGGCCCGTCTCCTTCAGGCCCTGCGCCTTCTGAAAGTCCTTCAGCGCCGCCTGGGTCTGGGGCCCCATGACACCGTCGATCGAACCCGGGTCGTGACCCTTGTCCTTGAGCGCCTGCTGGGCGGACCGAACCTGCGCGCGATTGCCGCCAGCAGACTTCATCGGATCCGACTTCATCGTGTCGGACTTCATCGTGTCGGACTTCATGGTGTCAGACTTCATCGCATCCGACTTCGCGGCATCCGGCTTGGTCGCGCCCGACTTGGGCGCGTCCTTGCTCGCGTCGCTGCCGCTCGTACGGGGAGACGCCGCCGGCGCGCTCGAGTCGCTCGGCTTGGCGGCGTCAGGCTTGGGGGCGTCGGCGGGCTTCGACTGCTCGGAGCCCGTCTGCGGGCTGGTGCTGCTGCCGGTCTGTGCGAGCACCGGGCTGGCGACCAGCGCGCCCGCCACAGCGAAGGCGAATATGCTTCTCCACCTGTCCATGCGCATCCTCCTTCCCGATCGGTCGGGTCTGGGTCTGGGTATCTCCTGAGTTTTGCCCAGCATCAGCCGAGCAACCGACATGCCACTGAGCGGGTCAGCCTGCCTGCTGTCGATCGGCGACCTGACGGCCGCCCTCATGGTCGGTGGTCGGCGGCTCCACCCGCGCCAGGCGCGGCAGGGTTACCGGCCGCCCATCGCGGGACGAGCGGTAGATCGCTTCGATGATGCGGGTATCCTGCAAGCCCTCCACGCCGGAGGGCTCCGGCGCGCGCTCCTCCCGGAGCGCGCTTGCGAAGTGGGCGAGAACGGCGACGACCTCATCGCTCGGCTCGAACGCCATCTCCTGGCGCTCGTCCCGGCGGACGATCGTGAGGTGCGCCGGGGCACTGGCCTCGTACGCGTTGACGACCTGGAGCCACCCCTCGTCGCCGAAGATGGTGAAGCGCGAGGCCGGCTCCTCGCCGAAGCTCGTGTGGAAATGAGCGAGCCGGTCGTCCGGGAAGCGGATGAGAGCCACCGCGCCCTCATCGACGTCGCCGCCGTAGCGCCGCGTGGTGCGCGCCGTCATAGCCATCACCTGCGCCGGCTCCGAGCCGAGCAGGCTCCGGGCGGCGTGAATGCACTCGACTCCGAGGTGGTAGACGGTGCCGCCGCCGAGCCGGCGCTGCAGCCGGGTGCTATCGGGGCTGCTCACGCGCGACGTGAGGTCGGAGCTGAAGGTCTTGGGCATCCCCAGGTGGCCGGCCCGCACGAGGGCGAGCGCCTTGGCGACCGCCGGCCGGAAGTGCAGGCGGTACGCGAGCATCAGCTTGACCCGGTTGGTCTGGCAGGTGCGGATCATTCGGCGGCACTCGTCGGCGGTGACGGCCATCGGCGGCTCGCACAGCACGTGCACCCGCGCCCGGGCAGCCTCCACTGCGTAGTCACAGTGCAGCGAGTTGGGCAGGGTTATGTACAGGACGTTCACA
Source organism: Candidatus Rokuibacteriota bacterium (assembly GCA_050731755.1). Lineage (GTDB taxonomy): Bacteria > Methylomirabilota > Methylomirabilia > Rokubacteriales > CSP1-6 > JBOHPP01. The sequence continues at coordinate 8,244 of JBOHPP010000141.1, read as the reverse complement.
TCGTCCCGCTGAAGACACTGCCGGAGATCGTCATAGTGGTAGGCGGCGGCGTTGAACTGCTGGCCGACGAGCTGGGCCTTGGCCTGGTCCCCGGAGACCACCGCGACGAGGCGTGAATGCTCGGCCGCTCGCGCGAATGCCGGGAGGACGGATGTGCGCGCGAAATTCCCCAGGCCGACCACCGCGTACCCGATCTGCTTGGCCATCACCGACCCTTCGCGTGGGGGTTGAGCGCTCGCAAGTGAGGAAGGGTGCAAGCGCGGGGCCACGTGGCGAAGGATTGACGCCGAACCGCAGCCTCAGGATGTGGTGGGTAGACACAGACTTACCCCCATATCTGTGGTCTTGCCTACAACTCAACACGTGATAAGCAATGAGGGATGGTCGTGACTGGCGAGATCACCGAGATCGTGGGCCGCCCTTCCTCGGGGCGAACCAGCCTCCTCGTGGCCTGCCTCGGCGACGTCACGCGGCGAAGCGCGATCGCCGCCCTCGTCGACGCCGAGCAGACGTTCGATCCGGTAGGGGCCACGCGGGCCGGCGTGGATCTCCAGCGTCTCCTGTGGGTCCGCTGCGGCGGCCGCCGCGACGTCGCGCTGCGCGTGGCCGATCTGCTCGCGCGGTGTCCAGGGTTCGCGCTCGTCGCGCTCGATCTGGGAGAGCGGCCACCCCGCATCCCGCTGACGCTGGCGTTTCGGCTGCGGCTCACCGTCCGCCGCACGGGCACGGCGTTGCTGATCCTGGCCGGCCGGCGCATCGCCGGGTCCGGCGCCGGACTGGCGGTGCGGACCGTCCGCAACCGTCTCGAGTGGAGTGGCCCCGCGACCGTGCCGACCCGACTGGCGAGAGTCGGCACCGCCGTGCGGGTGGTTCGTTGCCGGGGCGGGCTCCGCGCGATCGTCTCGCCCGACGAGACGTGGTGGTGGACGGCGTGAGCCCGGTGACGCGCGTGGCCTGCGTGTGGGTCCCGTACTTCGTGGCGGCGGCCGCGGAGCGCTGCGAGCCCGCGCTGGCCGAACGCCCGCTGGTCGTGGTGCGGGGCGCGCCGCCCATCGCCCGGGTGGTGGAGGCGAACGCGGCGGCCCGGGAGTCCGGTGCCGCACCGGGGATGACGGAAACCGAGGCCCGGGCGCGTTGTCCCGAGCTGGCCAGGCGCCCGTTCTGCGAGGAGCGGGTGGCGTCCGCGCAGCACGCGCTGCTCGAGGAAGCGCTCGCGGTCTCGCCTCGTGTTGAAGACGCCGCTCCCGGGCTCGTGTATGTCGAGACCGGGGGGCTCCACCGCCTGATCGGCGACGACATGGCGATCGGCGAACGCCTCGTACGCCGCGCCCGGACGGTGGGCTTGGCGGCGCACGTCGGGGTTGCCGGCAGTCGAACGGTCGCCCGCGTCGCCGCGCGCACCGCCAGGGCCGGGGTCGTCGTGGTGCCCGCAGGCAGCGAGCAGGCGGCGCTCGCCGAGGCATCGCTGACTGTCCTGGATCTGCCTCCGGAGATGGACGCGACGCTGGCGCGCTGGGGCGTGCGCACGCTGGGGGCCCTGGCTCGGCTCCCGCGCGCAGGGCTCGCGGAGCGGCTGGGTCCCGCAGGCGTGCATGCGCACGACCTCGCTCTTGGGCGCGATCCCGATCCCTTCCGGCCCTGGGTGCCGCCGCCGTTCTGGGAGGAGGCCCAGGAGCTCGACTGGGAGATCGACGATCTCGGAACGTTAGCAACGGTGCTGGGCCGGGTACTCGAGCGACTCACGGCCCGCCTGGCCGCCGCTCACGTCTGGGCCGATGCGCTCGACGTTCGGCTCCAACTCACCGTCGGCCGTCACGAGCGGACGATCGTGCTCGCGCAGCCGACGCGCGACAGCAGGGCGCTCGGCACCCTGCTTGGTGTGGAGCTGGCGGCGCACCCACCCGCGGCGTCGGTGACCGCCGTGGCGGTGAGCGCACGGGTCGTGCGTGTCCCGCCGGGGCAGGGCCGGCTCGGGCAACCGTCGCCGCCATGCCAGCGCGATCTCGTCGCACTGGTCGCCCGCCTGACTGCGCTGGTCGGTGCGGGCGACTTCGGCTCCCCGCGCCTCGTCGACTCGCATCGTCCGGACGCCTTCACGCTGGCGCCCTTCGCGCCGCCCGAGGGTGACGACCGTTTGGAAGAGGACCCGGATCCCGGCCGCGACGGGCGCTTGATGCGGCGACAACTGCGGCCGGCGCCGCCGGTGGACGTGGTGGTGCAGGGGGAGCGGCCGGTTCGCGTGCGGTGGCGAGACGCCGACTGCGCAGTGGTGGCGGGCGCCGGCCCCTGGCGGACGTCCGGCGAGTGGTGGGACGCCGACGCCTGGGCCCGCGACGAATGGGATCTCCTCTTCGACGACGGCACGCTCTGCCAGCTCGCCCGCGACCGCGTCACCGGCACCTGGACACTGGACGCCATCTACGACTGATGCCAATGCTGCGACGAAGCATGCGGCCTGAGGTGCAGGGTAGACGGGGCTCGCGGGGGGCGTGGTGGGGGTCCGGGGTCGCCGGGACCCGTTCCCTCCTGCTGTCAACGGACCCCGCGTGCCTCGGTGGAGCCCAGCCGCAACGGGGCAGCGGACACATGCTGCGTGGTCCCGGGACCCCGGACCCCCACCACGCCCCCCGCGAGCCCCGCTGACCGATGTTCGTCGAGCTGCACGCGCAGTCGGCGTTTTCGTTTCTCGAGGGCACGGAGCAACCGGAAACGCTCGTCGCTGAAGCGGCCCGGCTGGGCATGCCCGCGCTGGCCCTCGTCGATCGCGACGGGGTCTATGGCGCCGCGCGCTTCCATCAGGCGGCGGTGCGGGCGGGGGTGAAGCCTCTCGTGGGCAGTGAAGTCACCCTCACCGACGGCACGCGCCTGCCGCTACTCGTCGAGGACCGGGAGGGCTACCAGAACCTCTGCCGGCTGCTGACGCGGATGAAACTGCCTGCAGCCAAGGGCCGGGCAGTCGTTACCCTCGACGACCTCGCCCCGTACGCGGCCGGGCTGGTGAGTCTGACGGGCGGGGCGAGGGGACCGCTGGTGCGACGGCTCGCCGCCGGCCAGGACGCTGAGGCGCGCGCATGGCTCGAGCGCCTCGTCGGGATCTTCGGCCGGTCCAACTGTTTCGTCGAGATCCAGCGTCACTTCGATCGGGACGGGGAGCGGGTGCTGGAAGGGCTGGTCCGGCTCGCCCGTGCCGCCCGCGTGCCACTGCTCGCCACGAGCCAGCCGCTCTACGCGCGGCCGGGCGGCCGGGCCGTGGCCGACGTCTTCACCTGCATCCGGGAGAAGACCGATCTCGATCACGCCGGCACCCGCCTGGCCCCCAACGCCGAGCGCGGGCTCCGGGCCGAGGCGGCCATGGCCCAGGCGTTCCGCGATCTGCCCGATGCGCTTCACGCCTCGGGAGAGCTGGCGCTGCGCCTGACCTTCACGCTGAAGGATCTCGGGTACCGCTTCCCCGAGTACCCGCTGCCTCCGGGCCAGACGCCGCTGGGCCACCTGCGGGAGTTGGTGCAACGCGGGGTGCGCCAGCGGTACGGCCGGAGCCTGCTGGCCACCCGGGCGCGCCGGCAGGTCGCCCACGAGCTCGACGTCATCGGGCGGTTGGACCTGGCCGGCTACTTCCTGATCGTGTGGGACATCATCGAGTACTGCCGGGCCCACGACATCCTCGTGCAGGGTCGGGGCTCCGCCGCCAACAGCGCCGTCTGTTACGCGCTCGGCATCACCGCGGTGGATCCCGTCGGCATGGACCTGCTGTTCGAGCGCTTCCTCTCGGAAGCGCGGGGCGAGTGGCCGGACATCGACCTCGACCTGCCGAGCGGCGAGCGCCGCGAGGCAGTCATCCAGTACGTGTACCGGCGCTACGGACGGCTGGGCGCCGGCATGACCGCCGAAGTCATCACCTACCGGGGGCGCAGCGCCGCGCGCGAGGTGGGCAAGGCCCTCGGGCTGCCGCCCGACATGCGGGATCGCCTGGCCCACCTGGCTCCGAACTGGGGCTACCAGGATCCGGCCGACCTCCTCACCCGCCACCTCGCCGAGGCCGGCTGCGATCTGCGCCATCCCCGGATCCGCACCTTCGCCGCCCTGTGGACACGCATCCAGGACCTGCCACGCCACCTGGGTCAGCATTCGGGTGGGATCGTGATCGCCGCCGGTCGGCTCGACGACGTCGTGCCGCTGGAGCCGGCGACCATGGCCGGCCGCGTCGTCGTGCAGTGGGACAAGGACGACTGCGCCGCCCTCGGCATCATCAAGATCGACCTGCTCGGTCTGCGCATGATGTCCGTGCTCCAGGAGGCGATCGCGCTGGTACGCGACGGCGGTGGCGAAGTGGATCTGGCGCGCCTGCCCGCCGACGACCGCGTCGTCTACCGGATGCTTCAGCAGGCCGACACCATCGGCGTCTTCCAGGTGGAGAGCCGCGCGCAGATGGCCACGCTGCCCCGCATCCGGCCCGAGCGGTTCTACGACCTCGTCGTCCAGGTGGCCATCATCCGCCCCGGCCCGATCGTGGGCGACATGGTGCATCCTTATATCGCCCGCCGGCGAGGGCGCGAGCCGGTGCGGTATCCCCACCCGTGTCTCGAGCCGATCCTCCGGCGGACGCTGGGCGTGCCGCTCTTCCAGGAGCAGCTCTTGCGGATGGCCATGGCTACCGCCGGCTTCACCGGCAGCGAGGCCGAAGAGCTGCGGCGCGCGTTCGGCTTCAAGCGGAGCGAGCAGCGGATGCGAGAAGTCGAGGTCAAGCTGCGCGCGGGGATGGCGAGGCAGGGCATCACCGGACAGGCCGCCGAGGAGATCGTCCACGCCATCACCTCCTTCGCGCTGTACGGTTTTCCGGAGAGTCACGCGAGCAGCTTCGCGCTGCTGGCTTACGCCAGCGCCTATCTCAAGGCGCATCACCCGGCCGCCTTCTACGCGGCCCTGCTCAACAACCAGCCCATGGGCTTCTACCATGCCGCCACCATCGTCAAGGACGCCCAGCGCCACGGCCTCACCATCCGGCCCATCGATGTCACCCGCTCCGAGTGGCTGTGCACGGTCGAGTCGCTCGAGCCTGACGCTCTCGCGGTCCGGCTCGGACTGCGGTACGTGAAGGGGCTGCGCGAGAGCGCCGGCCGCGCCATCGTCGCCGCCAGGCGGGACCGCGCGTTCGCCTCGCCGCACGACGTGGCGGAGCGCGCCGGGCTGGACCGGGACGAGCTGACCACGCTGGCCGCCATCGGGGCGCTCGACGCGCTCGGCGGCGGACGCCGCGCGAACCTCTGGACGGCCGCGCTGCCTCCGCCGCGCGGGCTCCTGACCGGTGCTGCGGCACCGTCCATCCCCAGCCCACTGCGCGAGATGAGTGCCGAGGAAGAACTCGCCGAGGATTACGCCGGCACCAGCGTGACGCTGGGCCCCCATCCGCTGGCTCTGCGCCGCAATGAGCTCGTGCGCCGCGGCGTCGTGCGCGCCACGGACCTGACCGGCCAGCCCCACGGGCGTCGGGTGCATGTCGCCGGTAGCGTGATCGTGCGCCAGCGGCCGGGCACCGCCAAAGGCTTCGTCTTTCTCAGCCTGGAGGACGAGACAGGAATTGCCAACATCATCGTGACGCCGCAGCTCTTCGCCCGGCAGCGGCTGGCCCTGGTGGCCGAGCCGTTTCTGCTCGTAGAGGGAATTTTACAAAAGCAGGATGGGGTCATCTCCGTTCGTGCAATGAGTGTGCAGCCGCTGACCGGTCTCGAGCCCCACGTCCCCTCCCACGATTTCGGCTAGCCCATGGCAGTCAAATTGCTTCATCGGGGAGGGGATGGCCACGGTGCGCTCGTTCCCCGTCCCCACTGACCCCGACGAAGGCGTACTGGCGCCCGCCCGGCGACTCCTCCGGCTCGAGTTCGAGCTCGCCGTGGCCGAGACGCGCGAAATCCTGGTGGCGGCAGCCACCGCGATCGCCTCCGGCGTCGTCGGGGCGTTCACGTTGCTCGCCGCTCTCATCGTGTTGCTGGCCGCGTTGCTGGCACCGCTGTTCGACGCGCGCTGGCAGCATCTCGCCATCGCCGGTGGCCTGGCCTTCGTCGCGGCGGCGGCCGCACTGGGCTGGAGCGCGTGGCGGTTGACGCGGCTGGGATGGCCGCACTTGACGCTCACCTCACTCGAAGAGACGTGGCAATGGCTCGAAGCACAGCTGAAATCCAGGCTGAGATTGCGGTGACCCGCGACGTCATCGAACGGCGGCTCGACGCCCTCGGGCGTCGCGCCCTGCACCCGCTGTGGATCGTACTCGCGCTCGTCGCCGCTGGCACGCTGACCGGCGTGCTGCTGTCGCGGTTGCCGCTGCTCCCGGTCCTCAGCACCAGCGCCCGCACGGTGCAGGCCGGGATCGGGGTGGCCGCCGCCTTGGCGACGCTGCGCCGGGCCCTGGCCGCCGGGCGTCCCGCCGGCGCGCGTGATGTGCAACGCGCACGGCAGGTGCGCAATCGATTGCGCCGGGCCTCGTAATGGGACCGCGCGTCGGCGAGGTCGACGGCCGGCGAATCCTCTTCACACACCCTGACTCCGTCCTGTGGCCGGAGGACGGGGTCACCAAGGACGAGCTGCTCTCGTACTACCTCGAGATGGCCGACCACCTTCTGCCGTTCCTCGTCGATCGGCCGATGAGCCTGCTCCGGGCCGACTCCGAGACCGGCGAATACATGTATCAGCGCACCGCGCCTCCGGGCCTGCCCGCCTGGTTGCCGGTACGACGCATTCGCAGCGACCAGACGGCGCTAGGGTACGCCGAGCACGTGGTGGGCGGCGACCGCGCCACCCTCGCCTATCTCGTGAACCTGGGCTTCATCTCCTTTCACCCGTGGGCCTCGACGGTCCACGCCATCGATCGCCCCGAGCAGATGGTGTTCGACGTGGATCCGACGGAGATCGCCTTCCGGGAGGTGCGGAACGCCGCGCTGCTCGTGCGAAGCCTGCTGGCCGCGTTCAAGATCCGGAGTTGGGTGAAGACCTCGGGCGGGCGCGGGCTGCACGTGATGGTGCCGCTGGAGCCCGCCTACACCTACGATCAGGTTCTCACGGCGGCGTCCACCATCACCCGCATGGCCCGGCAACGGGAGCCGTCGCTGTTCACGTTCGACATGCGTCGGGCGCGGCGACGGGGCAAGATCCTCATCGACGTGCTTCGCAACCGGCGGGGTGCGACCTTGATCAGTCCCTACTCGGTCCGGGAGTACGCGGGCGTCACACTCTCAATGCCGCTGGAGTGGAGCGAGCTGGAGCGCGGGACCTATCCCGAGGACTTCCACTTGCGGAACGTTCGAGAGCGCCTGCAACAGCGCGGCAACCCGCTGGCCGGCTTCTTCGGCGAACGCCAGTCACTACTGCCCCTGCTGGCCAGCGGTCGGATCCGCCGCGCCCACCGCGCCTAGCCGTACCTCCGGCCCGCCCCAGACCCATCCGACTCAACAGGTTCCTGCCATGATGCTGGACAGAGAACTCAGTTCGAGCGCGGGCTTCGCCCGCCCAATCCTGTGACGGCTGCTGTGTCGCACCCCGCGTGAATGGGGAGGTTTGGAGGGGGTGGTCTCTACCCCCTCCAACTTCATGAACGGCGTCGAGCCCCCTCCGAGCTACTTAGCGCATCTCGCGGAGGGCGTCGATCCGGTCGCCCGTGGCGGGGTGCGTGGCGAAGAACCCCCCACCGCTCCCTCCCGCCGTCTGGATCAGCCAACTGAGCGTGTTGATCATGACTTCCTTCGGCTTGCCGATTCGGCGCAGGAGCTCGACGCCGTGGCGATCCGCGGCGTACTCCTCGTTGCGGCCGTAGCCGCGGGCGATGAGGGCCCCGGCGATCGGCGTTATGGCGCCACTGCCGGGGAACAGTTGATCGAGGATGATGACGCCGAGATTGAGGCCGGTGCCGAGGGTCTGGGCCTTGGCGACGTGGCCGAGGTCGTCGTGCGCCACCTCATGGGCGAGCACCCCCAGGAGCTGCTCGTCGTTGGCCTTGCGAAGTAGCCCGGTGGTCACGTAGAACTCGCCACCGCCAGCGTTGGCGGCGTTGATCTGGTCGTCGTCGATGAGGCCGATGCGGACCTTGTTGAGCGGCCGGGGATTGTTCATCGTCTGGATGAGCGGCGTCATCAGCGCCTGCAGCCGTTGGGCCTGGGCCGGATCGACCTGCCGCGTCGAGGGGCGCCCGCCGGTGTCGGCCCGGGGCGCCGGCCGCGGTGCGCTGGTCGGGGCCGCGCAGGCCGCGGCCAGCAG
>JBOHPP010000140.1:0-4781 GCA_050731755.1 Candidatus Rokuibacteriota bacterium | reverse complement strand
GTGATCTTGTGGGTCACCTCGGGCGGCAGATGGCCGAACTGCTCCTGGATGTACCTCGTGGACTCGGGCCAGATGCCGTCGGGGTGCGGATAGTCGGAGCCCCACATCAGCGTCTCCACGCCGATGTCCTCGATCAGCTTGGTGCCGATCCGATCGAACTGGAAGGTGGCCTTGCACTGCCGCCGCCAGTAGTCGCTGGGCTTCATGGTCAGGCCGAGATCGCGAAAGCGGTCCTCCCACTCGAAGTCCATCCGGTCCAGCGCGTAGGGCAGCCACCCGATGCCGCTCTCGCCGAAGGCGATGCGGATATTGGGAAAGCGCTCGAGGACGGCGGCGCCGATGACGGCGGCGATGATGTTGATGAGGTTCATCTGGAAGGCGGACACGCCGGTGAAGAACGCCGCCCGGCGGGTGAGGCCCTTCTGCTGATCGAACGTCCCCGGGGGGACCGAGGGGAAGGTGTGGAAGTGCAGCGGGAGCCCGACGTCGTTCACGGCTTTCCAGAACGGCTCCCAGATCGGATGCCACATGGGCTCCATGTCCCAGGAACAGGAGAGCTCCACGCCTCGGAGCCCCAGCCCGGCCACGCGGTAGAGCTCCTTCACCGCGGCGTCGATGTCGCCGTAGGGCAGGCAGGCCAGGCCGATGAAACGGTCCGGGGAGCGGCGGCAGAAGTCGGCCAGCCAGTCGTTGTAGATGCGGAACATCTCGGCGGCCGCCTCGTGGTCGTTGAGGCGGGTGGCGGCGCCGAGGATTCCGAAGATGACCTCGGCCTGCACGCCGTCGCGATCCATGTCCTTGACGCGGAGGTCGGGATCCGCCGGACGGCGAACCCCTCGCTTGCCATCGTCGAAGAGACCCGTCGCGGCCATGGCGTCGACCCGATAATTCTGCCCCGGAACGTACTTGTGCCCCGACGGCCCTACCCCGCCGGCGAGCCCGAACGACGTGCCCTTCTTCGAGGTCCAGTACGAGCCGTCCGGCCCCTCGGTCACGTAGGGCATGCGGTCCCTCATGGCCGCCGAGGCGTTCGCGGTGAAGAGCTCCGGCGGCATCCAGGGCAGGTCGATGTGGCAGTCGGCAGAGATCCTCGTATAGTGCATGTCGCTCTCCCGGTGTCGTGCTCGCGACGTCACGATCTGAACGCGGGCATCACCTCATGGGTCAGGATGTGCAGACTCCGCATCTCCCGCTCGGCGGGAATCATCCCGCCGGGATTCAGCTCGGCCACGAAACCGTCCACGTCCAGCAGCTCACGGAGCTCGTTCAACCGATCGACGAGCCGCGGCGCGGTGCCAAAGGCGACCCGGGTCTTCAGAGCCTGCTCGTAGGTCAGCGTTGAGAGCTGGTCCGCCTGGGCTTGCCGCCGATCGGCCGGGCCGGCGCCGGCGCGGCCGACCGCCGCGCGCGCCAGCTCGGCCTGGCGGCCGAAGAAGTACATCATGCTCTCACGGGGCTCTTCCACCGCCGCCTGCTCGGTGGGCGCGGCGTAGATGGGAATGCGCAAATGCACGCTCGGCGCGCCGGCATGGCCCGCGTCCCGCCACGTCTTGCGATATGTCGCCAGATGCGTCCGGAGCTCGGGGATGTCCATGGTGCGCAACCCCACGAACAGATCCAAGCCCAACCGGCCGACCTGAACAAAGGTTTCCCCGCTGGTGGCCGCCATGCGGATCGGGGGATGGGGCTGCTGATAGGGCCGAGGGGAGACCACGGCCTTCTCGAAGCGATGAAACTGTCCCTTGTAGCTGAAGGGCTCGCCCTTCCAGGCCTGCCGGATGATGTCCAGGGCTTCCCCAAAGCGCGCCTGACTCTCGGCGTAGGGAACGCCGAAGACATCGTAGACGTACACGGCTCCGCTGCGGCCGACACCGAAATCGAACCGTCCCTCGCTGATGTGATCGACGGTGGCGACCTCCTCGGCGATGCGCAGCGGATTGCCCAGGGGCAGGATCTGAACCGCCGTCCCCACCCGCAGGCGGCGCGTCCGGGCGGCGATGGCGCTGGCCATCACGAGCGGCGCGGAGAGCACCGACCGGATCGGGTTGAAGTGAAGCTCGCCCAACCACACGCCGTCCAGGCCCCACGCCTCGGCGGCGTCCACGCGCCGGAACTTCTCCTGAAACGCGGCGGTCTGGCTGACGCCGCGCCACGTCTCTTCCATGAAGAGCCCGAACTTCATGGCCCGGGCCGCTAGAAACCGGCGCGCTTCAACGCCAGCCCGATGGTTTCCGGCCCCGGCCGGTGGGCGGCGTTCTCGACGTCGTGCACGAGATCGATCACGGCCGACGAGACCGGCGTGGGCACCCCGCGGTCGTGACCCCGGGCCACCACGTAGCCGTTCATCGAGTCGATCTCCGTCTTCCGCCCCTTGGCCATGTCCTGCGCCATCGAGGCGCGCCAGTTGCGCATGCTCGCCGAGGCCGGGGTGAGCATCCGGTCCAGCGTCTCGTAGGTCGCGCGCGTTCCGGCGTCGGCCCACTGCTCGGCCGCGGCGCCGTTGAACTTGGGGACGCGGTGGCCGAGGGCGAGGCCGACGCGGGCGGACTCGGCGGCGAGGTGGATCGTGATGGCCCGCCCCACCTCGCTCGAGGCGATCTCCAGCGTGCCGAGCCCCGACATAGCCTGGACCGGGTTGCCCATGGCGTTGGCGCAGAGCTTGGCCCAACGCTCGCCCCAGAGATTGTCCGTCACCTGGGCGCCATCGATCACCGCGAGCATCTCGGCCAGTTCGGTGGCGCGCGGCGTGACTCGCCCGTCGTGCTCGCCCACGCGGAAGACGTCGTGCCCTTTGCCCTGCCCCTTCTCGACGCCGCGCTCCACCTGGCCCGGCTTCCAGAGCGCCACACCGATCTTGGACATGACCAGGCCCACGGCACGGCCAGTCCCGGCGACGGCGGCTACGGTCGGGTCGGGCCAGCAGTTCTGGGCGGCGACGACGTAACCGTCCGGCTTCAGGTGTCGAAGCGCGAGCTGGGCCGCCCACGCCGTGTCGTACGCCTTCAGGGCGACGAAGGCGAGGTCGAAGTCGCCGGGCAGGCGGGCCGCCTCGTGGAGATGCACCGCGGTCGGGCGCGCGTCGAACGGCTCGTGCGGTCCGATCACCGAGAGGCCGCGCTGCCGGATGGTCTCCACCTGCTCGGCCCAGGGATCGACGAGGGTGACGTCGTGGCCGGCGCGCGACAGGAACGCGCCAAGATAGCTTCCGATGGCCCCGGCCCCGATGAAGAGCAGCTTCCTGGCCATGTGGCCCTCCCGGGTCGTACGCGCCCCGGACATTATCACGAGTCGCCGGCAGGATGGTACCGTACGTGGTCTCGGAGACTCGGTGGGGGACTGTACTTGACGCTTCGCGAGCGGCTCCGTCTCCTCTACCCCGGGACGTCGGGCCGCCGGCTCAAGCAGTGGCTGGCCGGCGGGCGCGTCCGCGTCAACGGCGTGGTGGTGCGCCGCGGCGACGTTCGGCTGGGACCGGACGACCGAGTCGAGCTCGGGCGGCCCGCGATCCCCTTCCCCGCACCGCTTCGGCTCGTGCACCAGGACGAGCACCTCGTGGTCGTCGACAAGCCGGCCGGGTTGCTGACGATCGCCACCCATACCGAACGCGAGCGGACCGCCTACCGCCTGCTCCGGGATTGGGTGGAGGCGCAGGGGGACGGGCGCATCTTCGTCGTCCATCGGCTCGACCGCGAGACCTCGGGCCTGGTCGCCTTCGCCCGGTCGCCGGCCGTGAAGCGGGCGCTGCAGGCGCAGTTCGAAGCGCGGACGCCGGAGCGCGCGTACGTCGCGCGTGTGGAAGGCGCGGTGCGCCAGCCGGAAGGCGAGCTGAGATCCCGCCTCGTCGAGGACCGGGGGTTGCGCGTCCGCTCCGTGCGCGGCGCCCGCGGCGACCGGGAGGCGATCAGCCGCTACCGCGTGCTCGAGCGCTATCGCGAGGCCACGCTGCTCGAGATCAGGCTCGTCACCGGACGCCGGGGCCAGATCCGCGCTCAGCTCGCCGCCCTCGGCCATCCCATCGTGGGCGACCGCGCGCATGGGAGCCGGCGCGATCCCCTGGGGCGTGTCTGCCTGCACGCGACGCGCCTGGGCTTCGTCCACCCGAGCGGTCGCCGCGTCGTCTTCAACAGCGCGGCGCCGCCGGGCTTCCGACGGGCCTGAGGGGACGAACGGAGCGCTGTTCACATTCGGGCTCTTGACGGCGACGCGCAGGTTCGTCGACGATGGACCGTGCGCCATATCGCAGAATGAGTGCCGTCGCCGAACTCGAGAGGATTGCCGAAGCCCGACTGGCGGACGCCAGAGTGCGCTTCGCCGGCGGTCGGTACGACGGCGCGGCATATCTGTGCGGCTACGCTGTCGAGGTCGCACTGAAGGCTCGGATCTGCCGGACGCTCGACTGGCCCGAGTTCCCGAGCACGACCAGTGAGTTTCAGGCCTACCGGAGCTTTCAGACCCACGAACTCGACGTGCTGCTGCGTCTTTCAGGCCAAGAGGCAAAGGTCAGAGAGCAGTATTTCGCGCTCTGGAACAGCGTCGCAGTCTGGAAAACCGAGTCACGGTACAATGTCGTCGGTACGGCACAACAGGTCGACACCCAGACCATGGTCCAGGCAGCGGAGCGGCTCTTGAGCGTTCTATGACAGACGCGAAACTGGCTCAGAGGTTCGCACGGCTCGAGTCCGAGATTGCCGCGAGAAAGGGCAGCTTTGTGCTCTTCGCTCTATTTCTTCGCGAGGACGTTCCGGACCGATGGGATCTCATCGTGTCCGCTCCCTGGATCA
>JBOHPP010000139.1:0-9893 GCA_050731755.1 Candidatus Rokuibacteriota bacterium | reverse complement strand
GGATCGCCGTTTTCCTCATCTCCAGTCCTCCTCGGGTGAGACGTGGGCACGCGGGAACGATGCCGGTGTGGTCGCAGCCGCCCGGCGGCGCCAATATTGCGCCGGGGGGCGTGACGCCGTCAAGACGCGCTGCTCGTCATTTTGTGCTTGATGATCCGGCGGCCGGGCGTAACCATGCCCCCCGCAGGAAACTGGTGGGGGAGATGGACACCGAGTTGGCCGGTGCCCGTCTGGGCCCTGCGCGGCATGATCGAGGCCGCCGCCCACGCTGCGCCAGGACCGGCGGCGACGAACGAAGGGTTGATGGCCCGGACGCTGGTTGGCCGGGCGGCGATTCGCACGGTGGAGAAAGCCATGGAGGTGGCCGGCGGCGCTTCGCGCTCGGGCTCGATCTCGACGGCTAGAGATACTGGCCGGGGTTGGACGACTCCGGGCCGCGCTCCGGGTGCCCCGGTGGCAGCCCTCGACGACGCATCTCCTCGAGCTGGGCCCGCGCCTGCATGTGCTGAGCCCAGAGGGCGGCCTGAATCCCGTGGAACAGCCCTTCCAACCACCCGACCAGCTGGGCCTTGGCCAGCCGAATCTCCGATTCGCTCGGCGTCCCTTCCAGCGGAATCGTCAGCGTGGTCAGCTCGTGCTGCAGATCGGGAGAGAGGCCTTCCTTCAGCTCGGCCAGAGCCAGCTCGTAAATCTGGCGCAGGCGCTTGCGCCCCGGCTCGTCCGGCGAGGACTGGCGGACCTCCTCCAACAGCTCTCGAATCATCGAGGCGATCCGAAGCAGCTTCGCCGGTTGCTGGACCATCTCGCCGCCCTCGCGGTGGCGGCCGGGAGGGACCATCACGATTTCGGGATCGGGGTTGCTCATCGTCCGGCTCATCCTACGCCGAATCACACCGGTTGTCAGTTCGCGGCCAGGCGATAAGATAGGCGGCACCGCGATGCGGATCGTGGCCTGGAACATCCGGGCGGGTGGCGGGCGGCGCGCCGAGGCCATCGCGCGCCAGCTCCAACGCTGGGCGCCCGATGTGGTCGCGCTCTCGGAGTTCCGGGCCACGGCGCCGAGCTGCGCCCTGGCCGCCGCGCTCGCCGCGGGCGGACTCAACCATCAGCTCACGACGGCCGATCGCCGCCTTCCGGGAACCAACGCGCTCCTGGTCGCCGCGCGCTGGCCGCTGCGCCGCATCCGTTTGCGGGGGGAACCCCGCGAGCCATGCCGCTGGGTGGCGGTGACGATCGATGCGTGCCCACCGCTGGTCCTGGGCGCGATGCACGCACCGAACCGCGTCAGTAGACGCAAGTATCCCTTCCTGGACGCGGTGCTGACCTGCGCTCGACGCTGGCGCCTGGGGCCCGCGCTTCTGGTCGGTGACACGAACTCCGGACGGCGCGGGATCGACGAGCAGGTGCGCGCGTTCAACGCGCGCGAGGAAGGCTGGATCGACGCCCTCGCCGGTTGCGGCTGGTCGGACGGGTTCCGGCATCTGCGCGCTGACGTGCGCGCCTACACCTGGTACTCACCGAACGGTCGAAACGGCTTCCGGATCGACCAGGCATTCGTCAACGCGGCCCTGCTCGCGCGCATGAAGGCCGTCGCCTACGTCTGGGGCGGTGCTCCCCGCGGCGGCCGGCGCGATAGACTGAGCGATCACGCCGCGCTGCTGGTCGACCTCGTAGAGCCCTGACACGCCCGCTCGCTCAGCGTTTGCGCGGGTCGTCGGCTGGATCGGCGCAGGTGATCGCCGTATGTGCATCGTTTTCCTCGTCCTCTGGCAGCGGGAGCCTACCGCGTTGGCAATCGAGGGTCACACCTGCTGGGGCGGCGCGCGTTCCCACCAAAATCCGTGCGTGTGGCTCGCGTAGTCGCTGGTACGAAAGTTGCGAGAGTTGCCCGCTCGTGGACGGTCGCACCGCCGTTTCGCTCGTCTCATCGGTCATTACCTTCGGCCTCTTCCTCTATAGCGTCTACTGCGTGCGCAAGAACTATCTTGCCGAGCGTGACGACATCGGGGACGGAGAGGACCTTCCAAACGAGCAGCCGCCGAGCATCCAGATTCCCCGGGGACACCTGGCGGCGCGCCTGGTCTTCGGCCTGGGTGCGCTCCTGGCGGTGCTCGCGCTGACCGCTACGGCGGCGTCCTGGCCGCCTCTCGGCAAGCCGTTCAGAGCCGTTCTGGCCTCGCCGCCCAGGGACCCTGCACGAGCCAGATCGGCGGTCACGGTAGCGCGACCGGCGCCGAAGCCTGCGCCGGAGGTCGCGACTGTCGTGACGCGAGACCCCTCGCCAGCCCTCGCCGGGGTGCCGACCAGCCAGTCGGTGGACTTGCGGCCGACCACTTCGCAGCGTCGAGCAGACCTGGTCAGGCGCGCCCCGGCAACTCGCGCGTCCGACCTCTCAGCGAGGACGGTCCGGCCTCTGGACCGGATGCCTGACCACCGGCAGGTTCGGCTGAACGAGGCGGCGCCGATCCGCTTGGCCGTTGGCGTCGAGTCGAGCGTGGTGCGCCGACCCGAGCGAATCCGAAGGCCGGAACGGGAGCGCAAAGAGCCGCGCGACGAACGGCCGGTGCCGGATCGTGCCGACCGCTCGACCGCGGGAGAACGGCCCGAGCGGAGCGAACCCCCAGGCCGCATCGAGCGGCCGGACCGGAGCGAGCGCTCGGAGCGTGGTGAGCGGGAAGGGCGCGCCGACCGGCCGGAACGTGCCGAACGGCCGGAGCGCGTCGAGCGGCCCGATCGGCTCGACCGAGCCGAACGAGTCGAGCGGCTGGAGCGCCTGGACCGTCGCGAGCGTCCCGAGCGCGCGGATGCGCGGGAGCGCATGGAACGATCCGGCCGCAGCGGCCGGCGCGGCTAGTTGCTCGGAGGGGGCTTCGCCCCCCTTCCGACGCTTCGCGGGCCTCACCGGCCCGCTTCGCTGCCTCCCCCCAAAACTGGATTGCGCGGGCAAAGCCCGCGCCCGGAAGGGGTTGATTCCGCCACGTTCCTGTCGAGGGGCGTTAAGAGCCCCGATCGCCGGTAGTCTCGCACCAGTGCTCGATAGCCCGGCGCATCTCGGTCGGGGACTCGGTGGGGATCCAGTGGCGCGCCTGCAGCATCCTCACCTCGCACCGCGGCAGCCGCTCGAGCATTCGTGCGGTCACCCCGGGATCGCCATACTGACCCCCGCTGGAGAGAAGCGCCAGTACCGGCACGCGGATGGCGTGGAGATCGGGCAACGGCGCCGTCACCGCGAGGAGGCCGGCCAGGTACACGGCGGTCGGCGCGTACTTGAGATCTTCGAGGGGCGAGCCGTAGCGCTCTTCCGGGAATGCGGTCGGCCCGGCCGCAGTCATCGCCGCACGCGCCTCGCGGTCGAGTTGCTCGAGGTCGAGACTCGGGAGCTGTCGGCGGTACAGGCCGAGCGCATTGAGACTACGAACCAGCCGAGCCAGGACGGCCGCCGGCGCCCGCAGGCGCGTGGCCAGGCGCAGCTTCCCCGTGAGCGCCTGGCGAAACATCGGCTCGATGAGAACCAGCCCCTGAGTGACTGCCGGAGAGCGGGCCGCGAAGTGGAGCGCCACGTTCGCGCCGAGACAGTGGCCGACGACCACCGCGCGCGGCGCCCCCTCGGCCCCGAGGATCGCCGTCAGGTCACGGCACCATTCGTGCAGCCCGACCCGCCCCCGATGGAGCGAGCCTTCGAAACCGCGCAGGTCGGGACGCAGGAGATCCCAGGACTCGCGCAGCCGGGTGGCGGCCACGAATTCGTTCCAGCGCGTGTGGTTGCTGGCCAACCCGTGCACCAGCACGATCAGCCGGCGTGGCCGCCCGGGCCGCCACAGGCGGTAGGCCAGCCGCGCACCGTCGGGCGTGGTCAGAGTGCGCGCGATGTCCAAGACGGTAGAGGATCGACCCCGCCCCGGGCGGGCCGCGGGCTCAGCCGCGGCCGACGAACGGCATCTTGGTCGCCATGACGGTCATGAACTGCACGTTGGCATCCAGCGGCAGTCGCGCCATGTAGAGCACGGCGCTGGCGACGTGGGCCACGTCCATCAACGGCTCGACCGCGATGGCACCGTGGGCCTGGGGGACGCCTTTGGCCATCGGGACCGTCATCTCCGTCGCGGCGTTGCCGATGTCGATCTGGCTGCACGCGATGTCGTACTTGCGGCCGTCGAGGGACGTCGACTTGGTGAGGCCGGTGATCGCGTGCTTGGTCGAGGTGTACGGCGCCGAGTTGGGCCGGGGCGCGTGGGCCGAGATGGAGCCGTTGTTGATGATGCGCCCGCCGCGGGGGTCCTGGCTCTTCATGATCCTGAACGCTTCCTGGGTGCACAAGAACGCCCCGGTGAGGTTGACGTCCACCACCGCTTTCCACTGCTCGTAGGTCAAGTCCTCCAGGGGGATCCCCGGCGCGCCCATGCCGGCGTTGTTGAACAGCACGTCCAGCCGGCCGAACGCCTCCTTCGTGCGCGCGAAGAGGGCGCGGACCGACTGCGGATCACCCACGTCGGTGGCGATCACCAGCGCCCGAGCACTGGCCGGCCCGGCGGCGGCGGTTTGCTCCAGCAACTCCTTGCGACGACCGGCCAGGGCGACGTCGTACTGCTCCTGCAGCAGCGCGACAGCGACCGCCCGCCCGATCCCCGTTCCGGCACCGGTCACGATGGCCACCTTGCGACCCGCGTTCATGGCTCACTCTCCTCCTGGATCAAAGGCCGACGGCCGTCGCCCCGGCGGGGCTACGGCTTCTTGAAGAGATTGTCGAAGCCGCGCCGGACGTCTCCCGGGCGGATCGGCGCCGAGCCGGTCTCGCGCTCCACCGCCACGCGAAGCGAAAAGGAGCTGCACTCGTTGCGCGCGCGCTTGTCGGCGACACGCTCCGGAACCGGTTGGGCGCATTCGAACCGCTGCCCGGGATCGAAGTGAGCGCACTGCCGGCAGGCGTGGAGAGCGACCGCGCAACTAGGACAGCCGCCGCCGAGATCCACGGCGATGGGGAGCGCCCAGCCACAGTCGGCGCAGCGGGAGACGGCTCGCGTCCTGAGCGCGCCGGGCGTGCCTGAAGCTTGAGGCTCGCCGCGCTTGGCGGGCGGCTCGCCTCGCTTGCCCGGCCCCTGGCTCGGGGAGTTCCTGTAGCCGGCCTGCCGGTATCTGCGGTCATCCATAGTGCGGCATCAAGCATACCCTCGACAGCGGGAACCGGTGAAGGACCCTCAGGGGGCGCGGGAGACGGCGGCCGTTCAGGCCCGGGGGCCGGTCAGCCGCAGGCTCTCGCGCACGCGCTCGAACGCCGGAGCGTCGCGCTCGAAATAGTGGCGCGCCGCCGCCTGGTAGACGACCCGAAAGAGGGTCTTGCCGTCGAACACGCCATAGTGGATGGCCTGGAGCGGCAGGCCTTCCTTGGTCTTCCAGCGGTAAACCAGACGGAAGCCCGGGCGCCCAGCGACGGGCGCCGGCTGGTTCTCCGCCAGCTCGAAGTTGAAGGCGGCGTGGTTCGAGCGCAGGTTGTCCACCTCGAGTTCGGCCAGGTCGTGTACGGGCATGCCGACGACCAGCTTGCGCTTGCTGTACGGCAACTCCTTGTCGACGGGGACCCGCTCGACCCGGATGGCCTGGAGCAGGAGGCCGTCACGGGTCAGCAGAACCGCCTCGGTGTTCTTGTCCAGCAGCAGCGCCTCGAAGGGGAACCCGGCCATGACCAGGTGATTCCGGCCGATGGGCTCAATACGGTACCACCCCGCCGGGACGTCGACCTCCAGTCCGTGGTCGGCCAGGGCGAGCTTGCCGCTCACCGCGGTGATCGGCGCGCAGGCGGCAGCCAGAAGCAGAGGCAGAACCAGGGCCATCCAGCGCTTCACGACTTGTCGTCCTCCCCCAGCTCCTCGAGGAGCCCTTCGATGTAGGGTCGGTCTTTGGCGCCGGGCGCCAGGCGGAGATACTCCGCGAAGGCGCGGCGAGCCTCGGTCCGGTTGCCGGCCTGGTAGTGGAGCGTCCCCAGCCCCCGATACGGTTCCGGGAACCCCGCGGCGCGCCCGATAGCCTCGCGGTAGTGGGCCAGGGCCTGCTCGCGTTGCTGGGGGTCGTTGCTTCGCCGGTAGCTCTCACCGAGATAATAATGGGCCGCAGCGTCGTGGGGATCGAGGGCCAGGTACTTGCTGATCGTTTTCTGCGTCTGAACGAAGCGACCGGCCTGGAGGTCGAGGACGGCGTTGTCGAGGAGCGCGCGCCGGGTGCGGGCCAGAAACTCGGGCCCCCCCACCTCGCCGCCCTGCGCGGCCGCCCCGCGGAACTCGCCGGCCAGCAGTGATTCGTAGCTGGCGGTTCGTTCCGCGAGACGCGGGTGCGTGCCGAAGAAGAAGGGCTCCGGCTTCTTCTCGTCCTCGATCCACTGCCGCAAGTGCAGGAAGAGCTTCGGCGCCTCGCGGGGGTCGTAGCCGGCGCGGGTCATCAGCCGCAGGCCCTCACGGTCGGCCTCCAACTCCTGCTCCTGCGAGTGTCCGTAGATGGCCGCGATGGCGCCGACGGTGCCGAGCGCCTGGGCGACGAGCCCGATCAACCCCCAGGGCGCGGCCATGACCTGGAAGGTGCTGATGAACGCCGTCTTGTTCTGGATGTCGCGGAACCGCGTCACGGCGTGTCGGTGGCTGGCGTGGGCGAGCTCGTGCGCCAACAGGGTGGCCAGCTGGGCCTCGTTGTCGATCCGGGCCAGGATGCCGGTATGGACGTAGATGGCGCCGTTCGGATAGGTGAAGGCGTTCAAGAGCGGGTTCTTGATCACGCGGACCCGCAGCGACAGGTCGCCCCGGCTGACCTCGGGCGGGCGCACCCGCTCCAGCACGCGCGCGATGTACGCCTCGAGCTCCGGGTCGTCGTACAGGTGGCCGCTGGCCTCCAGGCGCCTCTGCTCCTCCTGGGACCGCGCCCAGATGCGGCGCTCGTCCTCCTCCTGTTGGAGCGGTGCTTTGCCCATCGGAGTGAGCGCGGTCGAGGCGCATCCGGCGAGCCACCACGCCACCAGCCCGGGAAGGAGGACGCTGGCGCGAACGCTCGCCCTCAGGGCTTGGCGCCGGCCGGGAAGCCCGTGAGCAGCGTCGTCGCCAGCGGGCCCACGCTGTCGGGTTCCCGGAGGTCGGTGCCCCCGGCCCCCGCCGCCACGTTGAACCAGAGGACATCGCCCGTCCGCGGCTCCACGACCGAGACGATGAGGCGGGTGATGCCGGCCCCGGGACCCGCGTAGACGCCGGTCACGCCCCCGACCAGCGCGCCGAACACCATGAGCGCCCGGCGGCCAGCCGTGGAGATGTGATCCACGCCGTAGACGAACAGGAGAGCATCGGCGCCTGCCGCTTCGGCCAGCTCCGGCACCGGGCCGATGGAGTATCGGAAGTTCTCGCGCTTCTCGGCGATGCTGAGCTGCGGATGGTAGGTGTGGAGGAGCGCCGTCTCGTTGACGGCTTCGATCAGCGCGCGGACTTCCTCGTACGTCTCCCGGAGTCGCAGGTCGGTGTCGCCCGGGGTGAACTCCTTGACGGCGAACTGACCCTGTTCGCTCAGGCGGCGCGAGACGGCGTCGATGACGTTGCGCCGGCCTCGCGCGGACCACTCGTCCATCAGTTGCGTCACCCCACCTGCGGACAGCTCGTAGATCTTCACGTCGGGAGGCAACATGACGAGCGTCTTGACGCGCGGAAGCCGCTGCCCGGCCTCGGGGTGCGCTCGGTATGGAGTGCCGGTGACACAGCCGTTCAGGCCGGTCACCATGATGAGAGTGAAGGCCAGCCACGCGAGGGACGGACACCTTGCCGCCGGCATGGGCACCTCCCTGTTCACGTTCCGCCGACGCTGTCTTACCATGAGCGGCCCTCCCGGCCATCACGAAATAGGTGGCGATCATGGGGTTCCGGCAACAGCGACCGGGATCGCTTGACACGCCCGGGGTGCATCCTTATAAGAGGTCCACCTGACCGGAGCCCGGTGAGCCGCACCCTTCCCATCCAGCCGGAGGGAGGACCGCCATAGACGAGTTCGCGCTCGGCGAGATGATCCAGGACGTCAAGCTCGGTCGGCTCTCACGCCGGCGCTTCATCCACACCATGCTTGGGCTGGGGCTCACCGCGCCCCTGGCCAGTCAGATGCTCGCGGCCGGTGGGGTGCACGCCCAACCGAAGACCCCCGGCTTCACGCCGACCCGCCGGGGCGGCGGCGGCGCCCTCGCGGTGTTGTGGTGGCAGGCTCCAACGCTGTTGCAGCCGCACTTCGCCACCGGGACCAAGGACATCGACGCCTCGCGGATCTTCTACGAACCGCTGGCCGCCTACGATCCGGAAGGGAATCTGGCTCCCGTGCTGGCCGCCGACGTTCCCAGCGTGGACAAGGGCACCCTGGCCAAGGACGGCACGTGGGTCGTGTGGAGCCTCAAGAAGGGCGTCGCGTGGCACGACGGCAAGCCGTTCACCGCGGCCGACGTCGTCTTCACCTGGGAGTACGTCGCGGATCCCGCCACCGCGGCGGTCAGTAGCGGCTCCTATCGCGACATCGATCGCGTGGAAACGCTCGACAGCCACAGTGTGAAGGTGGTCTTCCGGAAGCCCCAGCCGTTCTGGGCCGACGCCTTCTGCGGCAATCGCGGCCCGATCATACCCAGGCACGTTTTCGAACCGTTCAAGGGCGCGAAGTCCCGGGAGGCTCCCGCAAACCTCAAGCCCGTCGGCACCGGAGCCTACCGGTTCGTCGACTTCAAACCCGGCGACGTCGTGAGGGCCGAATTGAATCCCGGTTATCACGTGCCGAACTGGCCCTTCTTCGACACCCTGGAGATGAAGGGGGGCGGGGACGCGGTCTCGGCCGCGCGGGCCGTGCTTCAGACCGGCGAGTACGACTACGCCTGGAACATGCAGGTCGAGGACGACATCCTCAGCCGGCTCGAGCAGGCAGGCAAGGGTCGCGTGAACATCTGGGTCACCGGCGGCGTCGAGCACATCCAGTGCAACTTCACCGATCCGTGGACCGACGTGGACGGCGAGCGCTCGAGCGTCAAGACCACCCATCCGCTGCTCTCCGACCCCGCGGTGCGCCAGGCGCTGAACCTTCTGGTGGATCGGACGGCGGTGCACGAGCAAATCTACGGCCGCCAGGGCCAAACCTCGGCCAACTACCTCAACGCGCCTTCGCGGTTCCGCTCGCCCAACCCCCGCTGGGAGTTCAACGTCGACAAGGCCAACCAGATCCTCGACGTGGCGGGCTTCAAGCGGGGCCCGGACGGCGTCCGCGTCAAGGACGGCAAAAAGCTCAAGATGGTCTTCCAGACCTCCATCAACGCCCCCCGGCAGAAGACGCAGGCGATCGTCAAGCAGGCCTGCGCCAGGGCCGGAATCGACCTCGAGCTGAAGTCGGTGGTGGCCTCGGTGTTCTTCGGCTCTGACGCGGGCAACCCGGACAACTACCCTCACTTCTATTCTGATCTCCAGATGTACACGATCGGCCCCACGGCCCCCGATCCTGCCTGGTTCATGCGGTCGTTCATCCCATCGGAGATCGCATCCAAGGCCAACAAGTGGCAGGGACGCAACGTGACCCGCTGGCGCAACGAGGAATACGAACGCGCCTACGAGGCGGCGGATCGCGAGATGGATCCGGTCAAACGCGCCACCCTGTTCATCAAGATGAACGACCTCCTGATCCAGGAGGCGGTCGTGATCCCCGTGCTGTGGCGGAACGGCGTGTCAGCCTCGTCGCTCAGGCTCCACGGGATGGATCTCTCGGGATGGGACACCACGTTCTGGCGTCTCCCGTACTGGTACAAAGCGTAGCTCCTCAGGAGGAAGCTGCCATGTCAGACGACCGCTCTTCCCCGCCCCGGGCTACCACCGTGAGCCGTCGCACGTTCCTTCGCACGCTCGGCGTCGCCGGCG
>JBOHPP010000138.1:0-6441 GCA_050731755.1 Candidatus Rokuibacteriota bacterium | reverse complement strand
GTACTGGACGCTGAAGGCGCCGTCGCTGCCGCCGCCGGCCTCGCCCGCCTGGGTCTGGCCGCCACGGCGGTGGGGCTGGCCCAGGCCGCGTTCGAGGCGGCGCTGCGCTACTCGCAACAGCGCACCGCCTTCGGCGTAGCCATCTGCCAGCACCAGGCGATCCAGCTCAAGCTGGCCGACATGGCGGCATCGCTGACCGCGGCGCGGCTGCTGACCTATCACGCCGCCGAGCGGCTGAGCGACGGCGACGACGTACCGGCCGGGCTGGCGCGCCTGCTGGCCAGCCGGATGGCGGGCGACGTCTCGCTGGAGGCGATGCGCATTCACGGCGGCTACGGCTACACCGCGGAGTTCCCCGTGGAGCGTTTCTACCGCGACGCGCCCCGGCTGGCGCTGGCCCTGGGCGGCCCCGACGCCGAGCGCGCCACGCTGGCCGCCCGGCTCGTGCACGCGTGATGGAACCCGTCGCGGGCGCGCTCGCCCTGGCCAGCGCGGCCCTCTTCGCCGGCGCCGCGCTCTATGTCTCGCTGGTCGAGCACCCCGCCCGCATCCGTGCCGGGATCTCGACGGCGATCGCCGAGTTCAGACCGAGCTACCGGCGGGCGGCGCCGCTCATGGGCGGGCTCGCGATCATCAGCCTGGCGGCCGGGCTGACGGCGGCCGTGACGACCGCCCGCTGGCCATGGGCCGTCGGCGCGGTGGCCGTCGGGATCGCGGTGCCCTACACCTTGTTGGTGATCATGCCGACCAACCGACAGCTCCTCGCGCCGGAACCCCTCGGGCAGCCGGAGGCGGCGCGGCTGCTCGACCGCTGGGGTCGGCTTCACTGGGTCCGCAGCGTGCTCGGCCTCGGCGGACTCGCGGCCTACCTGGCGGCCGCCTTCACCCGCTGACCGCCGCATGCCCTACGGGCGCTACCTCGAGGAGTTCACGGTCGGCGAGGTCATCAAGCACTGGCCGGGACGGACCATCAACGAGGCCGACTGCACCTGGTTCGCGCTGCTCACCATGAACCAGCATCCCCTGCACTCGGACGCCCACTACGCCGAGCAGCACACCCAGCACGGCCGGCGCGTGGTGCTGGGACCGCTGGTCTTTTCCATCGGCATCGGCCTGACCGTCGCCGACGTCTCCGGCAAGGCCATCGCCAATCTCGAGATCCAGAGCATCACCCACGAGCAGCCCACATTCATCGGCGACACGCTGTACGCGGAGTCCACCGTGCTGGACACGCGCGAGTCGCGCCAGGGCGATCGCGGCACGGTCACGGTGGAGACGCGGGTGCTGAATCAGCGGGGCGAGCGGGTGATGACCTTCCGCCGGACGGCGCTGGTGCCCAAGGGGAACCACGCCACGCTGGGCCGGGGGAAACTGCCGGCATGAGCCGTCCTCCCCTCGCCGGCCTGCGCGTGCTGGCCGTGTCCCAGTTCGGGGCCGGGCCCTTCGGCACCCAGGTGCTGGCCGACCTCGGCGCGGAAGTGATCAAGATCGAGGATCCTGCCGTCGGCGGCGACAGCGCCCGTTCCGTGCCTCCCTGGACGATCGACGGCGACAGCCTCTTTTTCCAATCGTTCAACCGGGGCAAGAAGTCCATGACGCTGGACCTCCAGCACCCGGAGGGACGCGCCGTCTTCCTTGACCTCGCGCGGGTGTCCCACGCCGTCTACAACAACCTGCGGGGCGACCTGCCGCGGAGGCTCGGACTCACCTACGACGTGCTCGGTGCCGTGAACCCCGCCGTCGTCTGCTGCTCGCTCACCGGATACGGCACCACGGGACCGCTGGCCGCCGAGCCCGGCTACGACTACTTGATTCAGGGCCACGCCGGCTGGATGTCGATCACCGGCGAGCCCGACGGTCCGCCGGGCAAATGCGGTGTGTCGGTGGTCGATTTCGCCGGTGGCTACGCCTCGATGCTGGGGCTCATGGTGGGACTCTGGGACGCCCAGCGGACCGGCCGCGGCCGCGACGTCGACGTCTCCCTCCTGGACACGGCGGTCAGCATGCTCTCGTACTTCGCCACCTGGACCCTCAACCGCGAGTGGGAACCTCGGCGCGTGCCCGACTCCGGGCATCAGACCCTGGTGCCCTCGCAGAACTTCCGCACCCGCGACGGCTGGATCGTGATCTTCTGCGCCAAGGAGAAGTTCTGGGAGAACCTCGCCGAGGCCCTCGACCTCGCCCATCTCAAAGGCGACCCCCGCTTCGCCACCTTCGGTGATCGCATGCAGCACAAGGAGGCGCTGCTCGGGATCCTCGGGCCCCGGTTCCGCGAGCTCACGACCGCAGACTGGCTGACCCGCTTACGCGGGCGTGTCCCCTGCGCGCCGGTCAACAGCGTGCGCCAGGCTCTGGCCGACGAGCAGGTGCGGGCGCGCGAGATGATCATCGACGTCAAGCACCCCGCGTACGGCGTCATCCACGAGGTGGCTTCGCCCATCAAGACCGCGGGCGCCATCACCCGTCCGGAGCCGGGCCCCGCCCTCGGCGAGCACACCGAGGTCGTGCTCCAGGATCTGCTGGGGTATCCGGCGGCCAAGATCGCCGCCCTGCGCGCGTCGGGAGCGCTCGGAGACGGCGCCCGCCCCTCGGGGTAGCCGGTCATGGCCGAACAGACCGTTCCTTTCGGGGACGTCGAGGACATCGTCGAAGGGGCGGTGGCCCCGCCGTGGATGACCATCCTGCACAACTGCCAGTGCCACACCTTCGAGGAAGTGGTGAAGCAGCTCCAGAAGGCGATCGGCTGCAGCGAGTCAAAGGGCTGGGAGATCGCCTGGCAGGTGCACAACACCGGCAAGGCGGTGGTCAAGATCGGCGCGGAGGCCGAGTGCGTGCGCGTTGGCAACGTCCTGGCTGCCATCGGCCTGGTGGTCACCGTCATCCAGTCCTGAGCCCCGGGTGACCGGGACCCCACCGCGGCTGCTCGCGGATCTCCGCGCCGTCATCTTCGACATGGACGGTGTCCTGGTGGACTCGGAACCGGTGAACTTTCAGGCGATGCGTCGGCTGCTCGCCCGCTATGGCCTGGAGTACACCGAGGAGGACGATCGGCGATTCCGCGGCCGGCGAAACCTCGATCTCTTCGCCACCCTCCGGGCCGCGCACCCGTCGCTGCCTCGGGAAGCGGAGCTGGACGGCGAGTACACCGCCCTCCTGACCAGTCTCATCCGTCAGAGCTGCCGGTCGCTACCTGGCGTGCCGGACGTCCTCCACTTGCTCGCCGCCCGGGGCTATCGCCTGGCCCTGGCCTCCTCGTCCACGCCCGGCGTCATCGCCGAGACGCTTCGGTCGCTTGGGATCGACGGAGTCTTCGCCCTCACGGTGTCGGGCGTCGAGGTCCCGCAGGGCAAGCCGGCGCCCGACATCTTCCTGGAGGCGGCACGCCGGCTGCACCTGCCGGCCGCGCAGTGCGTGGTGATCGAAGACTCCCGCAACGGCGTGCTGGCCGCGGTGGCCGCCGGGATGCCCTGCGTGGCGGTTCCCTGTGCGCTCACCCAGGACGAGGATCTCCACGAGGCCACCGTGCGCCTCGACACGCTGCCGGAGCTGCTGCCGCTTCTGCCCGCTCGTTCCTAGAGCGCGTCGGAACGAGGTCCCCTCCGACGATCAGAGCGCGTCGGCGAACATCGCGCGGTAGTGACGATACCACTCGCTCTGGAACCGCTCGTCGGGGTCGTGCCGGCGCTTGAGGCGCAGGAACTCGGCGAAGCGGGGATGGCAGGCCTCGACCTGCCGGCGGGCGGCGAAGCGATGGTAGGTGAGGAAATAGCTCCCGCCATGGCCCACGGCGAGATCGATCAGCCGGCGCAACGCGTCGGCCGACTGTTGGAGTCCGTCCTCGGTGTGCACGGTGTGGAGATTGAAGATGACGCAGGCCCAGGGCTGGCGGGCCCAGGCCAAGACGCTCTCGTCGTCTCGCTCGATCAGCCGAATGGTGCCGTAGATGAGATCCACGGCATGGCGGCGGAAGTCAGCGCGGACCTCGTCGAGGAAGCGGCCGAGCGCTGGACGGGGCACGTAGATCTCGGTGATCATCTCGGTGGCGCGTTCGGTCGAGCCGAGGCGCCGGTCCAGCGCGGCGTGGTAATCATCGACGTACACGCTGAGCTGGTGGGTGTCCGACCAGTAGATCTGGCCGTCGGTGGAACGATAGTACGCGGCGTACGCCTCGAACGCCCGGCGCTTGTCGGCGTGCGAGAGGTAGAGCAGGCGGTCCCAGTCGGCGCCGGAGAGTTCCTTCTGTCCCTCGACTGTCGGTGTCCGGTCGTCCACCGGCCGGTAACAGGAAAACACGCCCCGCCGGAGGAAGTCCGGCGAGCCCGGGTCCGTGGCGTACTGACAGTCACCGAAGAGGAACCCTTCGGCGATGCGGCGATCGAAGCGCTCGGCGAGGTCGTCCATGGCGATGACCTCGACCACTCGCTGAAGCTTCCGGCGCGGGGCCAGGCGCAGCGTGACCGTGCCGATCACTCCGAACAGCCCGTAGCCGCCGATCGCCAACCGGAAGAGGTCCGCGTTCTCGGCGCGGCTGCACCGAAGGACGCGCCCGGCGCCGTCCACCAGCGTGAAGGCCTCGACGTCAGCGACGAAGGGCTTCAGCGTGAGGCCTCGGCCGTGGACGTTCGCGCCCAGGGCGCCGCCGAGACTCAGCCGGTCGGCGCCCGTCTGCTTCTGGACGATCCCCCACTGCCGGGGCCGGCCCGCCTGGACACGCAGCAGGTGGTCGATCAACGCCGGCCACTGGATGCCGGCTTCGACCTCCACCAGTCCCCGCTCGGGGTCGAAGCCGAGGACCCGGCTCATCCGGCGCGTGTCCACCAGCACGGTGTCAGCTCCGAACTGCTGGCCGCCCATGGCGTGACGGCCGCCCGCGATGCTGATCGCGCGCCCCTCGGCCCGGGCGCGCTCGACGAGCGCCGGCAGGTCGTCGATCGTCCGCGGGCTGGCGATGCGAGCGACGCGCGTGGGGTTGAGCTGCGAGTGGATGTCGTTCACGACGTCCGCCGCCGCCCGCTCGCGCCGAGCACAGCCCGCGGGCAGCGTGAGCACCGCCGCCGAGCCGATCAGAATCTCCCGTCGGGTCAGCATCGCGTCACCTCCCGGAGGCCACCGCCTCGAGTTGTCGGACGCCGCGGAAGAGGAGCACCAGTCCCACGCCGGCGATGACGTGATAGAGCGCGTTGTGGGTGAAGTAGACCGGATGGAGGGCGATCCCCCGCCACTGCACCACCGAGCCGGCCAGGAGCGCGGCCAGACCGGCCAGCGCTTCCAGCACGCGCCGGTTGCGCGTCCGCGCCCAGGCCCGAGCGAGCGCCACGAGGAGGAAGAGCGCCGCGGGCACATACTGCGCCACGGCCAGCGTGAAGACCGGGGCCACGAAGACGACGAGGGCGCCGTACGCCCCGAACGCCACCGCCGCCGCCACGATGACGGCCCGAGTCCACGGCGGCCGGAGCAGGAGCAGCGCACCGGCCGCCCAGGCGGCGAGCGCGGTGAGGCCCACGGCCAGCAGCGTCGCCGGCCAGAGAAGGCGTGCCCCCCACGTCCCCGGGTCCAGGAAGAACCCATGAACGAAACCGCCAAGGAGCGCGGCCACCGCGGTCGCGGCGAAGAACAGGGCGAGCCATCGGCCCAGCACGCTCGGGGGCCCATGCCGATGCAATCGCCAGGCGCAGGCTCCGGCCACGATGGCCAGCGCCCAATCCGTGAGCGTGACGTCGGGCTCGGTGATCACTCCGGTCGGGCCGCGCGCGCGGGCGCTCGATGGAAGCGGGCGAGGGTGAAGAGATAGGCCGCCAGCATCCAGTGGAAGACGATGGGGATCGTCCCGGTTCCCAGCCACCGCCGTTCCGGGTACCAGGTCATCGTCAGGACGTAGCGGGCAACCATCGCGCCGAAGTAAAGGAGGCTGCCCCCGAGGAGGATCCGTCCGACCCTTGGGCACGGGACCACGAAAACCCCGCGACCCCGGAAAAAGTCGAGCGAGATCTTCGTCTGGATCGCCAGGATCACGATCTGGGTCGGCAGCAGCAGTGGGTACGGCAGCAGGCCCGAGTACCACTCCGGCATGGCCGGCAGCCAGGTGACACCGGCGAGGGCCACCAGCGCCTGGCCGAGGACCCTGAGGAGGAAAAGGAACGCCAGGACCGCGAGGACTGTCCCATACGCACCCATCCCTGACGACTATGGCAGCGGAGGCCGCCTGCGCCGGTGATCTTTATTCGATCTTCACCTTGAAGGGCGTCTCCGTGCAGACGTCGGGATCGAACTGGGACCGCTCGGTTGCATCCGGGGGGTGCCGACGCCGGTGCGGATTTTGACATCCCTGGATCCGAATCTGCCACTTTGGCCAGAGTCGGCATCCGACACTCGAAGTATCCCCCAAGATGTTGCGGTTCTCGCGACCCTCCCGCTGAGAGTGGTCCCAACGAGTTCGGCATG
>JBOHPP010000137.1:0-19878 GCA_050731755.1 Candidatus Rokuibacteriota bacterium | reverse complement strand
CACTTCGGGTGGATGACGTCCATGGCGACCTCCTCGGGAATGTGGCGCCGGCGTGGAGCCCACGTTGGCGAAAGTTAGAAGGCGCGCTCTCCGGTCGTCGACCGGTGGCCGCAGTACGGGGTGCGCGGAGGGCTCCGGGTCAAATTACAATTCGGGCTCGTCGCACCAATCGAGGGCCGACCTCGATGCCGACGCCCGCGCACAAGTCTAGAGCATTTCATCCGTCGCGGGTCCGCGCAGCGGGTGTGGAATTACAATGAAGCCGCAATCGGCGGCCGCCAAGCCCTACGCGCGCGCCCTCTGGCAGCTCGCCAAGGAGCGCAATGAGACGGAGCCGGTGGCGCGCGAGCTCGGATCCGTCGGCGAGACCCTGGCGCGCGAACCCGGGCTGCGGGAGTTCTTCGAGCGGCCGTGGGTCTCGGCCAGTGCCCAGCGGACCGTCGCCCTCGAGGTGGCCTCACGGCTGGGCCTGTCGGCGCTGACCCGCGACTTCCTGGGGCTGGTGGCGCACCACCGACGCGCCGATCATCTCGAGGCCATCGCCGAAGTCTACCGCGAGCTCGTCGATGACGACCTCGGACGCGCGCGAGCCCGGGTGCGCACCGCGGTACCGCTCTCCGCGGCCGAGCAGGACGAGCTGCGGCAACGATTGGGCCGGGCGCTCGGGGGCAAGCACGTGGTGCTCGACGAGGTCGTGGATCAGCAATTGCTGGGGGGCTTCGTGGCCGAGGTCGACAGCTACGTCGTCGACGGGAGCCTCGATGGACAGCTCGGTCGCTTGAAGGATCGTCTCGCGCGGGGATAGGAGACTCGCATGATCAGGGCCGGAGAAATCACCGAGATCATCAAGCAGCAGCTGGCCGGCTACGAGACGGAGGTGGACCTGCAGGAGGTCGGCCGGGTCATCGAGGTCGGCGACGGCATCGCCCGGGTCTACGGCCTGGAGAAGGCGATGGCCGGGGAGCTGCTCCAGTTCCCACACGACGTCGTGGGCATGGTGCTCAACCTCGAACAGGACCAGGTGGGCGCCGTGCTGCTGGGCGAGGACACGCTCATCCGGGAAGGGGACGTGGTCAAACGCACCAACCGCATCGCCCAGGTGCCGGTGGGCGAGGCCCTGATCGGCCGCGTCGTGAGCGCGCTCGGGCAACCGGTCGACGGCAAGGGGCCCGTCAACACCAAGGAATTTCGACCCGTCGAGCGCTACGCCCCGGGTGTGGTGGACCGCCGATCGGTGAAGGAGCCACTGCAGACCGGCCTCAAGGCCATCGACTCCATGATCCCCATCGGCCGAGGCCAACGCGAGCTGATCATCGGCGATCGCGGGACCGGGAAGACCGCCATCGCGGTGGACACGATCATCAACCAGAAGGGCCAGGGCGTGTACTGCTTCTACGTGGCCGTCGGCCAGAAGCGCTCCACGGTGGCCCAAGTCGTGAAGGTTTTGGAGGATGCAGAAGCCATGGCCTACACCACGGTGGTGGTGGCCTCGGCCTCCGAGCCGGCTCCGCTCCAGTACCTCGCCCCCTACGCCGGGGTAACGATGGGCGAGTACTTCCGCGACTCCAAGCGCCACGCCCTCTGCGTCTACGACGATCTCAGCAAGCACGCCGCCGCCTACCGGCAGCTCTCGTTGCTCCTGCGCCGGCCGCCGGGGCGCGAGGCCTATCCCGGCGACGTCTTCTACCTCCACTCGCGTCTGCTGGAGCGGGCGGCCAAGCTCAACGATGAACTGGGCGGCGGATCGCTCACCGCGCTGCCGATCATCGAGACGCAGCTGGGCGATGTTTCCGCTTACATCCCGACCAACGTCATCTCCATCACCGACGGCCAGATCTATCTCGAGGGCGATCTGTTCTTCGCGGGCATCCGGCCCGCGGTGAACGTGGGCCTGTCGGTGTCCCGGGTGGGCGGCGCGGCCCAGATCAAGGCCATGCGGCAGGTGGCGGGTAAGCTTCGGCTCGATCTCGCCCAGTACCGTGAGCTGGCGGCCTTCGCCCAGTTCGGTTCCGATCTCGACCGGGCCACGCAGATGCAGCTGGCTCGCGGCCAGCGGATGGTGGAACTGCTCAAGCAGGGCCAGTACCAGCCACTGCCCGTCGAGAAGCAGGTCGCCATCATCTTCGCCGGCTCCCAGGGCCTGCTCGACGACCTGCCGGCGGATGCGGTCCGCGGCTTTGAAGAGTTCTTTTACGGCTGGCTCGAGCGCAAGCAGCCGGCCATCCTCGGGGAGATCCGGGACAAAAAGGAGATCGGCGGCACCCTGCAGGAGACGCTGACCAAGGCCGTGGCCGCGGCCAAGACCGAGTTCTCCTCCGCCCGAGGCATCAAGGCCGCCTAGATGGCCACGCTGCGGGACATCCGGCGGCGGATCCGATCGGTCCAGTCGACTCAGAAGATCACGCGGGCCATGAAGCTGGTGGCCGCGGCCAAGTTGCGGCGGGCCCACGAACGGATCCTGGCCGCGCGGCCCTACGCCGGGAAGATGGCCGAGCTTCTGGGCAACCTCGTCTCGGCCGTCGGCGCCGAGGGCGCCGCCCATCCGCTGCTCGAGCAGCGGGAAGGTCCGCGCCGGCAGATCGTCGTCATCACCGCCGACCGCGGGTTGGCCGGGGCGTTCAACGCCAACATCATCCGCCGGGCGATGGAGCTCGTGCGCCAGTCGAGCCAGGCCGATCTCACGCTGGTCGTCGTGGGGCGCAAGGCCCGCGACTTCTACCGGCGGCGGTCGTGGATCGTCAAGCACGCCATGGTCGGCTTCTGGGACCGCCTGGCCTTCGGCCACGCCCAGGAGTTGGCCGACTTCCTGGTGCAGCAATATCTGGCCGGGGAGGTCGACGAGGTGTACCTCGTCTACAACGAGTTCCGCTCGGTGGCCGTGCAGCGCCCCGTCCGCGTGCAGCTGCTGCCGATTCCTCGGGGCGAGGCGGAGGGCGTCGAGACAGCGCCGGTCGACTACGTCTACGAGCCGAACCCCGAGGCCATCCTGAGTGACCTGCTGCCCCGCCACGTCCGCATCCAGGTCTACCGCGCGCTCATGGAGTCCCTGGCCGGCGAGTACGGAGCGCGCATGACGGCCATGGAGGCGGCCACCAAGAACGCCACCGAGATGATCGGCGTGCTCACCATCCAGTACAACAAGGCCCGCCAGGAAAAGATCACCAAGGAGTTGCTGGACATCGTGGGCGGCGCCGAAGCGCTCAAGCAAGGAGCGGAAGCATGAGTGAGGGGAAGATCGTTCAGGTCATCGGGCCCGTGGTCGACGTGGAGTTCGAGGCGGGCCGGCTACCGGCCATCTACAACGCCCTGGAGGTGCAGGGCGTGGAGATGAAGGACATCTTCTCCTACTCGCAGCGGCTGGTGCTGGAGGTGGCCCAACACCTGGGCGAGAGCACGGTGCGCACGGTGGCCATGGCCTCCACCGACGGCCTCACCCGGGGTATGGCCGTGCGCGATACCGGCGGCCCCATCACCATCCCGGTGGGCAAGGAGACGCTGGGCCGCATCCTCAACATCATCGGCGAGCCGGTGGACAAGGGGCCGGCCATCCAGGCCAAGAAACACTACCCGATCCACCGGCCGGCGCCCGACTTCGAGGACCAGTCCACGAAGGTCGAGATGTTCGAAACCGGCATCAAGGTGGTGGACCTGCTCGAGCCGTACACCAAGGGCGGCAAGACGGGACTCTTCGGCGGCGCCGGGGTGGGCAAGACGATCCTCATCATGGAGCTGATCAACAACATCGCCAAGCAGCATGGCGGTATCTCGGTCTTCGCCGGGGTGGGGGAGCGCACGCGCGAGGGCAACGAGCTCTATCACGACTTCAAGGACTCGGGGGTGCTCGGCAAGACGGCGCTGATCTTCGGCCAGATGACCGAGCCACCGGGGGCCCGGCTGCGCGTGGGGCTGACTGGCCTGACCGCCGCCGAGTACTTCCGCGATGAAGAAGGCCAGGACGTTCTTCTGTTCATCGACAACATTTTCCGATTCACCCAGGCGGGATCCGAGGTCTCGGCGCTCCTGGGCCGGATGCCGTCGGCCGTCGGCTACCAGCCGACGTTGGCCACCGAGATGGGCGCGCTGCAGGAGCGCATCACCTCGACCAAGAAGGGCTCGATCACCTCGGTCCAGGCGATCTACGTGCCCGCCGACGACATCACCGATCCGGCGCCGGCCACGGCCTTCGCCCATCTCGACGCGACCACCGTGCTGAGCCGCGCGCTCACCGAGCTGGGCATCTATCCGGCCGTGGACCCGTTGGCCTCGACCTCGCGGATCCTCGACCCGGCGATCCTGGGCGAGGAGCACTACCAGACGGCGCGCGCCGTGCAGTCGATCTTGCAGCGCTACCGCGACCTGCAGGACATCATCGCCATCCTGGGCATGGAGGAGCTCTCCGACGAGGACAAGCTCACCGTCGCCCGAGCCCGCAAGATCCAGCGGCTCCTCTCCCAACCGATGTTCGTGGCCGAGGCCTTTACCGGCACGCAGGGGCGGTATGTGAAGCTCGCCGACACCATCAAGAGCTTCAAGGAGGTCGTCGAGGGCAAGCACGACGAGCTCCCCGAGCAGGCCTTCTACATGGTGGGCGACATTGCCGAGGCCATGGACAAGGCCAAGCGGCTGCGCGAGGCCGCCTGAGTGGCCGAAGGGCTCACGCTGGAGGTCGCGACACCCACCCGCCTCGTCGTCGCCGAGGTCGTGGACGAGGTCGTGGCGCCCGGCATCGAGGGATACTTCGGCGTGCTGTCCGGCCACGCCCCGTTTCTCACCACCCTGGGCATTGGTGAGCTGATGTATCGCCGGGGTCGGGACGAGTTTCACCTGGCTGTCGCCGGCGGCTTCGCCGAGGTCCGCAACGACAAGGTGATCGTGTTGGTCGACACGGCGGAGCGCCCGACCGAGATCGATCGCGAGCGCGCCGAGCGCGCCCGGCAGCGGGCCGAGCAGCGCCTGGCCGGCCGGGCTCAGGAGGAGATCGACTACGCCCGCGCCGCGTGCGCGCTGGCCCGGGCGCTGACCCGACTCCAAGTTTCGGGCCGCCCACACTAGATCCGCAGCCGCTGCCCAGGGAACCGGGCACCCTGCCCCGTCGGCCCGACAGGGCGCGCCGGCCTCCCACGCGAACTCCGCATTTCTGCGCCCGGCAATCACGGCACGACGCTCGCACCCGGGTCGATGGCATGCCGACCGTGCTCATCGTCGACGACGAACCGAACATCGTGGAGCTGGTGCGGATCACGCTGGAGGACGACCGGGTCCGGGTGGTGACGGCGGAGGCGGGCGCCGAGGCGCTGATGCTGGTGGAGGTCGAACGGCCGGAACTGGTGCTGCTCGACGTCAACCTGCCCGACGTCAGCGGGCTCGAGGTGTGCCGGCGTCTGCGCCACGACCCGCGGCTCGGCGACCTCCGCATCGTGATGCTGACGGCGGCGGCCCAGCGCGCCGACGTGGAACGCGGGCTGGCCGCCGGCGCCGACGAGTACTTGACCAAGCCCTTCTCGCCGGTGCGCCTGCTCTCCCTGGTCGAGCAGCTGGTGCCCGGGACGACCCCGTGGGCGCGCCGGTAACGCCGGTCGCCCGCGACGAGCTGGCGCTTGCCTATCGGCGGCTGAATGCCGCGTACGCGCAGACCCTCCGCTACGCAGAAGACGTCCGGCACCTCTACCAGGGGATGCAGCGCGCCGTCTGCCAATCGCTAATGGGTCTGGCCAATGCGCTGGAAACCAAGGACCCGTATACCCGCGGCCACTCCGAGCGGGTAGGCGCCTGTAGCCGGAGCCTCGCGGCCGCGTTGGCGCTGGGCGCGCTCGAGGTCGAGGCGATCGCCCAGGCCGGTTTGCTGCACGACCTGGGCAAGATCGGCGTCCCCGAGGCCGTGCTGGGCAAGCGCGGCCCACTCACCGAGGACGAGTGGTCCCTGATGCGACGGCACCCGGTACTCGGTGCCCAGATCGTCGCGCCCTTCGAGTTCCTGGCTGCCGCCGCCCCGCTGATCCGCCACCATCACGAGCGCTGGGACGGCAGCGGCTACCCCGACGGGCTGATCGGCGAGGCGATCCCGCTGGGTGCTCGCATCATCGCCGTCGCCGACGTGTACGATGCGCTCACGTCCGACCGGCCCTACCGGGTGGCGCTCGATCACCCGCAGGCCGTGGAAGCGCTCGCGGCTGAGGCGGGCCGCACGCTCGATGCGCTGGCGGTCGCCGCCTTCTTCAGACTGCACCACGGTGGTGTGGGCGCTTGAGGCCGCGGTTGCGCCCCCGCCCCAGTGGCGGCTGGGCGCGCCGCTCGTTCCGGCGCTGGCCCTGGCCGCCGAGGTGGGCACGGCCGCGCTCCTCGTGGCCGGAGGGTGGATGCCACCGGAGGCGCTGCGCGTCGCCGGCCTGGTCGCCCTTCACGGAGCCCTGCTCAGCGCGGCGCTGAGCCGCGCCGCGCGCAGCGGGAGCCCGACCTGGAGCCCGATCGGGCCGGCGCTGGTGTCGATCGGCTTGGTCACGGTGGCTCTTGCCGCGGCCGCGCTCGATCGACGCGGCGCTGTCGCCGCTCCAGCCGTCCTGCTCTGGCTCACGCTCGCCGCGCGGCGCGGGCGCCTGGGCTCCGTCGGCGTCAGGCGTCCATCGCCGGCC
Source organism: Candidatus Rokuibacteriota bacterium (assembly GCA_050731755.1). Lineage (GTDB taxonomy): Bacteria > Methylomirabilota > Methylomirabilia > Rokubacteriales > CSP1-6 > JBOHPP01. The sequence continues at coordinate 13,249 of JBOHPP010000137.1, read as the reverse complement.
AGTGGGATGCTCCTGGGGCTCGGGACCGGCGCCACCCTCGGCGCTCACATGCTGTTCTCCGCGCCGCTCACGCTCGGCTATCGCCTCCGCGACGACGGCGCCGGCGCGTACCTCGCGGCGCTGGCCTACGATATCGGGATCAACGTCCCCTCCAGCGAGCTCTTCTTCCGCGGCGTCCTGTTCGATCACATGCAGCGGCGAGCGTCGTTCGCGGCGGCGGCCATGGTCGCCACGATCGGATACGTCGGCCGCTACCTGCTGGATCCTCTGCTCCCGCATGCCGTGGAGACGATCGCGGGCGCCGTCGTGTATCTCTCGCTCCTGAGCCTGGCCTGCTGCTGGCTCTTCTGGCGAACAGGCAGCGTCGTGCCCGGCGCCGCCGGCGCGCTGACGTTCTTCGCGGCGTACCGCGCGCTCGCCATCGGCTGACGTGGGCGGCGCCTGGTCGCCGCACGCCCTCGCGGTCGCCGCGGCCCTGGGTATCGGGCTCGCCGGCCTCGGCGTCCTCGTCTCCACGATCGATCCGGCCCCGGCCTCGCCGCTGCGTCATCTCTTCGCGGTTCCTGTCATCGGGGCAGCGCTTCGGTTCGGCGCGCTCGGGGGCGGTCTGGCCGCGGTCGGGGCGGTCCTCACCCGGGCGCCGGCCCTGTTCGCCCACCTGGAGGACACCGGGCTCTCCGCGCCGGCTCTGGAGGACCTCGTCAGCAATGTCACCCTCCTTTTCGGCGGCCCACTGGTCGGCGCCCTGGCCTCCGCGGCCCGGCGGCAACGGGCGCGGATCGACACCCTTATAGCTGTGCAGCGCGCGCTGGTCGAAGATGCGCCCCTGCCGGTAGCGCTGGCACGCCTGCGGGCCCTGCTCGTCGCGCGGTGGGCCGGCGCCGACCTGGCCCTCGTCGTCCGTGATGGCGACACGCTGACGGTCGCTGGCGGTGATGGTGTGGTGGCCGGGTCGGCTGTCGCCCGGGTGCTCGCGACGGGGAACTCGCTGTTCGTGCCCGACATCGGCGGCGGCCCGCGACCACACCGGGTCTTCGTGGCGCCGATGCTGGCCCGCGGCGCGACGATCGGCGTGTTGGCGCTGGAGCGCACGGGCGAGCTCGGCCCTCGCGACCGCGCGGCCCTGGCCCGCCTGGCCATGTACCTGGGGCTTGCCCTGGAGAACGCCCGGCTCAGCTGGCGTCAGCGCCGGTTCACCGTGGAGTTGGGCGAAAAGGTCGCGGCGGCGACGCGACACCTGGAAGCCGTCGACCGGGCGAAGTCGGCGTTCGTCGCCACCGTCTCGCACGAGCTCCGCACACCGCTCACGGCGCTCCTAGGCTTCAGCGAGCTGCTGAGCGTACGCCGGTTCCCTGCCGGGGAGGTGCAGCGCCTGGCCGGCATCATGCGTGGCGAGACGGAGCGGCTGACCCGGATCGTGGACGACCTGCTGGATCTGTCGCGGCTCGAGCAGGGGCTCGAACTCCGCATCGTGCCCGTTCCACTCGCGGTAGCGGCCGCGCTCGCCGCCGCCGTCGAGATCTTCCGCCGAGGAGTGCCCACGCACCGGGTCCATGTCGACTGCCCCGACGGGCCATGTCGGGCCCAAGTCGATCCCGATGCCTTCGACCGCATCGTGAAGAACCTGGTGTCGAACGCTATCAAGTACTCGCCGGCGGGCAGCCGCGTGATGGTGAGCGCGCGCGCCGACGGTGCCGGCCTGGCGTTCACCGTCGCCGACGAAGGGCGTGGCATCGCGCCCGACGCGCTGCCGCACGTCTTCGATCCGTACTACCGCGCGCCCGGGGCGGCGGAGGCGGCGCGCGGGGTGGGGCTGGGGCTCGCCCTCGTGAAAGCCCTCGTCGAGGCCCACGGCGGACGCATCGGTGTGGCGAGCGTGGCCGGTCGCGGCACGCGCGTGACGTTCACGCTGCCCGCGGCGCCCTGAATGCGCGCCGCTTCCTTGACACTCTGCGTCGCGGACGTGTACCCTTTCCTGGCTATGCCGCGGCGCGAGGGAATCGCTGAGCGAATGGCCAACGCGGTGGTCAAGCGGCTGGCCGCGCGGAAGATCGTGGACGTGAAGGACGAGGCGGCGGCGCGGGCGGCGGTGCGGCACGTGGTGATCGACAACCTGGCCGGCGAAGAGCAAATCGAGGCCGACGCGCGCAAGCTCCTCCTCGAGCACGCCAAGGCCATCAAGGAGTCGGCGGCCGACTACCGCGCACTGCTCGGCAAGGTGAAGGAGAAGCTGGCGCGCGAGCGGGGGTTCATCATCTGATGCGGATGAGCCGCGAGCGCATCTTCCACCTGGCCGACCTCATCGTGAAAGCGCTCGGCACCACGGCTGGCGTCAACATCAAAGCCCCCGACGACCTGCGCCCCGAGATCGTCCGTGTCCTCACCGAAGAATCCAAGCTCGAGGAGTCGATCGACGGCGAGGTGCGCAAGATCCTCGCCTCCTATTCGCGCCAGCTGCCGGAGGGCAGCCGCGAGTGGGAGGTGATGTATCAGAAGACGCGCGAAGAAGTGTTCCGCCGGAGATTCCGGCTGTGATGCGCCTGGTGGTGGGCATCACCGGGGCCACCGGATCGATCTACGGCATCCGGTTGCTGGAGATCCTCCGGCGGTACCCCGAGGTGGAAACGCACCTGGTGATCTCCCGGCCCGGGAAGCGGACCCTCGTGGAGGAGACGGGCTGGACCGTGGCGGATGTCGAGGCGCTAGCCACCCACCGCTACGACAACAACGACATTGGCGCCTCGATCGCCTCAGGCTCGTTCCGGACCGGGGGGATGATCATCGCGCCGTGCAGCGTCAAGACGGCGGCCGCGGTGGCCGCCTGCCACGCCGACAACCTGATCGCCCGGGCCGCCGACGTGACGCTGAAGGAAGGGCGGCCGCTCATCATGCTGGTGCGCGAGACCCCGCTGCACGTGGGGCATCTGCGATGCCTGGTGGCGTTGGCCGAGATGGGGGCGGTTGTGCTGCCGCCGATGCCGGCCTTCTACAACCGACCCCGCGACCTCGACGACATCGTCAACCACACCGTCGCCCGTGTGCTCGACCGCCTCGGCCTGCCGCAGACTCTCGTCGCCGAGTGGCAGGGGACGCACCCCCGCGTACCGAGCGGCCCCTTCGGGGCTTGACCGCTCCGCCCTTCACACCAGGTCGTCCGTCGAGGGACCACTCGACCGGTGACCGCGCAGTTCCAGTTGTCGCCGCACCTCGGCCAGGAGTGTGTCGGGCAAGCAAGGTTTGAGGAGATAGGCGTCGCACTCGGCATCGGCGGGCCGCGTGAACGCGTCGCCGGTGAGCATGATGATCGAGCAGTGGGACGTCGCGGAGTTGGCCTTCAGCAGCCGACACACCTCCCAGCCGTCGATCCCCGGCATGTAGATGTCGAGCACAACGACGGCCGGGTGATGGATTCGCGCGGCGACCAGAGCCTCGTGTCCGTTCGTGGCCTTCGTCACGCGGAAGCCAGCCCACTGGAGGTAGCCGGCATACATCTCCCGGTTGTCGTCGTTGTCGTCAACGACGAGGATGAGCGGGCTGATCGTCACTCGGAAGGAGGCACCGGGCGTGGAAGACACGATCGCGATCGGCGGTGTGCCCTACGGCCTGACCGGGCCGGATGCCCTCGCCGCATTCTGCACACTCCGCCCCGATGTCGTACGTGATGAACGACCATTCGGTGACGTCGTCTTTGTCGTTCTTCATCCCTGGTTGCCCTCGACTCCTGGTTCAAAGAGGACGGTCAACGGCAGCACGGCCCCTGCCAGCGGGCTCGGTGCCCCCGGTCCGCTCGGCAATGTCGCGATTATACGTAGATCTACGTAGAGCCAGGCGGCGCCGCGACCCGACGTCGCCGCGCGTCATGGGAAAAAGTTTCCACACTTCGGGCAGGATCTGCGCAACGCGGTTCAGGCAGCGGTCCGCGTTTGGCCGTGACGCCCCCGGGCACCGGATTCGGGGCCAGACGACCGCGAACCCGCGAGGGTGATGGGCCCGGCGTACTTGAGATACGTCTCGATGGAGGCCACGACCACATGCGCCTGGACAGCGATGAGATCGATGCCGACCAGTGACACCCGAACCCAGGCGTCGATGACGATGCCCTTGTCGAGCACCCGATCGAGAATTTCGATGAGGCTGCTGCCGGTCGATGCCCGCTCGACCACCATCAGCGGTCACCCCGGGGCTGTTTTTCGCGAAGGGCCCCCTCGTCCACATCGCCGGAGACCGCAAACGCGGTGCCAGGGAGATTCTCTAAGAGGTGGTGCCGAAGGGGGGACTCGAACCCCCACACCCTTGCGGGCACTAGACCCTGAATCTAGCGCGTCTGCCAATTCCGCCACTTCGGCAGGGAAGGCGTCGTTCATAATACCTTTCACCCATGGCCAGTCAAGGGGACGGCGACCGCACGGTCGCCACCAACCGGCGGGCGCGGCACGACTACGAGATCCTCGAGACGTACGAGGCCGGGCTCGTGCTGCGCGGCACCGAGGTGAAGTCGCTCCGGGCCGGACTGGTGACCTTCAAGGACGCTTACGCCACGGTGCGCAACGGCGAGATGTGGCTGCTCGGCTGCCACATCAACCCCTACAGCCACGGCACGGACGCCAACCACGACCCCGAGCGCGATCGCAAGCTCCTGCTCCACGCTCGCGAGATCGCCCGCCTCGGCGGCAAGACGGCCGAACGAGGGCTCACCCTGGTCCCCCTTCGCCTCTATTTCAAGCGAGGGCGCGCCAAGCTCGAGTTGGGTCTGGCCCGGGGCAAGAAGCTCCGCGACAAGCGCTCAGCGCTGCGGGAGCGCGAGGTTCGCCGGGAGATGGACCGTGCGGTCCGGGCCAGCCGGCGGGGCGAGTGGTAGCGGACGGTGCTACACTGATGGAGTCCGACACACAAGGGGGCGACAGGTTTCGACGGGAATCAGTGAGGTCCAGGCTGCGCCTCGAGGTTTCTCTCCCCTCGTTAAATAGAGAGAACGGTATAGCTGCCGACACACAGCTAGCTCTGGCGGCCTAACATCCGCCGGCGTCGGCCAGATCGAGTCATCGGGGTCTGGGAACCGGCGTCATATTCCGGTGGCTGGCTCTGAACCTGGCCTCAGGGGAAGGGCGAGATAAATGAGGCTGGCCCCGCGGCCCTCCTGCCGGATGGAGGGCTGAGGGGCGAGAGAGCCGTAAGATAAACCGGCTATCGGCGTAGACGCCTGCGGCTAAGGGTTTCCGGACGTGGGTTCAATTCCCACCGCCTCCACCATCCACCCCCGCGCACCTCATGCTGCGGGGATTCCCGGTTCAGCGGCCCGACGTGGCGATGTGTAGCCGGCGGCCGCCCACCCAGCGGTCCCGGAACCAGCGCTCGTCCAGCCTCGAGATCCTCACGCCCCGACCTTCCTGGCTGGCGTGAACGAACTGCCCGCGGCCGATGTAGATGCCGTTGTGGCGGAGGCGGTCGAAGAACACGAGATCCCCGGGCCTCAGGTCGTCTCGGTCCACCGATAGGCCATACGCGTATTGCCGGGCGGCGTTGTGTGGTAGCGCCACGCCAAGCTTGGCGTAGACGTACATGACGAGGCCTGAGCAGTCGAAGCCCGTCGGATCGGCTCCGCCCCATTCGTAGGGCGCGCCCACGTGCCTCGTCGCCAGGTGAGCGACGCGGTCTCCGGCCCCCGCGGGGGCCGGAGACGTGACCACCTGCTGCGAGCGCGCCGCCGTGACGGGTCGCCAGGGACCGCGGTCGGTCTTGGCGACGTACCATTGCCCGTTCGCCCAGAGGTAGTAGCGGTCCTTGTACTCGACGACGTCGCGGCCCTCGCGGAGATAGAGCTTCCATTCGGGGACGAGCACGAGCCTGGCTGCACCGGGGGGTACGTTCACCGACGGCAGGGCCGGCGCCGACTCTCCCCCGGCGGCCTCCGTGCTCGACGGAGGCGCGGCGACAATAAACTCCGGCCGCGCGCCCGGCGCGAGGGCTCCCGTGTCGTCGGCGGCCGGCAGCGTTGAGCAGCCGCCAAGCAAGAGGCCCAAAGCCACCGAGGCAACTCGCTTCCCGCGGCTCACGGATCCAGGGGCTCTCATCGGATGAGTTCATTCTATCGAAGGGCCGGGGCTGAACTTCAATGTCATCGAATCGCCGGTACAATGGGCGCCCGTGCGAGCCCGATGCCCGGGAAGGAGGCAACCGTGACACCAGCGCCCGCTAGAGGCGCTTGGCGGCGGCTGCGCCCGGGCCGGCGCCCGGCCATTAAAAGCCGCCAGTGGCCTGGCCGCCGTTGCTAGAATGTCGGCACCGATGCGGCCTCTGCGTGTCCTCGTGCTTCTCGTGCTGCTCCAGAGCGCGGTCAGCGCGTGGGCCGGGATGCCCACGCTCGTGCACGAGGGCCGCCCCTACGTCGAGCTGGACCGCGTGGCCGCCACCCTGCAGACCAGGCTCGATGCCACACCCGGCAGCATTCGCGCGTATCTCCGCACTCCGGGCCACGTGGTGACCTTCACCCGCAACTGGGCCCACGTGGTCGTCGACGGTAAGCCGGTCGTCCTCGACGGCCCCGTTCGTGTCAAGGCCGGGGTGTGGCTGGTGCCCGAGATGTTCGTGGCCCGCATCCTGCCGCGGCTGGCCGGCGGCCCGTCCTCGCCGCCGGGGGCGTCTCCCAAGGTGACCACGCTGCCGGTGACGCTCGAGGACCTGCGCATCCGCTCGTATCCCTCCTTCACTCGGGTGGTGGTGGAGACGGGTCAGGTCATGCAGTACCGGATCGAGCCCGGCGGGCCGCGCGAGACGCGCGTGCGCATCGCCGGCCTGGCCGCCGAATCGCGGACGGAGGACATCCGCGACGGCTTCGTCGCCGAGGTGCGGCTGGAGCGCGACGGCGCCGACGCTGTCCTCCGGGTGGTGTTCGAGAACGGCGCCGGTGAGATGAAGGTCGCGACGCTGGCCGATCCCCACCGTCTCGTGCTGGATCTCCAGCGCCCCGGCCAGGATCTGGCCCGGGAGAGCGATGCCGCGCCGCTGCGCACGATCGTGCTGGATGCCGGCCATGGCGGTCACGACCCGGGAGCGGTGGGGCCGACCGGCTTGCAAGAGAAGGAACTGGTCCTCGACATCGCCAAGCGGGTGGCGAGGCTCCTGGAGGAGCGCCTGGGCGTCCGGGTGCTGTTGTCCCGCGAAGGCGACCACTTCGTGCCACTGCGCGACCGGACCAGCCTGGCCAACCGCGCGCGTGCCGACCTGTTCGTGTCGATCCACGCCAACGCCCACCGCCACACCGTGTCCGGGGTGGAGACGTACTTTCTCTCCTCGGAGGCCACCGACAGCGAGGCGCGCCAGCTGGCGGCGTTGGAGAACAGCGTCATCGAGCTGGAGACGGCGACGCCGCGGGGCCGGGTCGACGTGGTGAAGGCGATCCTGTGGGAGCTCGCCCAGTCGACGTTCCAGCAGGAGTCCTCCCGCCTGGCCGAGATCGTCCAGGACAGGGTGACGCAGTCGCTCCGCATCCCCAACCGCGGGGTCAAGCAGGCCGGCTTCTACGTCCTGGGCGGCGCGGCCATGCCGGCCATCCTCATCGAGATCGGCTTCGTCACCAACCCGCGGGAAGAGCGCCGGTTGCGGGACAGCCGCTACCGCGACGAGATTGCCCGCGCCATCTTCGCTGGGCTGGCTGAGTACAAGCGGCACTGGGACCAGGCGGCGCGCGCGGCGATCGAGCGTACCCGCTGAGCGATGCCCCGCCTCGACGCCCGGGCCCCTGACCAGCTCCGCCCGATTGTGGTCACGCGCGACTTCCTGCTCCACCCCGAGGGCTCGGTGCTGATGGAGTTTGGCGCCACGAAGGTCATCTGCACGGCGTCGCTGGAGGACCGAGTGCCGCCGTTCCTCAAGGGGCGGGGTGTGGGCTGGGTGACCGCGGAGTACGCGATGCTGCCGCGTTCCACGACGACTCGGACGCCTCGCGAGAGCCGCGGGCCCAGCGGACGATCCCAGGAGATCCAGCGCCTGGTCGGCCGGGCCCTGCGCGCGGTGACCGACCGAAGCAAGCTCGGCGAGCGCACGGTGTGGGTGGACTGCGACGTGCTCCAGGCCGATGGCGGCACGCGCACCGCAGCCATCACCGGCAGCTTCGTGGCCGTGGCCGACGCGCTCGGGCGCATCCCCGGCGTCGACCCGGCAGGGGTGATCCGCGATTGCGTGGCCGCCGTGAGCGTCGGCGTGGTCGACGGACAGGCGCTGCTCGACCTCAACTACGCCGAGGACTCGATCGCCGAGGTGGACATGAACATCGTGATGACCGGCAGCGGCGAGTTCGTCGAGGTCCAGGGGACGGCCGAGCGCTTGACCTTCAGCCATGGCCGCCTGGCCGAGATGCTCGAGCTGGCCGGTGCCGGCATCCGTCGCCTCGTCACCCTGCAGCGGCGGGCCATCGACGCGCGCCACGAGCGGACGTTCGTCCTCTAAGCCGTTCCTGGTCCTGGCCACGCTCAACCCCGGCAAGGGACGAGAGCTCGTCGGTCTGCTCGCCCATCTGCCGTTCGAGATCGAGACGCTCGCCCGGTGGCCCGGCGCGGTGCTGCCCGAGGAGACGGGCGAGAGCTACCCGGCCAACGCGTTGCTCAAGGCGCGGACCGCGGCGCGCCTGACGGGCGCGCTGGCCCTCGGCGACGACTCGGGGCTCGAGGTGGACGCGCTGGGGGGCGAGCCGGGCATCCACTCGGCCCGCTTCGGCGGCGTCGGATTGGATGACGCCGCCCGCTGCCAGCGGCTGCTCGACGCGCTGCAGGCGGTACCGGCGGCCGCGCGCCGAGCCCGCTTCCGCACCGTGATCGCCATCGTGGATCCCGGTGGGTCCGAGCAACTGGTGGAGGGGGTCGCCGAGGGAATGATCCTCGAGGCGCGGCGGGGCGCGGGCGGCTTCGGCTATGACCCGATCTTTTTCTACCCGCCATTGGGCCGGACGTTCGCCGAGCTGTCGGACGAGGACAAGGCGACGGTGAGTGCGCGGGGGCGCGCGGTGGCCGCGGCCCGGGGGCTGATACGCGAGTGCTATACTCGTCGGGCCGGAGCGTAACTCGGGGTGTGGCGCAGCCTGGTAGCGCACCTGCTTTGGGAGCAGGGGGTCGGAGGTTCAAATCCTCTCACCCCGACCACCCGCCTCTTTCCGTCACGAGGGGGCCGCGGATGAGAAGTCTCGCAGTCGCGCTCGTGTTGACGATCGGCTTGGCGCTGGCCAGCGCGTCCCCCGCGTCGGCGTTCAACTGCCCGGTCGTCATCAAGCAAGCCGAGGACCTGATCCAGAAGGCCGAGGGCAAAGCCAACGCGGACAACCGCGCGCTCATCGAAGAAGCCAAGAAGTTCCTCGCCGAAGCCAAGGCCCACCATGAGAAGGCCCGGACCAAACGGGACCACGCCGATGCGATCCGCAAGGCCAAGTTCGCCATCGCCCTGGCCGAGGAGGCCATCGTCCTGCAGTCCCTGTAGCGACGTGCCGGGCGCGCCCCGGCCCTCCCCGAGGCCCCAGGTTCAGCCAGGAGGTTCTCCACGGGCCCGGCGACGCGCCGGTCGCCCCCACGTCGCGCCTCCGCAAAATCCACTGCTTAGCCATCACTCCGCTTTGGTCTGGCGGTTGCTTGGTAACGCTGCAGAGGCGCGACGATGGCTCTCAAGCACGGCAGGATGATGTGGCTGCTGACCGCCGCTCTCTTGGTGGCTCCCTTGGGCGGCGTGATCCTGATGCTCTACGGAGCCGGGCGTCTGATCCTGCGCAAGCGGCTCGAGACCGCGATCGATCCCTACGCCGAGTGGCTGGCGCTCCGCGACCGCATGAGGTCGCGTGCGGATGCTGCGGCCGGCGAAGACTGATCCCCGGAGAACCTCCGTCGTCCTTGCCAGGCTGTGTGCCCTCTCGTCAATGGACCGGCCGCATGCGATCGAAGCGTGCGAGAACATGTGGGCGGACGCTCTGGCAGGTTTCTTGCCGACGACCTCCACACATGGAGGGACGAGGGCCCGCAGGCCCAGTCCAATACCTCATCATCGTGTCGCCCGGAGAGAGCGAACTCTACAAGTATCTCCAACAGCGATTTCGCGGCGACAAGAAGGTAGAGGTCCTGCTCGACCGTCGGCGGGCAGAGCGGCGCCAGGGCCGTCGGCCTCACGACCCTGAGCGGCGGAGCCGCGACCGGCGCTTGCCGGCCCGGGACGGCTACCGCTCGATCGGACTCGTCGTCATCCGCAAACGTCAAGAAAGCCCGCCCGCCTGATCAAGCGCTCTCCGGCGTCCGGCGCTTCCTCCCCGGCGCGCCCCAGGCGGAACGCCCGCCGATAATGTCCCGGCCGCCGTCCGGTGTAGGCGCGGAACACGCGCGAGAAGTGGGAGGCATCACAGAACCCGAGAAGGTGGGCGACGTGCTCCAGTTTGAGTTGCGTCTCTCGAAGGAGCTCCTTCGCGATCCGTACACGCATGGCCACCAAGTATTCCATCACGGCCAGGCCCGTCTCGGCCCGGAAGCCGTGGGTGAGATGGCTTCGCGAGACGCCGGCGATCCCGGCCAGGGAGTCGACGGATGGTGAGGTCTGGTAGAGCCGGGCGAAGCGCTCCATGACGTTGACGACGTAGGGCGAGAAGCGCGGTAGGAAAACGGGTCCGAGCTGCCGCCGCTCCAGCAGGCACACGGCCTGTCCCGCGACGGTGTTGATGTCGAACGGCGCCAGGACGACCGACCACGCAGAGTGCGATTTCAGGACTTCCGTGAGCGCCACCACCTCGGCCGGGAGCACGGCCGTGTCGACGACCACCACGTCAGGGCGGAAATCCACCAATGCCGGTATCTGGGTTTCGGCACGACCTACCGTCGTGGTGTCCGCGCTCATCGAAAGCGCGACCGCCCAAGCGGCGCGCGTGCCGATCTCGCCGCCGAGCATCGCGATCCGGGGGCGCCTGCGGCCGATAACTCGCGGCTGATCGTTCGCGTAGACGGTCGCCATGGTCGACGAGCGCGCTTCGCAAGAGGCGCGCCAAAGCCGCCGCGCCGCGGACGTGCTGGGCTCTCGGGGGGAGTCGGCGTCCGCGGCGGTGGCCTGGCACCTCGGGCGGGTCCGGCGCTATCTGCGGGTGAAATCGGGTTTCGCCCGCGATCATTACCGGCGGCTGACCCCTGCCACTCCGGGCGGAACGGCGCCCGCGACGGACACGGCAAGTCGAGGATGGTTGCGTCCAGCTGCCCTCTACCCTTGCACAGATTCTGGCCAGGAGTGGCCCGGAACTGGCCAGCGCCCCGCCCCTGGCGGCCGCGCCTATTGCAGTCGCCGCTCTCGCAGCTCGCGCTCCGCGATTCCTGGATGATCTCTCGCGAATGCCGCAGGAGCCTCTCGAGGGCTTCCATGCCGGGCTGAGGGTGCAGCCGCGATGCCAGCGCGCCCTGCTGCGTATGCGTCCTGTTGAACTTCCTACGTCTGACCCGAGGTCCGTGAGGCCTGGCCGCGCATGCGTGCCGGAGGCCGGACGGCTACTGCGATGATGCGCGGTCTCGGCGTCGTCGGGCCTCTGGCGTACAGCCGATATGGACCATGTACTCGCCCACACGCGCCGCGGCCTCGGTGATGCCGATCCGCTGGTCGCACACCGGGCACAGGGGAAGGCCGTGGGCATCCCTGCGGTTCTTCATGGGCCCATCGATTTTGGCCTCAGGTTTCCGGGCTCCGACGCAGGCCACGTGGACGAGTAGCCCCTGGCGATGGGTCGTGGCGTCGGTGGGGAGGACCGGGCGCCCGCAGACGCCGCATCGTGGAGATTCAGCCATCTCAATCTCCCCTCCGCGCAGCGGGCGCCAGGGAACGACGAGATCCTAGCCCCGGGGAGAAGTATTTACAAGCACTGAGAAAAAGGGGTTCCGAGGCGTCGGCTTGCCTTGACCACACCCCGGTCTAGTCAGGTACTCTCTCTACCGTCGCCGGCCGACAGAGCGAATGCCCAATCCCGACCTCGCGGCACAAGCGCCGCTGATCCTCGTGGTGGAGGACAACGAGGACAACCGCACTATGTATGCCGAGCTTCTCCGAGTCTCCGGCTTTCAGGTCGAGACCGCGGTCAACGGCGAGGATGGCCTCGCCAAGGTCCTGTTGCACCGTCCCGCCGTCGTCGTGATGGATTTGACCATGCCCCGGATGAGCGGATGGGAGCTGACGCGGCGCCTGAAAACCGATGAGCGCACCCGGGATGCACGCATCATTGCCGTTACGGGCACGGGCGTCAAGCAGACCGCCGACGTCGCGCGCAGCGCGGGCTGCGACGCGTATCTCGTCAAGCCGTGCTCACCGGAGATTCTCTTGGCCGAGGTCCAGAGCCAGCTACGAGCGTGGACCACCAACCAGGTACGGCGGGCCATGAGGGGCTTGCGGTCCTAGCCCGACCGCAGGTGCTCTCGTCACGGCGCACCGGGGCGGTGTAATGTAACTACCTGATGCGCCTGTAGCTCAGTTGGACAGAGCGTCGGACTTCTAATCCGAGGGTCGCAGGTTCGACTCCTGCCAGGCGCACCACTTTTCGCGCAACTCCGCGTAGTTCTCCAGCCCTTCCAATGCGCGGTCGTGCACCGCGCTGCACCTCGGTGTATCGCGGACGTGGACAGAACGCGGACAAACGGGGCGCCCGCATGCCCCGCCGCCTCCTGCCCGGGGTCATCGCCTACAACTTAGACAATCTCCTGCGCCTGGCCCGCCCGGCCCGTCACCATCCAGAGCTGGTCCCTGACGAGCCTGCCGCAGCGGCTCTTCAAGACCGGCGGGCGTCTCGTGCGACATGCGCAGGACTTCAGGCTCCAACTGACCGGGAGCCACTTGACGCAGCGCCTGTTTGGGAAGATCCTCGCGGGCGCATCGAGCGACTCGCGTGGCATCCGACGTGATACGGAGGGCCGTACAGGGATCGGCGGGAATGGGCAGCGGGAGGCGACTCGGCGGCGGTGTCTCTCGACGGCACGGTCGGTGTGACCTACCCCGGAAGCACCGGTCACACCAGCCCCAGGGGTTGCCAGACGCACCGCCGTCAACGTGTCGGGAACCGTGAACGAGTTGACTGACGGGACGGTCCGCTCGGTGGACGCCGCCATGAGCGGCGGAATGGCTCCATATCGGGAATCCCGGTTCAGGAGGTCTTGTCAATGAAACCCGAGAGTACAGCGAAGATTAAGTATGGAGTTTGGGGCCTTATTTGTGGGGCAGTCCTCGCAATGATCATCGGCTTTGCCTGGGGTGGCTGGACAAC
>JBOHPP010000136.1:0-9287 GCA_050731755.1 Candidatus Rokuibacteriota bacterium | reverse complement strand
CCACGACACCCCGTCGGGGTTGGTCCAGACCGGGTTGTACACGCGGGTGAAGTACATGGCGAGCTTGCCCCGCCCCTCCTTGAGGAAGTGCGGCAGCAGGTAGCTCATCTCGAAGAAAGCCAGCGGGTACTCGCGCGGCATCAGCAGCTCGCTCCACACCTTCGCCGGCGGCGGCATGAGCGGGGGATCGGGAATCGCCTTGTTCCAGGTGTTCGGTGCGGTGCCGCCCTCCGCGTCCACAGCGCCCATGAGGACGACCAGGAACTGCAGCACGCGGGCCACCTGCCAGCCGCCCAGGTTGCCGGCGGCGGTGTTGCGCCACACGTGGGTACTCAACGCCGGCCCCGCCTCGGCGATGGCGCGGGCCACGTCCAGGATCGTCGCCGCCTGGATCCCGCTCTCCCGCTCGGCAAACTCGGGGGTGAACTCGGCGTAGCGCTCGTCCAGCGCCTGCTCGAACGCCTCGTACGTCACCGGCAGGTCCGGCCGTTCCGCGCGCAGGTACTCCTCCCAGTTCACCCACCGGCGCACGAACTCGCGATCATAGCGGCGCTCCCGGATGAGCACGTGGGCCATGGCCAGGAGCAGCGCGCCTTCCGTGCCCGGCCACGGCGAGAGCCACCAGTCGGCCATCGACGCCGTGTTGCTGAGCCGCGTGTCGATGACGCAGACCTTGGCCCCCCGCATCCGGGCCTCGACGATCCGCTGGGCGTGCGGGTTGAAGTAGTGGCCGCTCTCGAGGTGCGAGGACAGCAGGAGGATGAAGCGGGCGTTGGCGTGGTCGGGCGATGGGCGGTCCATGCCCATCCAGTACGCGTAGCCGGCCCGCGCGCTGGAGGAGCAGACGTTGGTGTGGCTGTTGTGACCATCGATGCCCCAGGCGTGGAAGACGCGCTGCAGGTAGACCAGCTCGTGGCCCGGCCGGCCCAGGTGGTACATGACCTCCTGGGGGCGCTTGTCGAGGAGCGCCCGACGGATGCGGCCGGCGATGTCGTCGAGCGCCTCGTCCCAGGTCACGCGCTCCCAGCGGCCGCCGCCCCGCGGCCCCACGCGGCGGAGCGGGTGCCGGATCCTCTCAGGGTCGGTGACCTGGTTGAGGGTGGCCGGCCCCTTGGCGCAGCTGCGGCCACGGCTGCCCGGGTGGACCGGATTGCCCTCGAACTTCTGGATGCGCAGCGTCTGCTGGTCGACGTAGGCGAGCAGTCCGCACGCCGCCTCGCAGTTGAAGCAGATGGTGGGGATGATCGCGTAGCGGCGCCGGACCTTCCGCGGCCACGCCGCCGGGTCGTACTCCTCCCAGTCGTCCCAGCGCTCGACCGGCGGATAGCTCGCCAGCCCGCCGGCAGGAGGCGGCAGGTCGCGGGCGGTGGGGCTCAGCGGCTCGGCGGGGAGCTTGGGCATGCTCGCCTCGGCGGTCGGATCAGCTGAGCGGCATCGTCTGCCCCGCGCGGACCCACAGGTCCTCCCACAGCCACAGGCCGGCGAGGGCGAGCACGGCGGCGACGGCCAGCGCGGCCGGCGACGCCAGCATCGTGAGGACGAGCGGGACGAGGATGCCGGCGGCGACGACGCCACCCCAAAAATACCCGCGAAGGGCCGCGCGGGTCAGCAGGCGCGCAGCCCGTGCCGCATCGACGCTCTGGTGGAATCGCGCCAGCTCGGCAAACAGGGTCAGTCCCTGCCCCAGCAGCCCGACCACGAGCAGGCGGCGCAGCGTCGAGAGGCTCGCCGCGTCTGCGCGTCCCAGAATCTCGACGAGCGCCAGCGCGGCGCTGCCGGCGACCACGGCGGAGACAAGCAGCTGCGGCAGCAGGACACGGCTCTGCCAGAAGTCACGGCCCTCGGCCTGGCCGAAGAGCGAGGCGCTGTACCCAGCGGCGGCCAGAGCCAGCACGATCGCCGGCAAGGCCAGCGCGCGCAAGGCGCCGGTGGCGCCGGCCCACGCCGCGAACAGCCAGAGCGTGGCGACGGCCCCGAACGCGATGAGGATCCAGGCGCCCCAGACCAGCCAGGAGCGCCAGTTGGGCTTGAGGAGGATATACAGGAAGCGCTCGGGGCGCTTGAGGTCCACCACGAGCAGGCCCGTCGTGACGGCCAGGAACGTCAGGGCCAGCAGGGGCGCCACCGTTCCGCTGAGCCAACCGCCGCCGGCCTCGCCGGTCAGCACGCCCAGCGCTGCCACCAGCAAGGCGCCGGCCGCAATCGACTTGGTCCACAGGTACGTCGAGACTTGGGAGCCCCAGGGACGCGGCATGTGCGGGACGTCGTACACGGGGCGGACGAGCCCGCCATCTCCGTGAGGTTCAGCCCGCTGGAGCGACGCCACCACGCTCACCAGCGACAGCTCTTCCGCCGGGCGCTGGGCCCACATGTAGCGATCCACCGGCGCCTGCAGCGACGGTGTCAACGCGCCCGCGTCGGCGCCGACGTAGAAGACCTTGGGGCGGGTCCCCTGCTCCGGCTTGCGTACCTGAACCGGCTCGCCGGCCACCAGCCGCGCGATCGGGCTCGCCGGGTCATCGAGGTCGCCGGCGATGATCGCCTGCTCCGGGCAGACCACCACGCAGGCGGGCTCCAGGCCGACCTCGATCCGGTGGGCGCAGTAGTGGCACTTGGCCGCCGTGTGGGACGCGGGGTCGATGTAGAGCGCGTCGTAGGGGCAGGCCTGCATGCAGGACTTGCAGCCGATGCAACGAGCGTGGTCGAGGTCGACGATACCGTCGGGTCGCCGGTAGAGGGCCACGGTCGGGCAGATCGTCACACAGGGGGCGTTGTCGCAGTGGTTACATCGGAGGACCGCGAAGGAGCGCCGCGTGTCGGGGTAGGCGCCCTGCTCGACGTACTTCACCCAGGTCCGGAAGACGCCCAGAGGAACCTGGTTTTCCTCCTTGCAGGCCACGGTGCAGGCGTGGCAGCCGATGCACCTCCGCTGGTCGATCACGAAGCCATACCGCACGGTCGTTCGAGCCTCCACGCGCAGGACGCCCCGCTATTGTACCCGGAGCCCGGGCGGCCGCCTCACCAGGCCTTGGCCAGGGTCGCCGCGGCGGCCGCCACCACGAGCGTGGCGATGACGACCTTCAGCGCCCGCTCGGGGATTCGCAGCGTCACGCGCGCCCCGAGGACCGCCCCGAGGAACGAGCCGAGCAGGAGCAGGGCCAGCAGCGACCAGCTCACGCCGGCCACCGCATAGTGGGTGAGGCCGGCCGGGATCACCATGAGGAGCGCGATGACGATGGTGGAGCCGACGATCTCGCGCGCCGTCATGCGGTAGAGGTAGAGCATGGACAGGATGACGAGACTGCCGCTCCCCACCGAGGTGATGCCCATCAGCACCCCGACCATCGTTTGGTAGACGGCGACCACGACGACGCCCACGGGGGTTACCTCGTGGGGGGGAAAAGGCTTGGGGCGGCCGGCCAGGTCCCGGAGGGCCGCCTCCATGACGATCAGCAGCGCCACCACGAGGAGGAGGCCGCTCATCACGAAGGGCAGCACGCGCTCCGCCGCGTCGCCGAACCAGTAGATGGCGCGCGAGCCGACTACTGCGCCGGGGATGCCGGTGAGGCCGTACAGCAGGGTGACGCGCCAGAGCACGGTGCCCTGGCGGATGTGCTGCGCGGCGCCGGCGATCTTGGTGAAGACCGAGTAGATGAGCGAGACCGCGACCGAGTCCTGGTAGGACAGACCCAGGATGACGTAGAGCGCGGGGGCGACCAGCGCGCCGCCCCCGACACCAGTGAGGCCGATCAGGAATCCCAGCCCGAACCCGAGCGGGACCGTGATCAGCAGGTCCAGGGGCACGCTAGTCCCTGCGCCCGCTCACGCTCTCACGCCGGCACGCTGAACTTCCCCGTCTGCTCGTTCCACGTGCCGGCCAGCGCCCACGCCGCCATCACGGCCAGGACCAGCACGAGGGCGCCGCCCCAGCCCAGCACGGCCGGCAGAAAGATGGCCACGCCCAGGGTGCCGGCGAGACCGGACTGCGCGAGCGCCAGCCGCGCGAGAGAGGCGGCCAGCGCGAAGCCGGCGATGGCCGCCCAGAGCTTCACCTGGCCCTCCCCAGCGCGCCAGATGGAGCCGGCGCCGCAGCCTCCGGCCAGCGTCATGCCCAGGCCGAAGAGCAGTCCGCCCACCAGCGAGCCGGCGCCGGCAGCCGGGAACACCCATGCCGATTGATCTTTGAGGTCGGTGAACTTGAGGATGGCGAAGCCCAGAGTGCCGATGGCGAGCGCCAGCGCGGTCGCGCGGGTGTGCTCGGCATCGCCGGTCATGAACGGCTCGCGAAAGGCGCGGATCAGACAGAACCGCGAGCGCTGGAAGATGACGCCGAAAGCGACGCCGAACAGGAGCAAAACGCCCTGGCCGGCGTAGCCGGCGCGGCCGTAGGCGAAGGGCAGCAAGAGCAGGGCGACGACGAGCAACATCCCCAGCCGCGGCTGCCGCCGGCCGGCCCCGCCCCACACTCGGGCGCGACCGCTGGACCAGGACGGACGGTGGGCGACCTCCCACACGAGATAGCGGACGCCGAGGAAGGCGCCGGCGGCCAGCCCGATCATCATGCCGAGGCCCGACAGCGAGAGCGCGCTCGTCGCCGAGAAGAAGCCGCCGATGTTGCAGCCGAAGGCCAGCACGGCGCCCACTCCCATCAGGAGACCGCCGCCGGCGCCCTTGAGCATTTCGCCCACCGGCGGCACCCGGATGGCGAACTCGCGGCTCAGCAGGGCGGCCACCAACCCGCCGAGCAGCACGCCCAGGTTCAGCAGCGAGCCCGAGTGGAGCCAGGGCGCGAGCAAATCCGAACGGTCGAGCACGCCGAGACCGCGAAGCACCCAGTCACCCCAATTCCGCATGCCGTCGGAGGCGGTCCAGGGGCGATCGAAGGCGAAGAGGAACACATTGACGGTGGCCACCAGGACGGCGGCCGCCCACACCGGCCAGGGGTGTCGGAACATGGCGTCGTACTGGGCGGCGAAGAGCGTCTTCATGCCGAATGAGGATTCTAGCATTCCGCTTGACGGTGGGAGGCGGCAGGGTATCATGCCGCAACCTTTTCACCAGCGGAGTGGAGCGTGAACCTGGCGGCGCTCGGCGAAGACAACATCGGAACGTTCGGGGAGTACCCGGCTCTCGTCTTCGAAGGTCGCGAGATCACCAACGTCGACCAGCAGCGCGCCGCCAACCGGCTGGCCAACGCGCTGCGCCGACTGGGCGTGGGCCCCGGCGACCGCGTGGCCATTCTGCTTCCCAACTGCCCCGAGGTCCTTCAGGCCTACGCCGCCATTCTCAAGGTGGGCGCGGTCATCGTCCCGATCGTCTTCCTGCTGGGTCCGGGCGAGGTGCGGCACATCCTGGCCCACTCGGAGGCGCGGATCGTCATCACGTCGCCCGAGCTCCGCGACAAGGTCGAGTCCTGGCCGGGCACGGTCATCGTCGTGGGTGAGCCGGCGTCGGAGGCGGTCGCCTGGCATGAGCTGGTGCCCCGGGAGCCCGACCGCTTCGACCGCGCCGAGCGCGCGCCCGACGACATCGCCGTCATCCTCTACACGGCCGGGACCACCGGCCAGCCCAAGGGCGTGGCCCTCTCGCACAAGAACCTCCTCACCAATGCCCGCGCGGCGGCGAGCCTGTACGAGCTGGACCGCACCCGGTGGGGTCTCGCCGTGCTGCCGCTCTCGCATGCGTACGGCCTCACGGTGATGAACGCGGGGAACATCCTGGGGACGCGGGCGGTGCTGCTCCGATGGTTCAACCCCGAGCTGGTGCTGGAAACCATCCAGCGCTATCGGGTGCAGCAGATGGCGGGCGTGCCGACGATGTACGTCTACTTGCTCAACTACCCGAAGGCCGATCCCTTCGACACCTCGTCCATGCGACTCTGGGGCTCGGGAGCGGCGCCTCTGCCCGTCGAGATCGTCGAGCCGTTCGAGAAGAAGTTCGGGGGCCGCCTGCAAGAGGGCTATGGTCTCACCGAGGCGACGACGGTGGTCTCGGCCCACCGCTTCTCCGGCGAGCGCCGTCTCGGTTCGGTCGGCCAGCCCATCCCCGGCGTCGAGGTCAGGATCGTTGACGACCAGGATCACGCGCTCCCCGTCAACGAGGTCGGCGAGGTCTGTGTCCGCGGTGACAACGTCATGCTCGGGTACTACAAGATGCCGGAGGAGACGGCCCGAGTGCTGCGCCAGGGGTGGCTTCACACCGGCGACATGGGCCGACTCGACGCCGACGGCTTCCTCTACATCGTCGAGCGCAAGAAGGACCTCATCATCCGGGGCGGATTCAACATCTATCCTCGCGAGGTGGAAGAGGTGCTCTACGCGCACCCCGACATCGCCGAGGCGGCCGTGGTGGGCAGGCGCGATCCCCTGATGGGCGAGGAAGTGCTGGCCTTCGTGGTGGCCAAACGCGGCCGGGCCGCCACGGCCGAGGACGTCATGGCCTTCTGTCGGGAGCGTTTGGCCAAGTTCAAGTGTCCCAAGGAGGTCCGATTCGTCGACGCGCTGCCCAAGAGCCCGATCGGCAAGATCTTGCGCAAGGAACTCCGGGCCCGGGCCGGTTGACGCCGCACTTGCCCTTGACGCCCCCACGAGGCTGGTCTTTACTTCTCGCAACCGAGGGGCCTTTGACCCTCACCGAGCTGACGCACCACCTCCAGGACCCAGTCTCCAAGCGCTAATCTTGACGCCCTAAGGAGGGCTCGCATGGAACTCAGCCGACGTGAGCTGTTGACCGCAGGAGGTCTCGGGCTCGCCGGAGCCACCCTGGCGCCCCGCCGAGGCTGGGCCCAGACGCCCAAGCGCGGCGGCACCCTGACGATCCGCACGTGGGATCCGCCGCACTTCGACCCGATGCTCACCGTAGCCTTCAAGACCCACATCCCGCACAGCTTCACCCATAGCCGGCTCGTGAAGCACAAGGCCGGTCCCGGCGTTCTTCCCGGGACCTTCCCAATCGAAGGGGACCTGGCCGAGTCCTGGCAGCAGACGAACGAGACGACCTACGTCTTCAAGCTCCGCCAAGGCGTTCGCTGGCACAACAAGTCTCCCGTCAACGGACGGGAATTCACCGCCGAGGACGTTGTCTACACGGTGGACCGCTTCCTCACCGTCAAGGGCAACGCCTATGCCTACATGCTGAAGCCGGTGGACAAGGTCGAGGCGCTCGACAAGTACACGGTGCGGTTCGCGCTGAAAGAGTCTTCCGCATGGTTCCTCGACTTCCTGGCCAACCCGATGGCCGTCTGCATCGTCGCCCGAGAGTGCGTCGAGAAGTTCGGCGACCTCAAGAAGCCCGAGGCCGTGGTCGGCACGGGCCCCTGGATGCTCGACGGCTACAAGCCCAACGTGGGGCTCACCTTCGTGCGGAACCCGAACTACTTCGTGTCGGGCCTACCCTACATCGACCGGGTGGAGATGGTGGTGGACGAGGACAACGCCTCGCGCATGTCGGCCTTCCTGGCCGGTAAATACGACCTCGGCTGGGAGTTCCCCGGCACGATCAACCGCGTGGACTGGGTGCAGATCAAGGACCGGCTCGCCAAATCGCGCCCGAACCTCCGTGTCGAAGAATATCCCTCCAACGTCATGACGCACTTCTCGATGCGGACCGATCAGAAGCCGTTCAACGACATCCGCGTGCGGCGGGCCATGTCTTTGGCTCTCGACCGCCAGGGTCTGATCGACGCGATCTTCGAGGGCGTCGGCGTCTCCAACCCGCCGGTGCCGGCCGCGCTCAGGGAATGGGCGCTGCCCATGGACAAGATCGGGGAAGGCGCCAAGTACTACAGGTACGACCCCAAGGAAGCGAAGCGGCTGCTGGCCGAGGCCGGCTATCCGAACGGTTTTCCGGCCACGGCGTGCTTCCACGGCTACGGCTCCACGATCCTCAACGACGGCGCCCAGTTCGTGATGAAGAACCTCAAGGACGTGGGAATCGACGTGAAGCTCGACGTCAAAGAGTACGGCGCGTACATCTCCACCTGCTTCTACGGCAAGTTCGACTCGATGGCCCTCGGGCCCCAGACGCCGTTCCTCGAGCCCGATAACTTCCTCTTCGGCCAGTACTACCCGGGCGAACTGAAGAACCAGAGTCACATCAACGACCCGGTGGTGGCCGACCTGCTGGTCCGCCAGCGGCGCACGTTCGACGTGGTCAAGCGCCGGGAGGTCATCTCCGACATCCAGCGCCACCTGGCTCAGCAGCAGTACTACGTGCAATGGCCCTCGGGGGTGTACGTCGGAGTCTGGGAGGGGGCGGTCAAGAACTACCGGCCGAACCTGGGCTTCGACTACGGCGGGCGGCTGATGGCTTCCTGGCTGGATCGCTAAGTACTCTGACTCGCAATTACGGTGACGTATCGGCCGGTCATTGAGTCAGGCCGCGGCCACACGCTGCTTGGCCGCGAGTTTGGCGAGGAGCGCCGCAAGATCCTGGCGGGTGAAGGTCCACTGGAACGGGGCCGCCGCCCGCTCGTAATGGTCTTGGAAGCGGAGCAGGCGGTCCTCGACCTCGGCCAACGAGGCGAAGTCGTTGGGGGTCAGCACCTTGCGCTGGACGATGGAGAAATAGATCTCGATCTGGTTGAGCCAGCTGGCGTGCACCGGGGTGTGGACGAGGACGAGCCGGGGCCACGTGGCGCGCAGCCGCGCGCGGGCGCGCTCCCCGCGGTGGGAGGAGCCGTTGTCAACGACCCAGAACACGCGGCGCGCCGACCGGTAGGGCTCGTGGCCCATCACCTGCGCGACGAGGCGCTCGAAGGGCGCGATACCCGTCGTCGCCTCGCACCGGCCGAAGACTTTGGCCCGATGCACATCCCACGCGGCGAGGTAGGCCCACGCCCCGCCCCGCTCATATTCGTGTTCAACGTACATCGGCCGCCCCGCCGCGGGGGCGAGCGAGGGATGAATCCGGAGCCGAGCTTGGACGCTGGTCTTCTCATCGGCCGACAGGACGTACTCGCGCGGGCCGAGGGGGACCCCGTCCCAACGCCCGGCGTAGAGTTCCAGGATGCGCTCGGCTTTGGGGGCAAACGCCGGATCGCGGGGGAAGATCCAACTGCGATGCCGCCAGGGACGCAGGGCATCCTGGCTGAGCCAGCGCCACAACGTGGCCCCACTGATTTGGGCGACCACCCCTTGCGCGACGACGGCCTGCCGGAGGTCGCTCAGCGACCACCGCGCCAGCGGCCACCCACGTTGCGCGGGCAGTTCACACGCGAGGGCCTTGACGGCGACGACGACTCTGGGGGGAAAAGCGGGCTGGTCGCCCGCCCCGAGGCAGCTCCTCGA
>JBOHPP010000135.1:0-7114 GCA_050731755.1 Candidatus Rokuibacteriota bacterium | reverse complement strand
GTCACCACCTGGGGATAGGCGCTCACGCCCTCGGCGACCACGCCGTGGTCGGCGGCGAACGTGAAGACCACGGGACAGGCCCGGGTCGGTTGGCCTCCGCGGACGACGGCCAGTCTCATGGCCAGCTCCTCGAGCCGGCCGAGACTGCCGGGCGGCTTGGTGAGCCGGTCGAGATGGCGGCGCGCCGCAACGCCGGCTGCGCCATCAGGCGCGACGATCGCGTCAAGGAGCTTCGGGAGCGATGTCATGCGCACGCGCGAGCGCTTTGAGGGTGATCGGCAGTCCGGCCACCATGAGCGTCACCCGGTCACAGGCAGCAGCGAGGCGCTGGTTGACGAGGCCGAGCAGATCGCGGAAACGCAGGCCATCGGCGGTCTCGGGGTGCACGCCGAGGCCGACCTCGTTGCTGACGAACGTCAGGTCCCAGTGCCCGCCGCGGGCCAGGGCGGCGATCTCGTCAGCCTCGGCCAGAATCGCCGGCTCGTCGTCGCCGCCGAGCAGACGGTTCGACACCCAGAGGGTCAGGCAGTCGACGACGATAGCGTCAGCCCGGCCGACGAGGCGCTTGAGCGCGGGGGCGAGCGCGGTGGGTTCCTCGACGGTGAGCCAGCCGCCGGGGCGATCGGCGCGATGGCGCTCGATCCGGCCGGCCATATCGGCGTCGCGCGCCTGGGCGGTGGCCACGAAGGCGACGCGGGCGCCGGGGGGCTGGCTGGAGACGGCGAAGCGGCTCTTGCCGCTGCGGGCACCACCGACAATGAGATGTGTCGAAGCCATGACGTCCCGGGTCCTCCCTCGAAGACCGGTTCAGTGTGCGCGCCCGGGCAGGTCTCCTGGCTCTCGGATCGTCCTACTCCCCGCGCCTTCCCAGCCTCGTCGGCCAGTGGCCGTTGCGGGTTTCGTCCCCGATTACAGTGACGGGGTCGCGGCGGCCTTTCACCGCCTTCCCTGGGCCCCCGGTAGGGCGCCCTGGGCGCGTACAACGCAGGAGAAGGTAGCAGAACCAGGACCCCGTCGCAACGCGGGCTTGTCAACACCACCCGGGCTTGGCAGGCTCGCCGCCGCGTGGTATGGAGCGCTCCGTGGCATCAGGGGCATGGAGGAGATGGCGCATCGTACGCCGAGGCCTCGCCCGTCATCGGGAGGTGGTCCTTGCCGCGACGTTCGTCGCCATGGCCTCCTACGAGCTCCTCGAGCTATGGACGGCGGCCGTTCCACCGCGGCTCTGGTCGGGGACGACCCTGCTGCTCCACGGCCTCCAGGTCGTCGTGATTCTCGGCGCCACCTGGGCGGTCTTGCGGGTGTGGCGCGAGAAGACGGCACGCGAGGAGCAGCTGGCGCGGCTGGTCGAGACGGTGAAGGTCGCCCAGGAGGAGGAGCGGCGTCGCATCGCGTACGACGTGCACGACGGGATCGCCCAGCTCATCGTCAGCGCCAAGCAGCACGTCGACACCTGCGAGGATCTCTGGTGGAATGACCGGACCCGGGCGGTCGCCGAGCTGGGCAAGGCCTCTGACCGTCTCGACCACGCCATCGTGGAGACGCGCCGGATCCTGAGCGCGCTTCGGCCCTCGGACGTCGATGCCCGCGGCCTGGCCAGCGCCGCCCGGCGAAGCGTCGAGGAGACGGCTCAGCAAGCCGGCTGGTCGACGATCTTCCTCGACCGGATGGGAGACGTCCGCCTGCCGCCGGCGGTGGAGGCGGCGGCGTTTCGGATCCTCCAGGAAGCCCTGGCCAACATCTGGAAGCACGCCCATACGGCCCACGTCGAGGTCATGCTCGCCCATGACGCTGACGGTCTCATCCTCGAGGTGCAGGACCGCGGGGTCGGCTTTCTGCCGCCTCCCGAGGGCGCGTCGGGGCGCGGGCTCGGGCTCAGCAGCATGCGCGAGCGGGCGCGGCTGCTGGGCGGCGCCTGCACCATCATGAGCGAGCCGGGCGAAGGCACGCGCGTCCGTGTCCGGCTGCCGTGCACGGCCAACGCCCATGGTCTCCGAGCTTAGCTCTCCCATCCGGATCCTCATCGTGGACGATCACCCCATGGTCCGCGAGGGTCTCCGCAGCATGCTGAGCGGCGACATCGTCGAGGTCGTCGGAGAGGCGGGTGACGCGCGCGAGGCGATCAGATTGGCGACCGAGCTCCGTCCCGATCTCGTGCTGCTTGACGTCGAGCTCCCCGACATGGACGGCCTCGCCGTGCTGCGGCGGATCAAAGACACGATGCCCCGAGTGCCGGTGCTCGTCGTCACCATGCACGACGAGCCGGCCCGGGTCCGGGAGGCCGTGACGTCCGGCGCCGCCGGCTACGTGCTGAAAGGCGTCGGCCGGCGCGAGTTGCTGGCCGCGGTGCGCGCGGTGTGCAACGGCGAGTCGGTGCTGGAACCGCGCCTGCTGCAGAGCCTGGTCGCGGAGGCCCCCCGGCCGCCCGGCGACCGTCAGCAGGCGCAGCTCACCCCGGTCGAGCGCGAGGTGCTGAGGCTCGTGGCCGCCGGCCTGACCAACCGGGAGATCGGTGAGCGCATGCGCTGGAGCCTGGGCACCGCCAAGAAGTACGTCCAGCGCGTCCTCGAACGGCTCGACGTCTCGGACCGCACGCAGGCGGCCGTGGTGGCCGTGCGCCAAGGGTTGCTCGACTGATCATCCGAGCGTGGCCACCCGGCCACGCAGATCGTAGCCAGGCGGGGATTGGCGGCTGGCCCCGGCCCGGGTACACAGCCGCCATGGCCGCGCCCCTCATCGAGTTCCACGACGTGAGCCTCGGCTACAGCGGCCACCGTGTGCTCGCGGATCTCACCTTCACGCTGCATGACGGCGACTTCGTGGCGTTGGTCGGCCCCAACGGCGTCGGCAAGACCACGCTCCTCCGCGCGATCCTCGGCATCCTGCCGCCGCAGGCGGGCCGCCTCGCCCGCCGTGTCGTTCGAGTTGGTTACGTGCCTCAGGAGCGGGCGCTCGACCCCGTGTTCCCGCTCTCCGCGTTCGATGTGGCTCTCCAGGGACGGATCGGGGCGGTCCGCCCCGGGCATCGCCCCGGCCCCGCGGACCTGACCATCGCCCGCGAGGCTCTGGCCCGGGCCGACGTCGCGGCCCTGGAATCACGGGCCTTCCACGACCTGTCCGGCGGCCAGAAGCAGCGGGTGCTCATCGCCCGGGCGCTCGCCGCCGAGCCGGTGCTGATGGTGCTCGACGAGCCGACCGCCGGGATGGACGCCGCCGCGGAGCGGGCGCTGATGGACCTCCTCGGGAACCTTCACGCCGGCGGCAAGCTGACGATTTGCCTGGCGAGCCACAACCTCGGTGCGGTGGCCAACTACGCCGGGCGCATCGCCCTCATCGACCGAGAGCGTGGGTTGTTCGCCCTCGGCGCAAGCGGGGATTTGCTCACGGACGAGACGCTGAGCCGTCTCTACGGGCGCTCGATGCGGGTCCGGTGGGTGGAGGGCTGGCGCACGATCATCGCCGGAGGTGCCCTGTGCTAGATGTCGTCGGACAGCCGTTCTTCCAGCACGCGCTGGTGGCCGGAACGCTCGTGGGCCTCATGGGCTCCCTGGTGGGTGTGTACGTGCTGCTCAAACGCATGGTCTTCCTCGGCATCGCCCTCGCCCAACTCGCCTCCGCGGGGGTCGGGCTGGCCCTGCTCGTCGGCTGGCCCCTGCTGCCGACCGCGCTGGCGGCGAGCCTCGGCGGAGCTGTCGCCTTCTCTCACGTCCACTGGCGGCGCGGGATCCCGATGGACGCTCTAGTCGGTCTCGGCTACGTGATGGCAGCGGCGCTGGGCATCGTCTTCGTGGCCAAGAACCCGGTCGGCGAGGCCCGGGCGCTCCAGGTGCTCTTCGGCAACATCCTTTCGGTTCCGACGGGCGAACTGGCCGCGCTGGCCGTCGTCGCCGCCGTCGTCACGCTCGTCCACATCGTGTTCCGCAAAGAGTTCGTGTTCGTGGCCTTCGATTACGAAACCGCCGCCGCCCAGGGCGTGCGCGCCCGCCTCTGGCACCTTCTGCTCTACCTCACGCTCGGGGTGGCCATTGCCTTTGCCATCCGCAGCGCAGGCGTGCTCGTGACGTTCGCCCTGCTCGTGGTGCCGGCCCTGGCCGCCCGCCTCATGGTCGCCCACCTCCGGGCGCTCTTCTGGACGGCCATCGCGCTCGGCACTCTGGGGGTTCCGCTGGGCGTCCTGGTCGCTTTCGTCCTCGATCTCCCGACCGGCGCCGCGATCAGCCTGACCCTGGTCCTGCTCGCCGGTGTCGCCCTGGTCGTTCAGCGGACCGTTCGCCTTATTCGTCCACTGGCCGCCCTCGGCCTCGTGTTGCTCGGGCTCGTGTCGACGGCGGGCGCCCAAACGCCGCCCGCCGCCCCACCACCGCCTCCCGTGCCCTCGGCGCCGACCGCGCCCGGGTCGGGCCGGGAGTCGCTGCCGGAACGGCCGGCCTCGACGCCGCTGCCGCCCTACCTGGCGCTGTTGCCCGAGGTCCGCGTGGAGGGCAACATCATCGGCAACTACACGTTCGGCAACTATCGGCGACTGGAACGCCAGCTGGGCGAGGAGCAGGAGGGCGAGGAATTCTTCGTGAGGCGGAACCGTCTCAACGTGCGCGAGGTCGAGCTGGGCCTCCGCTCGACGATCGATCCCTTCGCGCGGTTCGAGGCCATCATTTCTGCCGAGCAGGTCTTCGAGGGTGAGTTCGAGGTGGGGCTCGAGGAGGCGATCCTCACCTTCGGCGCCCTGCCCGGGCGGATCGAGCTGAAGGTCGGCAAGTTCCGCACGACCTTCGGCGAGTTCAACGACTCCGATCCTGAGGAGTTTCCCGAGGTCGATCCCCCGAACGTCATCAGCAACGTCTTCGGTCGCGACGGCGACGGCTGGATCGACACCGGGCTCACGGTCAGCCGCCTCTTCGGGCTCACCGAGCAGATCACGCTGCTGCTTACGGCCGGCGTCTTCAACGGAGACAACGAGACCGCCTTCCACGGCGGCGAGGCCGGGGCGGCGCGCAAGCCTGCCTGGTTCGGGCGCGCCGAGACCTTCTTCGAGATCGGGGAGGCGATCGGGCTGGAGCTCGGCGCCGGGTTCGCGTCCGGCTACGCCCTCGATGAGGACGACCGCCCGACGTTGCAATCGCGGATTTTCACCGCCCACGTTGAGCTCGACTATCGGGATCCCGTCCTCGGGCTCTACCGGGGAGCAAACTTCCTCACCGAGTTCTTCCACACGTGGCGCGATCAGGAGAAGCCCGGCGGCGAGGGCGAAATGCTGCCCCGCTGGGGCCTCTACGCCCTGGCCGAGGCCCAGCTCGCTCGCGAATGGTCGATCGCCGGTCGTTTCGACTACTCCCAGCTGCCGACGCTGGCCGAGGAGGACGACGCGCCCCGGGTGCGCCACGAGACGGCCGGCTCCCTCATCGTGAGCTATCGCCCTAGCCGCTTCCTGACCCTCCGGATGCAGTACAAGCACACCGCGCGCAACTTCGCCGCGGACTCCGATGAGATCTTCATGCAGGCGCTGTTCAAGATCGGCTACGAGCGCCCGGGGCCCTTCTAGCCATGCGCCGCCGGATTTTCGTCGTGACCGCCGTCGCCGCCGCGGCGCGGGCGCTCGTGGCCGCCCCCGCCGACGCGCGGAGCCTCCGTGTGGTCACCAGCTCGACCGATCTCGCTTCCATCGCCGCGGAGGTCGGGCGAGAGCGGGTCCAGGCGGCAAGCTTCTTCCGTGGCTATCAGGAGCCGGAGCTGTGGGTGGAGGAGATCTTCCCGAGCTGGGTCGTGCGCGCCAGTCGCGCCGACACCCTCGTTCGCATCGGGCTCTCTGCCGACGTCTGGATGGACACGGTGATCGAGGCCGCTCAGAACCGCGCGATCGTGCCGGGCGGCCCCGGCTACGTCGACGCGTCGGAGGGCATCGAGGTGCTGGAGGTTCCAGTGGGCCGAGTGGACCGCACGCTCGGCGAGATCCACGTGCAGGGCAACCCCCACTACCTGCTCGACCCGGCCAACGCCAGGATCGTCGCCGACAACATCGCGCGGGGGCTCAGCCGTGTGTCCCCCCCCGATGGCGAGCGCTTCCGTCGCAACGCCGCCGACTTCGCCGCCCGCATCGACGCCGCGCGGCCGCGCTGGGAGGCGGCGGCCCGTGGCCTGCAGGGCGTCCGGATCGCTGCCTACCACAAAACCTGGTCGTATTTCGTCCGGCGCTTCGGCCTCGTCGTCGTCGGCTACTGTGAGCCCAAGCCCGGGATCGAGCCGTCGCCGGCCGATATCCAACAGCTCAGCGCGACGATGGCCCGCGAAGGCGCGCGTCTGATCGTCCATGAGCCCGTCTACAGCCCTCGGATTCCCCAGACCGTAGCCCGCGAGGTCGAGCGACGCCTGGGCAAGCCGGTCACCGTGCTGAGGCTACCCGCCCACGTCGAGGGCGTCCCCGAGGCCACGGATTATTTCACGTTCATGGACTACCTGATCGCCAGGCTGACCGAGGCCCAGCGCTGAGCGCGCCGGCTCGTTCCGGACATGCTAGAGTACGCGCCGCCGCCCACCACCGGAGGCAAGGAGGTGTGCCTATGAGTCTGGACCGTCGAGACTTCCTCAAGATGACCGGTGCGCTCACTCTCAGCCTGGCTGCCGAGCGGGCGTGGGCCCAGACGGCCAAGGTAGAGGTGCTGTGGCTCGGTCAGTCGGCGACCCGGATCACCACGTTGTCCGGCAAGGTGATCGTCATCGACCCGTTCCTCACCAAGAACCCCAAAACCCCGCAAGACTTCAAGGATCTCGACAAGATCGGCAAGGTCGATGTCATCCTCGTCACCCACGGTCATGGCGACCACACCGGAGACGTGAAAGACCTGGCCGCGAAACATGCCGGCGCCAAGGTCTTCGGCCCAGCCGGGCTCATCTCGACGATGATCGATCTCGGCTGGGTCAGCGCCGAGCAAGGGGTGCGCTTCGGCAAGGGCGGCACGGTCACGCCGCTCGGCCCCCAGATCAAGATCACTCAGGTTCGGGCCGAGCACTCGTCGGAGGTCACCGTCATCGATCCGGCGACCAAGAAGAGCACCACCTATCCGGGCGGCGAGCCCGCCGGGTTCGTCATCGAGTTCGAGAACGGCTTCAAGCTCTACCA
>JBOHPP010000134.1:0-6511 GCA_050731755.1 Candidatus Rokuibacteriota bacterium | reverse complement strand
ATCCGGCCAGAGCGCGTCGGCGCCGCGCGTGGCCACGGCGCGCCCCAGCTCGGCGGCCCACCGGCTCTCGCTGCCGAACTCGGCGCGCCAGGACCAGAGCCGCCGCGTCCAGAAGTGCAGCGAGTGCTCGTACGTGAAGCCGATCGCGCCGTGGACCTGATGGGCGATCCCGGCGCCGAGGCCGGCCGCCTCGCCGACCCGCACCTTGGCCACGGCCACCTCGAACTCCGGGTCGCCCCGGTCGGCGGCGCGGAAGGCGTGCTCGGCGGCGATGCCGGCGGCCGCGGTGTGCCCGGCCAGGGCGGCGAGCGCGTGTTGAATAGCCTGGAAGGAGCCGATGGCCCGGCCGAACTGGCGGCGCTCGGTGGCGTAGCGGGCCGACTGCTGGAGCATGCCCTCGAGCGCCCCGGCCATCTGCGCCGCGCGGGCCAGCGCGCCATATAAGAGGATGCTGCCCGCAGATACTCGGGGGCCAGCCGGCGCGGCAGCCACGACGGGCGCGTCCTCGAAGAGGAGCGTGTCGCGAGGCTCGCGGGCGAGATTCCGACCGGCCGTGATGCGGGCCGCGCTCGTCTGCACGAGCGCGACCATCGCGCGACCGTCGCTGTCGGCCACGACCACCGCGTGCTGTGCCGCCGCGCCCCAGGGCACGCGCGGCGCGGTGCCGGCAAGCCGCCAGGCGCCGCCGGTGCGCGTGAGATGCAGCCGGTCCTCGCTGTGGACGGGCGCCAGCGTCAGCGGTCCAAGCGGCACCTCGAGGCCGGCGTCGGCCAGCAGCCAGCCGCCTACGATGGTCTCGGCCAGCGGCACCGGCGCGGTATGGCGCCCGGCGGCGCGCACGACGACATGGGCGTCCTCCCACGTCCCGCCGGCACCACCCTGGCTCTCCGGCACCAACGGCAGCGTGAGCCCGCCCTCCTCGAGCGCTCGCCAAAGCTCGTCCGGCCAGGCACCTTTCTCGGCCGCCTCGACCGATTCCTTCGTCACCAGGTCGGCCAGGAGCCGGGTGACGCTGTCGGAGAGCAGCGTTCTCTGCTCGCTCATCGGAGCCCGAGCCCCCGGGCAATGATGCCGCGCAGCACCTCGCGGGTGCCCCCGCGCAGGGAAAACGACGGCGCCGTCTGCACGAGGTAGCCCAGCACCTGCTGGAGATCGCTGCCGCTGTCGATCGTCGGCTCGATGCCGAGCAGCGCGTGGACGACCTCGGGAATCTCCTGCTCGAAGGTGGTGCCCACGTCCTTGACCACGGCCGCCTCGAGATTCGGGTTCTCGCCCGCCTGCAGCATGCCGGCGACGGAGAGCGACATTTGCCGGAGCGTGGCCAGGTGGGCGACCAGCCGCCCGACCGTCACCGCGCCGCGCTCGTCAGGCTCCTTGGCGATGTGGCGGATCAGCTCGAGCAGCAGAGCCAGGCTGGAGAGATAGCGCTCCGGCCCGCTCCGCTCGAAGGCCAGCTCGGTCGTCACCTGCTTCCAGCCGTCGCCCTCGCCGCCCACGCGCAAGTCTTCCGGCACGAAGACGTCCTGGAACACGACCTCGTTGAAGTGGTGCAAGCCGGCGAGATCGATGATGGGCCGGATGGTGATACCCGGCGAATGGAGGTCCACCAGGAACTGCGAGAGTCCCTCGTGCTTCTTGTCCGGCACCACCTGGGTGCGGAAGAGGGCGATTGCCCACTGGCAGCGGTGGGCGTTCGAGGTCCACACCTTGGTCCCGTTCACCCGATAGCCACCGTCCACCCGGGTAGCCCGCGTCCGAATCGAGGCCAGATCGGAACCGGTGTCGGGCTCGCTCATGCCGATGGCGAACGCCAGCTCGCCGCCGGCGATGGCGGGCAGGAAGCGCTGGCGCTGCGCCTCCGTGCCGAAGCGCAGGAGCAGCGGGCCGCTCTGACGGTCGGCCACCCAGTGAGCGCTCACCGGCGCGCCGGCGGCCAGCATCTCCTCCATCACCACGTAGCGCTCGAGGTAGGAGCGCTCGTGGCCGCCGTAGCGCTTGGGCCAGGTCATGCCGATCCAGCCCCGAGCGCCGACCTGGCGGCTGAACTCGGGATCGAAGCCGCCCCACGAACGCGCGCGCCGCACAGGCGCGCCACCGGGCATCGTCGCGCGCAGGAACTCGCGCACCTCGGCGCGGAGCGACTGGGTCTCGGGCGGCAGATCACTGAGGACGAAGTGGAACACACTCACGGTGGCCACTCGATTAGCACGGCCGCGGCGCGATCGCAACCGGCATGGTGTACCTTATCGCTGCCCATGACGCCCTCGCGGCACGACCGAGACGTCGGCGCCTACCCGCTCGAGCGCACCGCCGAGGAAATGGCGCGCCTGCGTATGCAGGCGGCCGCGTTGGAAGCCGACGCCCGAATCTTGATAGAGCTGATCGGCGTGGGAACGGGCTGGCGCTGCCTCGATCTGGCCTGCGGCGTCGGGGGCATCACGGACGTGCTGTCCCGCAGCGTGGGGCCGACGGGTCGGGTGGTGGGTCTCGACTACGACGCCGACAAGCTGACCGCCGCCCGTCAGTGGGCCCAGACCAAGGGACTCGCCAACGCGGAATTCGTCGAGGGCGACGCATACCGCACCGGGTTAGCCGCCGCCTCCTTCGATCTCGTCCACGTCCGGTTCGTGTTCACCACGGTGGGACGGGACGAGGAGCTGCTCAGGGAGGCGTTGCGGCTCGTCCGCCCGGGCGGCGCGCTGGCCGTGCAGGAGGCCGACGTCATCACGCTGAGTTGCCATCCACCGCACCCCGCATGGGACCGCCTCAAGCACGCCATCACGACCGCCATGACCCGCCTCGGCGGCGATACCCATGCTGGACGGCGCATGTTCGGGCTGCTGCGCGGCGCCGGTCTGCAGGACGTCCGGTTCCGTCCGCTCCTCAGGGGCTTCACCCACTCGGACCCGATGGCGGATTTCCTTCCCAGTACCGCGGCCTCGATGCGGAGCGCGATCATCGAGGCCGGCCTCCTGCGGGAAGACGAGCTGGACGCCGCGCTCGAGGTCTGCCGGCGGCACCTCGCCGACCCCGCCACGATCTCGACCTCCGTCCTCGTGTACCAGGCGTGGGGCCGGAAGCTGCGATGAGCGTGCTCCGGGGCATTCGTGTCGTCGAGGCAGCCTCCATGGTGCTCGTGCCCGCGGCCGCCGTCATGCTGGCCGATTTCGGCGCCGAGGTCATCAAGGTCGAACCGCCCGAAGGCGACCAGAACCGCTACCTGCACGAGCTACCGGCCATGCCCGACTCCGAGATTCCCTACTCGTACATGATGGACAACCGCTCGAAGAAGGGGATCGTGCTGGACCTCAAGCATCCCGAGGGCGCCGCGGTGCTCCAGCGGCTGGTGGAACGGGCCGACGTCTTCATGACCAATTTCCGGCCGCCCGCGCTGGCTCGCCTGGGCCTGCGCCACGAAGACCTCGCTCCCCTGAACCCTCGTCTCGTCTACGCGAGCGCGAGCGGCTTCGGCGAGGCGGGGCCGGACGCTGAGCGGCCGGCCTACGACACCGTCGTCTACTGGTCCCGCTCCGGACTCGAGTCGAGCGTGATGACACCCGATGGCCGGTTGGGGCCGATCCCGGCTGGCTCCGGTGACCATCCCTCGGCCCTGGCTCTCTTTGGCGCCGTCGTTCTGGCCCTCTTCGCGCGCGAGCGGACCGGCCGCGGCCTCAAGGTGTCGACCTCGCTCTTCGCCGCCGGGGCCTGGGCGAACGCCACGACGATCCAGGCCCAGCTCTGCGGCGCGAAGTTCCATCCCAAATGGACCCGGGAGACCGCTCCCTCCTTCGGCGCCGTCTACTACCGAACGCGCGACGCCCGGTTCCTCAAGTTCTCCCTGGTGAACCCGGTCAAGCTCTGGCCCCGGTTCTGTCACGCCGTGGGCCACCCCGAGCTCATCGACGACCCGCGCTTCGCCACGCTCGAATCCCGACACCTGCACGCCCAGGAGCTGATCGGGATGTTCGATCGGGCGTTCGCCCGGCACGACGCAGGCTACTGGCTGGAGCAGCTTCAGACTCACGACCTGCCGTTCGCGATCCTCGCCACGTACCCCGAGGTCACCAGCGACCCCCAGGCGACCGCCAACAGCCTCTTCCCGGCCTTCGACCACCCGCGCTTCGGGCGGCTGCAGACGGTGGACAACCCCATCAGGGTGGCCGGCGTGGACAAAGCAGCGCTGCGGGCCGCGCCCGAGCTGGGCCAGCACACGCGGGAGATCCTGGCTGACGTCGGCTACTCGCCGGCAGAGATCACCGACCTCCTGGCCCGCGGCATCGCGGTCGGCGGCGATCCTAATGCCCCGATACACAATGAGAGCAGAAATTGTGACCATCCGGATCCGGCTTCGCCTGAGGTTAAAACGACTAACCGACCGCCTCTCGACCTCGTATAATTCTGACACGATGCAGATGGACAGCCTGATCGATCCCAGAATCGACCAACGGAGCGAGTCTTGCGTTTCACCCACGTCAAGCTAGAGAACTGGAGAAATTTCTTAAACGTCGATGTGCCTCTTCAGAAACGCGTCTTCATCGTTGGGCCGAATGCATCCGGTAAGTCGAATTTTTTGGACGCTTTCAGATTTCTCCGTGATGTGGCTGACGCCCAGGGTGGCTTCCAGCGGGCGGTTCACGCAAGACGGGGTGTATCTCAGATTCGCTCCCTGCACGCACGACGTTATCCCAGTGTTGCTATCGATGTGGCCCTTGATCTCGACTCCGTTGTGTGGAACTACCGGCTCGAATTCACTCAAGATAACCAACGCCGTCCCATAATCGCGCGAGAACTTGTTCGCCGCGACAAAGACGTTATTCTCGATCGACCAGACGAGGACGATAAGAGTGACCACAATCGTCTAACGCAGACGTATCTCGAGCAAGTCAACGCGAATAGGAAGTTTCGCGAAGTGAATGAGTTTCTGGCGCAGGTCCGCTATCTCCATCTTGTGCCGCAGCTTGTCCGTGAGCCTGACCGATCCGTTGGCCGAGTCCGTGATCCCTTTGGTGGCGACTTCCTAGAGCAACTCGCGAGAACCCCTAAGGGCACTCTCGAATCCCGGCTTCGCCGAATCCAAGCAGCTCTTCGGGTGGCAGTGCCTCAGCTCAAGGAACTGGTGCTCGACCGAGATGTCCGCGGCGTACCACATCTAAAGGGCCTGTATGAGCACTGGCGCCCGAACGCTGGTTGGCAGACTGAGGATCAGTTTTCTGACGGTACCCTTCGGCTTTTAGGTCTGCTCTGGGTATTTCTCGATGGAACCGCGCCCCTTCTTCTCGAGGAGCCAGAACTCTCTCTTCATCCGGCCGTGGTTCGTCACATCCCTCGTATGATCGCTCGACTGGGTCGTCGATCTGGTCGCCAGGCGCTGTTGAGCACCCATTCCCCGGATCTTCTGTCGGACGAAGGGATCGCCCCGGAAGAGGTACTCCTGCTGGAGCCCTCAAAGGAAGACACGGCGGTAACTGTCGCTTGGGACGACGACCAAGTGCGAAGGCTCCTAGAAGGCGGCGCAACTCTCGCTGAAACCGTGCTGCCGCGAACTGCCCCTGCTCAGGCTGCGCAGCTGTCCTTCTTTGGCGACTAGTTTTGATCCCGGTACTGGTTGAAGGAGACACTGACGTTCCGATTGTCCGACGCCTCCTAGAAATGATCGGCTTCGAAGTGGGTACCGTCTATGGCCTGCGCGGCAAGGGATGGTTGGACTATCGGTTGCCCGCCTACAACCACGCCGCTCGGTATGCTCGTTGGTTCGTGCTCCGCGACCTGAATGACGATGCCCATTGTGCACCGGAGCTTCTCGGACGTCTTCTAACGAATCCAGCTCGGGGGCTGTGTCTG
The DNA here is from genome assembly GCA_050731755.1 of Candidatus Rokuibacteriota bacterium. Lineage (GTDB taxonomy): Bacteria > Methylomirabilota > Methylomirabilia > Rokubacteriales > CSP1-6 > JBOHPP01. Next base: position 670 of record JBOHPP010000134.1, on the reverse strand, counting down.
AGGATAGCGGTGCGTGCATCTGAAGCGTGGCTTCTCGCAGACAAAGAGCGCATGGCCTCTTTCCTGAGTGTCTCACCTCATCGCATCCCGGCCAATCCTGATGCGATAGCGAATCCAAAGCGTGAGATTGTCGAGCTGGCTAGACGGTCCCGACGACGAGCTATACGAGAGGATATCGTCCCAGCTGCTGGCACATCAAGCCGTGTTGGCCCGGGTTACACGGCTCGTATGATTGAGTTCGGCGCTTCGTTGTGGCGCCCCCAGATCGCCGCTACGGCGAGCGCGAGTCTCTCACGCTCCATAGCGGCACTAGAGCGATGGGCTCAACGGGATATCTAATCGGCCCCTCCTCGGGTCCTCTTTCGGCGTCGCCGCGCCTTTTCCGTGATCTATGATGAGGTCACGTGAGGCTGGCGCTCGCCCGGGAGGACGTTTCGCAGAAGCTCGGAAGTCTACCTTTTGCTGCCAGGCAGGCCTCCAAGTACCGTACCGGGGCCAGCGTACGCACGCGTGGTGTTATCCGGGATACCTTGCTGAGCCCCGTAACTGGAGCGGATTAGTAGCCGTCCTCGGCCAGAAGTGGGAAGGCGCTCGTTGCGTGGGGGAGCGTGACCGGGGTGGCGGCGTGCACGTATGACGCGTCGACGACGGCCAGCCGGTCGGCGCCGAG
>JBOHPP010000133.1:0-12584 GCA_050731755.1 Candidatus Rokuibacteriota bacterium | reverse complement strand
TCACTGGTCGGCGAAGATTTTTTGGGCGGCGGCCAGGCCGGCGCCGGGCTCGCACTTGTAGCCGAGGTCCCGCAGCGCCAGCTCGAGCGCGCCCAGCGTGGGCAGCACGTACAGCGGGCTGGCCGTGATCCCCATGGTGCCGATCCGGAGGGTCGTGGTCCGGATCTTGTCGAGCCCCGTGCCGATGAGGATGCCGTACTGCTGGCGCATTCGGGTGACAACCGCCGCGGTCTCGACGTCCTTGGGGGCCCGGATGGAGGAGACGGTGTTGGACCAGATCGAGGGGTCGGGAAACATCTCGAGCCCCATGGCCTGTACACCGGCCCGCAGGGCCGTCGCCGCCACCTCGTGGCGGCGGAACCGGTGGGGCAGCCCTTCGTCCAGGATCAGCCGCACGGCCACCTGCATCGCCGCCGTCAGGTGGGTGGGAATGGACACGGGCTGGCTGCGGGGTGCGCCGTCTTTCACCTTGCCGCCGCGGGACTCCGGGATCCAGTGTTCCTTCCAGCGCAGCAGGTCGTAGGCCCAGCTCCGGGCCGGCTGCCGCCGCCGCTCCATGAACTCCCACGCCCGCGGGCTCACGGCGACGAGCGCCATGCCGAGCGGCGCGGCCAGGCACTTCTGCGACCCCGTCATGTTCAGGTCCACGCCCCATTCGTCGGTGCGCACATCGATGCCGGCGATGGACGAGACGGTGTCGAGCAGGAAGAGCGCCCCGACGTTACGCGCGATCCAGCCCACCTCGGCGGCGGGGTACGTCGTGCCCGTCGAGGTCTCGTTGTGCACCAGGCTGATGGCCTTAGGCTTGACCCGGTCGGCCTCGGCGGCCAGCCGATCGAGGTCGAGCGGGCGCCCCAGCTCCACGCTGAATTCCGTCCAGGCCGCGCCCAGACGGTTCATGATCTCCCGCATCAGCGCACCGAACTGACCGGCGCCCACCACGAGCACACGGTCGCCCGGCTCGATGACCGAGAGCGAGCCCGCCTCCAGCGCGGTGCGGCCGGAGCCGGGCATGAGGAGCACCTCGTTGCGAGTCTGAAACACCTCCGCGAGGGCCAGGGTGGTCGGCTCGAGAACCCCCAGGTCGAAGGAACGGTCGTACTGGATGGCCGGGGGCTGGTTCAGCGCCTGGATCACCGGCGGTGGCAGCTCGGTGGGGCCGGGGATCATGAGCACGGGACGGGTGTGGCACTGGGCCCAGTTGATCGTCGCCGACATTTGGCCTCCTCGCCCCTCAGGGGCTCGTCGCATTGTATCAGCCAGTGCCGCCGAGCATGGCGCGGACCACGTGCAGGGCCCGCCGCACCTCGCCGGGCCGCCGGTGGGCGGAGACGAGCGCGAAGAGTCGCTCGGCCTCCTCACTGGGCACGACGGCCCGCCGGCCGGGTCTCACGTCGGTCAGATGGCGCAACGGCACTTCCAGGGCCATGGCCACGTGATAGAGACTGTCTATCGAGATCGATTTCTCGCCCCGCTCGACCTCGCCGATGAACTTGCCGCTCAGCCGGGACTTCTGGCCAAGACGCTCCTGGCTCAGCCCGCGCTGCTTGCGGAGCGTGCGAAGTCGCTGTCCGAGGAACTTCCGCACATGGGGGACGGCTCGCTCAGCCACGGTTTTCCTCTGTTTGTTTTCTCGCGGCCAGCGCTAGCCCGGCTCGGTCCCGCCCGACATGATGGCGAGCACGAGCGCGCCGTCGCGGCTGGTCACGGTATGGATGCAGCCCGGCGGCCGCCGGGCGTAATTGCCGCTGGTGCAGGTGCCGGTGTCGTCGGTCACGCTGCCTTCGAGCACGAAGATCTGCTCCTCGCCCAGGTGCCGGTGGCGGGGGATCGTGGCGCCGGGCGCGTAGCGCATGAGCACGGCCCGATGGTTGCCCTCCTCCCACAGCACCTTCCACTGCACGCCCGGCCGGCGTTCCATCCACGGGCGATCGGCGGCGTTGACGTAGAGAGTCACCGGCGAAGCCGTCACGGCAGATCCACCTCGACGGTGTCCCCCACGGTCCGCACGCCGTAGATGGGGATCGAGAGGTCGGGGTCGACCCGGCAGCGCCCCGTCTGGAGCTCGTAGTCGAAGCCGTGCCACGGGCACACCACCACGTCGCCCTCGAGCCAGCCGTCGGCCAGCGGTCCGTCCTCGTGGGGGCAGATGGCGCCACAGGCGGAGAAGCGCCCGCCACCCGCGTTGAAGACCGCCACCAGGTGGCCGTTTGTCTCCACGAGCCGGCCACGGCCGACGGGGATCTCGTTGCGGTTGGCGACTTTCACGAACGGCATGGTCGTCGCGTCGTGCGGTCGACGTCGATCGGCAGCGTTCCCAACGACAGCACCGAGCGCCCGGCGATGGTGTACACTCCCCGCCGAAGTGGGCGTCGGGTCCGATCGTGGCTCACGACCGGCCTAAGAATACGCCGCCGTCAACCGACGTGCAACGTGGAGGGAGGAGCGCATGGACGCGATCTTTGCGACGTACCCTTCCTGGGCTCACCTGTTGGTGCGTCTGGGCCTCGGCGTCGTCTTCTTCGCCCATGGGGCGCAAAAGGTGCTGGGCTGGTTCGGCGGCTACGGCCTGAAGGGCACCATCGACTATTTCCAGAAGGGGCTGGGCATTCCTCCGGCGGCGACGGTCATCGCCGCCCTCATCGAGTTCCTGGGCGGCATCGCCCTCATCGTGGGCTTCCTGAGTCGGCCGGCCGCGCTCGGCCTCATCGTCGTCATGCTGGTGGCCATCGCCAAGGTCCACGCCGGGCAGGGGTTCTTCCTCAACTGGTCGATGACTCCGGGTAAAGGCCACGGCTTCGAGTTCAACGTCGCGCTGATCGCCATGGCCCTGGCCATCCTGGTGGGTGGGGCCGGGATCTTCTCGATCGACCGCCTCATCGCCCCCCTGGGCGGCGACTAGCTTCGAGCGCGGGCTTCGCCCGCCCCGTGTCACACCCCGCGCGAATGGGGAGGTTTGGAGGGGGCGGCCGCTGCCCCCTCCAACTTCGTGGTCATGCCGCGCGGCCAGTCTCCTCGCTGAGCGAGGTGATGACGTAGGTGCCGCTCTTCTCGTCGCGCTCGAGGGTGACGATCTTCTGCTTTTCCGCGTCCTCCAGCAGCTTCGAGAAGGTCGAGTACCCGTAGTAGGACTCGTTGAAGGCGGGGTTCTTGCGGATCATCGTCTGCTTGACCATCGACCCCCACAGCGTCTCCTTGTTCTCCCGCATGAGGGCCTGGATGGCGTCGATGAGCTGGGCCATGGCCTCGGCCTTCTTCTCGGGCAGGCCGCGCAGGAGGTTCGTCTTCTTGGTCTCGCGGATGAGGTCCTCGTAGAAGATGAACTCGTCGCAGTTGGCCACCAGGAGGTCCGAGGACGACGACTTGACGCCGAGCCCGATGACGTAGCGGTCATTCTCTCTGAGCTTCGACACCAGCGGGGAGAAGTCGGAGTCGCCCGACACCAGCGTGAACGTGTCGACGTGGGTCTTGCCGTAGGCGAGGTCGAGGGCGTCGACCACCATCCGGATATCCGCGGAGTTCTTGCCGCTATAGCGACTCTGGGGGACGTCGATCAGCTCGATGGCCCACTCGTGGAAGGGTCGCTTGTACTCGGTGAACCGGTTCCAGTCGGCGTAGGCGCGCCGCACGATGATCTTGCCCTTCTCGAGCAGCCGCTTGAGCACCAACTCGATCTCGAACTGCTTGTACTGGGCTTCCTTGACGCCGCGGGCGATGTTCTCGAAGTCGATGAACAACGCCAGCTTGCGCTCTCCGTTCATGCTCCTTCCTTTCTCCGGCGTGAGCGGCCCGAGACCACGCCGCCGCCGACTATTGTATAGTGGGACCCGCGCATGGCACGTCTGATTTTCGAGTTGTGGAGGCATCGGCGGATGAAGCAGATCGATCCCGCGCTGGCCAATCGCGTCCCTCCCGGGCAGACGCTGACCACCAAGTGGCCGGTCTTGACCTACGGGCTCACGCCCCGCGCCGATCTCGGGCGCTGGACCTTCCGGTGCTTCGGCCTGGTCGAGCAGGAAGTGGTGTGGACGTGGCCGGAGTTCCTCCGGCTCCCCCGGGTCCGGATCACCTCGGACGTCCACTGCGTCACCCGCTGGTCGAAGCTCGATAACGAGTGGGAGGGGGTGCCGATCGGGGAGATCCTCAGCCGGGTCCGTCCCATGCCCGAGGCGAGGCACGTCATGGTCCACGCCGACCCGGACTACACGACGAACCTCGCGCTGGAGGACCTGGCCCAGGACGACGCGCTGCTGGCCCTCCGTCACAACGGCCGCGAGCTCGAGCCCGACCACGGCGGCCCCTGCCGCCTCGTCGTGCCCAGGCTGTATTTCTGGAAGAGCGCCAAGTGGGTCCGCGGCTTCGAGTTCCTCGACGTCAACCCGCCCGGCTTCTGGGAGCAGAACGGCTACCACATGCACGCCGACCCCTGGAAGGAGGAGCGCTACTCCGACCAGGAGACGCACGCCATGCAGAAGATGCGCGCGGAGGCCGCGCGCAAGTTGCGCGAGCGATCGTAGCCCGGCGGGCCGGGCCGCCGGTCAGCGCTTCTTTCCGACGGCCACGAGGTGCGGGCTGAGCCCGAGGAGGCTCGGCGCCCGTTCGACGGCCCGCGCGGCGTCGAGCAGCTGGCGGCGCTGCTCCGGATCCGTCCAGCGCATTTCCAGATCTGACAACAGCCAGCCGGGACCTTCCACACCGACCAGCTCCTCGATGACGAACCCGGCCTCCGTCACCTCCCGCTCCAGCTCCTCGGGGAGGTGGAAGAACGATGTCGTGAAGTAATCGCGTGGCGTCGGATTCCGGTGCTGGCCGGTTTTGAGGTCGTCCTCCACGATGCGGACGTACTCGGTGTCGCCCAGGTATCCGCTGACGAGCCCGTCGAGCAGCGACGCGAAGCGCGTGACCGCGGCGGCGAAGAGCACGCCGTCGACCTTGAGGATCCGGCGCGCCTCGCGGAGCGCGGCCAGACGGTCGGCCCGTTCGGTGAGGTGATAGAGGGGACCGAGGAGGAGAACGGCATCGACGCTGGCCTCGGCCTGAACGAGCCGCCGGGCGTCACCCCGGCGCACGCTCGTGAGGGGAGAGGTCGGCTGCCGCTCCGACGCGGCCTGGGCCTGCTCGATGTGGAGCGGGCTCGCGTCGACCAGGTGGACATCGTGGCCGAGGCCGGCCAGCCAGCACGCGTAGATCCCGGGGCCGCCTCCGACGTCGACGACGACACGAGGCGGCGCCGGCAGATGGCGCGAGATGATCTCCCGCGTCCGCGCGCCCTCGAGCAGACCGTGGCCGCGCGACAAGCGTGGCGCTTCCCCGCCTCGGGCGTAGTAGGCCAGGACTTCGGGCGGCAACGACGGCTCGTCGTCTCGTAGCGTCATCGTGCGTAGGCCCACCCCCGGTGGGCCCTGAGCGCCACCGCGGCGCCGGCCAGCGCGACGGCCGCGTTGGCCAGGAACGTGAGCGGGACGCCCCAGCGGGCGACGGCCAGCCCCGACGACATCGCCCCCACGGCGATCCCGAGCTCCAGCGCGGTGAAGAAAGTCCCCATGGCTCGGCCGCGGTCGCCGGGGGCCGCGCCGTCCACGCACCACGCCATCAGCGCGGGCTGGGCCACGCCGAACGCCACACCGTAGAGCCCGCCGGCCAGGGCCAGCCCGAGCAGGCCTTCACCGAAGCCGAGGACGACCAGGGCGGCCGCGCCCAGCGCCAGGCCGCCAGCGGCGACGGGCGCCCTCCCCACGCGATCGGACAGGCGCCCGGCCGGCGCGCGTACGAGGGCGAGGGTCACGGCGTGAACCAGGAAGAAGACGCCCGGGTTGACGCCCTGGGCGTGCGCGTGCAGCGGCACGAAGGTGATCTGCGTGCCGTACGGCAGCATGAGGAACAGCAGCACCAGCGAGGGGAAGAGCGCCGCCTGGCTCACGGTCCCCGCGAGACTGAAGGGCTGCGTGCCCATCGTCCCCAGGGTCTCCCGCGCGGTGATGGTGAGCCCGAGCGCCACCAGCCCCACCACGCCTGATACGACGAACAGCGCTCCGAATCCCAGGCCCTCGGCGAGCACGATGCCGGTGACGGGGCCGAGCGCCAAGGCCAGGCTGCCGGCGACGCCGAACAGGCCCAGGAACTCGGCGCGGCGGTGGGGCGGCGCCAGGTCGGCCACCATCGCGCTGGCCGCGGTGGGGTAGAGACCCATGCCGGCGCCGTGAAGCAGCCGCACGAGCACGAGCGCGCCGGCCCCGCCGGCGGCGTAGTACGCCAGGGACGAGACGAAGAACACAACGGCCCCGGCCACCATGAACGGACGGCGGCCGTAACGATCGGCCGCCCAGCCCGTCCACGGGCGGAGCAGCATGGCGGTCACCGCGAAGCATCCCATGATGACGCCGATGGCCGCATCGGAGGCGCCCAGCCCACGCGCGTAGAGCGGGACCGCGGAGATCAGGAGAAAGAAGGAGAGGAAGAACGCGAAGGCGCCTGCCCAGAGCAGGCCGAGCAGACGCCTCACCGGGCGCTCAGAGGATCTGTCGCTGCGTCCGGACCACCCACCAGTGGACGACGGCGGCGCCGGCCAGCACCGCCAGCCCCAGCACGATCCAGTGGATCTCGCCGCGCGGCTCGGTGTCGCGATAGTGCAGGAGGCCGATGACGACGAGGCCGCATCCCACCACGGCGGCGGCCGTCCGCGCCCAGGCGACGAAGCGCAGCCAGGCCGGGCGGCTTCGTCCGGTGGCCAGCCCGAAGCCGAGCACGGTGAGGGCGGCGACCACGCCGCTGACCGCGACGAGCCAGACCGCCCAGGCCAGCGTCGTCTCGGTCGCGTCACGGATGGGCCCCAGGAAGAGCAGGTGAGCCAGCACCCAGGCAATGACGAGAGAGACGGTGATCCAGCCGACGAGCCGGCTCATGGCCAGCCGAGGAAGTCGCGGAGCACTGCCTGGAACTGCCCCGGCTGATCGCCCGGCACCGTATGGCCGGCGCCGGGCACTTCGATCAGGCGCGCGTCGGGCAGCGCCTCGAGCATGCGCTTGGCGATCTCGGGAGAAAGGATGTCGGATTCCGCGCCCCGCACGAGCAGCGTGGGACACTCGAGCGCCGCCCACGGCGACCAGAGGTCGAGCGGCTCGCGGCGGCCACCGGCACGCACCTGTTCGCGCAGCGCGCGGTCGTACTTCCAGGTGAAGCCGCCGTCCGGGAGCGCGCGCAGGCCGTGCCGGATCCGGTGGCGCAGCAGCGCATCGGCGTAGCGCGGGTTCGTGGCGCGCGCGTAGGCCACCGCCTCCTCGGCCGAGGCGAATCGCTCGGGCGAATGCGCCATCGCCCCGAGCACCCGCTTCTGGCCGGCAGCGGCGATCTCGGGGCCGATGTCGATCACCATCAACCGCTCCACGCGTTCGGGGTGGTCGGCGGCGTAGGTGATGGCCACGCGCCCACCCATGGAGAGCCCCACCGCACTGAGGGGTCCCAGCGCGAGGGCGTCGACGAAGGCGGCCAGGTCGCCGGCCATGGCCGCCAGCGTGTAGTCGCCGTCGGGCGCCGGGTCCGAGTCGCCGTGGCCGCGCTGGTCGAGCGCGAGCACCCGGAAGCGTGGGGCCAGCGCTCCGCCTTCGCCATCCCAGGCTCGGGCGTGGCCGGTGATGCCGTGAAGCAGCACCACCGCGGGCGCCAAGGGCTCACCCCATTCGGTGTAATGGAAGCGCTGGCCGCGCAGAACGACGCTTCGATCGTGCATGCCGCCGGCATTCTAGCAGGAAGGTGCAGCGTACGCTTTTGCACCCACGACACCGGCCGGGAGCAGACGAGACTACGCCTGCAGCATTCGCCGAGCCTCCAGCAAGCATTCGAGGTGAACCATGTAGTCCGCGGTCCGTGCCACCGCCGAGGTGCCGCGGTCGATGCCGCGCCCGCACGCCGGGCAGATCGGGTCACCGCGAACGTCGCGGTGATTTTTCAGCGGCGGCTCTATTCGAGTTGCCGGCTTCCGCGGCTCCAGGCAGCGAAGGTGCACGAGTTCCCCGCGGCGGTCGGCGGTCGAATCTGTGGGGAGGATTGCAAGCGAGCAGATGGAACACTGGCGCTCAGCCACGACGAGAGACCTCCTCGGGTGGGCGCGGGCCCCTCACGCGCCGGCCCGAATCTAGCGCGATCGTTCCCAGCGGGCAAGGTTTACACGTTATCGAGAGAAATTTCCCCCGCGTGGGCGGTCAAGCATCTGGAGAGCTGTGGTGCCAATAAGTAGATGTACGTAGTTTTCCTCGTGGAATTGACAGCGGCCGGCTGTTGGCAGTTGGTATGCAGGGTTCCGCCAGACGTGGGAGATTGCGGGTGAGCGACGCCGACGGTCCCCGACCTGACGTCGAGTGGGACTTCCTAACCTACGACATCGACGCCGTCTGCTCCGAGTGCGGAGGGGCGATCCGACCCGCGCAGGCCGTCGGCCACATCGGCAGCCAGACCATCCACGCGAAGTGCTTCAGAGGTGAGGCAGCGGCCTGAAAAGGCGTCTGTAGCCCGCCAGAGCAGTGCCCGCTGGGGAAACCACAACCCCCGGATTTTCCACGCTGCCTAGGCCTTCGCGCCACCAACCTGTTACGATCCGCTGGATGACGCAGGCGTCACGCGAGACCGCCGCCCGGCATTCCCGGCAACGGCTCCAGACGGTCCTCCTCCTCACCGGTGCCTTCATGGTGATCGAAGTCGCCGGGGCGCTGTGGACGGGCAGCCTCGCCCTCGCTGCCGACGCCGGCCACATGCTGACCGACGTCGGCGGCGTCGGGCTCGCGCTCTTCGCTGCTTGGATCGCCGCCCGGCCACCCACGCCGGCCAAGACCTTCGGCTACTACCGCGTCGAGATCCTGGCCGCGCTGGTCAACGCGCTCATCCTTCTCGTCGTCGCCGGCTGGATCATGCTCGAGGCCTATCAGCGACTCCTGCTGCCCCGCGCCGTCCTGGCCGGCCCCATGCTCATCATCGGCGCGCTCGGTCTGGCCGTGAACCTGGTCTCGGCGCGGCTGCTGCATCAAGGTGCTGCGGCGAGCCTGAACGTCCGCGCCGCCTACGTGGAGGTGCTGAGCGACGCTCTGGCCTCGGTCGGCGTGCTGGCGGCGGCGGCGGTGATCGCGGTGACCGGCTGGACCGTCGTCGATCCGCTCGTGAGCATCGCCATCGCGGTGTTCATCGTGCCCCGGACCTGGCGCCTGCTCGTCCAGGCGGTGAACGTCCTGCTCGAAGGCACGCCGGCCCACCTGACGCTGGAGGAGATCGAGGCCGCCATGACCGGCGTGGCCGGCGTGCGGCAGATCCACGACCTCCACGTCTGGACATTGACGTCGGGGCGCGAAGCCATGAGCGCCCACGTGGTGGTGGACGACGTGAGGGAGAGCGAGCGGTTGCTGGAGATGCTGCACGCCCTGCTGCACGCCCGCTTCGGCATCGACCACACCACCATTCAGCTCGAGAAGGACCCCGCCGTCGCGCTCCGCATCAAGGGACCGAACGAGGTATAGTGGACGCCCCGAGGAGGACGGCCATGCCCACTCACGCGCTGACCGACAAGGCGGTCGTGCTACGCCCCGAGGACGACGTCGCCATCGCCAAGCACGAGCTGACGGCGGGAACCATTCTGGAAGACGGGCCGGTGGCGATCACCGTCCGGCAGGACATCAAACCCGGCCACAAGGTGGCCCGGCGGGCCGTGCGGGTGGGACAGCCGGTGCGGCGCTACGGTCAGATCATCGGCTTCGCCACCCAGGACGTCGCCGTCGGCGATCACGTCCATTCGCACAACCTCGGCATCGGCGATCTGCAGCGCGAGTACGAGTTCTGCACCGACGTCCAGCCGGTGGACTACCACCCAGCGGCCCAGATGCGTTACTTCGACGGCTACCGGCGCGAGGACGGCCGGGTGGGCACGCGAAATTATGTGGCCATTGTTTCCACCGTGAACTGTTCCGCGAGTGTCAGTCAGTTCGTGAAAGACAAGTTCCGCGACGTCCAGAAGGATCACCCGAACATCGACGGGGTGCTGGCCATCACCCACAAGTCCGGCTGCGGCACCAAGCTCTTCGGCGAGGACCACCACGCGCTTCATCGGGTGCTGGCCGGGTACGCCAAGCACCCCAACATTGCCGCCTACATTCTCGTCGGGCTCGGCTGCGAGGTGAATCAGGCGGCCGTCCTGGTGGATCGGCAGCGCATGGCTGCGCCCGGGCACCCCGAGCGGCGACCGACGATCCTCACCATCCAGGAGACCGGCGGCGTGCGGAAGACCGTCGAGCGGGCGGCCGCCGAGATCGCCCGGATCCTTCCCCAGGCCGACGCGGCTCGGCGGACGAAGCAGCCGATCTCCGAGCTGGTGCTGGCGACCAACTGCGGTGGGTCCGACGGCAACTCCGGCATCACGGCCAATCCGGCGTTGGGCTGGGCGGTAGACGAGCTGGTCCGCTACGGCGGCACCGGCGTCCTGGCCGAGACGCCCGAGATCTACGGGGCCGAGCATCTCCTCATTCGCCGCGCGATCAACGAGGGCGTGGCCAAGAAGCTGATCGACCGCTACAAGTGGTGGGAATGGTACTGCCGCGGCATCGAAGCCATGGACAACAACCCCGCCCCCGGCAACAAAGCGGGCGGGATCACGACCGTCTTCGAGAAATCGCTGGGCGGCGTGACCAAGGGTGGCACCACGCCGATGATGGACGTCTTTCTCTACGGCGAGCCCATCACCACCCGCGGCTTCGTCTTCATGGACACGCCCGGACACGATCCCGTGTCCATCACCGGATTGGTCGCGGGTGGATGCAATGTCATTTGCTTTACGACGGGCCGAGGATCGGTTTTCGGATGCAAGCCCGTGCCGTCATTGAAGCTGGCCACGAACTCGCTCATGTACCGCCACATGGAGGAGGACATGGACATCAACTGCGGCGTGATCCTGGAGGGCACGCCGCTCCCGGTGGTAGGCCGGCAGATCTTCGAGGAGGTCATCGCGGTGGCCTCGGGCCAGCGTTCGAAGAGCGAGCTGAGCGGCGTGGGGGAAGAAGAGTTCGCGCCCTGGATCATCGGCCCGGTGATGTAGTACGCAAAAGGAGGAAACCGCGAGCGGGTCCTGGTTAGAAGAGCACCTCCACCCGGTCGATCTCTCTCAGCGGAATGCCGTGCGTGATTACGCCGCCGCGAAGGCGCCGCTCGACACGGGCCATGCCATCGGCGACCTGCAGGAGCCGCCCCTCACGCGTTGTCCGGTCAGTGAGATGCACCCGCACCGTCTTGTCGATATGCCCGGCGAGGTCCGTGGTCGGCACCGCACGAAATTCGCTCGTCACGGCGATGGGGGCGGCGGCCGGCGGCGGCGTTGCCTGGGGTGAAGGAGGTGGGAGTGATGTCGCCCGGGTTGAGGGTGGCCGCGACGCCACGCTCGTAGGTGAGGGGAGCTCTGGCGCCGCCCGGGGTGGCGTCATGCTCACGTCCGTCACCGCCTTGCCGTTGACGCTGACGCGCAGATTCAGCTTCGACATGATCTCCGCAGGCTTGAATAGCCGCAGCCTTGGCATGTCCAGGTCGGCAGACAGCGTTCCCTGCACCCGCACTTCACCCGGCTTGGTCAGGAACTGCCGATAGGCCTCACGCAGGCCCGGCCCGAGCACGAGGCCCCACTGCGCCCCGTACGCCTCAGCGGTTCGGGTCACCTCCGACTCGATGTACTGCTGGACGGTCATGTGGCTGGCCTGAGCGCAGTAGCGTTTGAACCGATCGGTGTAGGAGAGGTCCTGATAGACGAACTCGAACGCGCGCATCGACGGCTGCCCCGCCATGTTTTCGCGTAGGCTCGGGGACACACCGGCGAGCTCGAGGTTCACCGTCGTCACGCCGAGATCGCGGACGCGCCCATCGAGCGTGAATCGCAGTGGGCCGCCTCCCTTTTCGAAGCGGTAGCCGATCGAGATGTCGAACACGAGGGAGCCGTACCCCAGTCGTTGGTAGGCGCCGAAATCGAAGTAGCGGATGTCGCCACAGTTCGACACCGGCGGCGCGCCGCTCGAGTGCGCCGCGCCAGCGATCAAGCGGTCGATGGTCAGGGCCATCGGGCCATTGAGGCTGAAGGCCAGGCCGCGAAAGGTCGCCCGCAGATGCTCGGGAAGGTGGCCGTCACGCAGGCTCTTCGACCCGGTCAGCAGGAACCACAGCCCCGGCGTCTCCACCTCGATGCCTTCCATCCGCAGCGGCTCATTCAACGCGTTGGGCCGGATTTCGACATCCTGGACCCGCACGGTCCCCCGGGGCGTCACGGAGAGGCTGGCGTAGCGCATCTCGGCGACCGGCGCGATCGCGGCGGCGAGATCGTCGAGCATGCTCTTGACCTGGTAGCGGGCGTAGAGCGTGACTCCGCCCGCCGCTGCCGCGACGAAGAGCACCAACGCGACGATGGCCTTCCAGAGCATTCAGAGGGAGAGCACCGAGCAAGGCCCATGCCGAACTCGTTGGGACCACTCTCAGCGGGAGGGTCGCGAGAACCGCAACATCTTGGGGGATACTTCGAGTGTCGGATGCCGACTCTGGCCAAAGTGGCAGATTCGGATCCAGGGATGTCAAAA
>JBOHPP010000132.1:0-4115 GCA_050731755.1 Candidatus Rokuibacteriota bacterium | reverse complement strand
AGGCCGCCGAGGGGCGCTCGGCCGAGGCCCGCCCCGGCAGAAGCGCTTCCTGCACGGCGGCCGGCGGCGGCGCGCTCGGGACGTACTGGGCCAGCCGCGCCTGCGCTTCGTCCACGCGCCGGAGCACGTCCTCGATGGCGTGCGGCACGGGCCGACGGGTGACCCGCACGGTGGCAATCTCCAATTCCACTCGCGGGTGCGGCGACTCCCGCATTAGGGCGTCGGCCTCGAGGAAGGCGCGGAGCGCGTACAGGAGATCGTCGAGCGTCCCCCCCTCGCCGAGCTTGCGCAGGGCGTTGGCTTCCGTTGTCGTCAGATCCGCTAGCTGGGTGCTGGGGGCCGCCTTCAGCACCAGGGCGCGGCGCAGCAGCTCGATGACGTCGCGCACGAAGGCGCCGAGGTCCTCGCCCTCCCGCGCGGCGCGGTCGATCGCCTCGAGGGCCGGCGTCGTCTCGCCGGCGATCAAGGCCTCGCCGAACGCGCGCACCTCGCCGGGCGCCGTGGTGCCCAGCAGCTCGGTCACCGGCGCCGCCGCCAGCCGCCCTTCGCCATACGCGATCGCCGTGTCCAGCAGCGAGAGCGCGTCGCGCAACGAACCCTCGGCCGCCCGCACGACCACCGGCAGCGCCGCCGGCTCGAACGGAATCTTCTCCTCGGTGAGGATGCGCTCCAGGCTCCTGACCAGCGTGTCCGGCGGGATCGGCCGGAAGTCGAAGCGCTGCACGCGGGAGAGCACCGTGGCCGGGATGTCGCGCGGGTCAGTGGTCGCCAGCACGAATACGACGTGGGCGGGCGGCTCCTCCAGCGTCTTGAGCAGCGCGTCGAAGGCGTGGGCGGTGAGCTGATGCACCTCGTCGATGATGTAGACCTTGTAGCGGCCACGGGCGGGCGCGTACTTCACGTTCTCCCGCAGCGTGCGGATCTCGTCGATGCCCCGGTTGGAGGCGGCGTCGATCTCGATGACGTCGATGATGGTGCCCGCCTGCACCTCCTGGCACACGGCGCAGACCCCGCAGGCGTCCGCTCCCGCGCGCTGGGGACAGAGCAGCGCCTTGGCCAGCAGGCGGGCGGTGGTGGTCTTGCCCACGCCGCGCGGCCCCGCGAAGAGATAGGCGTGGGCGATCCGCCCGGAGGCCAGGGCGTTGCGCAGCGTGCGCGTGATGGCGTCCTGGCCGACGACGGCCTCGAACGTCTGCGGTCGCCACTTCCGAGCGAGGACCTGATACGTCATCAAGCGGCCGTGCACCCTCCTTCGAACGACCCGTCCTGCGATCTCCCCGCGGAGCCGGCTCCAGTCAGGTACTCCCACGGCACACGAGAGGGTCGCCTTACCGTTGCTCCCTTCCGGGCCTGGCGGGATTCGACGATTCTCGTTGCGTGGGGCCCAACTTTCAACACCGTCCCACGAGGCTCATTCAACACGGCCCGCCCTCGAAAGGGGATTCAACCCCGCTGGAGCGGATTGCGGGCTACAGGGCACCGCTACCTCCCCGTCTAGCACGGCCACGTCGCGGATGATATGGCGGAGGGGGTGGGATTTGAACCCACGGCACAGGGATTACCCGTGCACGGCATTTCCAGTGCCGCACCTTCGGCCGCTCGGTCACCCCTCCCGGACATTCGTCGGTGAGAAGAGAGTTGGCGGAGGGGAGAGGATTTGAACCCCCGAGGGACCTTCTGGGCCCCTATCCGATTTCGAGTCGGACGCCTTCAACCGGGCTCGGCCACCCCTCCGCACCAATTCTACCAGCCCCTTAATCAAGCACCCGGCCGATCACGCCCGAGTGACCGCCGCCACGGAGTCAAAGCCTTGTCGAAGTTTCACGGCGCAACCGCCTCGCTCCTGGACCGTTCGCAAGTCTACCCCAGCGGCCACGAGACGGGAAGCGAACGTGTGCCGGAGAGCGGACCTGGCCATTCTTCCCAAGGCGTACGGTGAGGAAGCCGGTTCAGGCAACCTCGGCGCAGGCAACCTCGGCGTGCGCGCAGAACTCGTCCTCGCGCTCAGCGGGAGGCAGCCGGGGCGGAACGCGGCCCCGGTGCAGCAGATCGCACATGCACCGGTTGTTCTCGGCCCAGCGGTCACCGTCGCCCCTCGCGTGGTGGGCGCACAACGTGTCGCCACCAGGAATCTCCAGCCCGCACGCTGCGCAGAGGCTCATCGCTCTACCTCGGGTTCGGTCCACATGAAGTCCCATGCGGGCAATCGCAGGAGAGCCGGGGCATACTCACCCGGCCGCCGCGTGGGGGTCCAGCCCGAGCCGAATTCTACGCCGGGCCGCGAAACGCTCCGAAGCCGCTGGAGGGATCGTCGAGCCGCTGACAGACGCCATCCGCGCCAGCGGCTTCAGCGCCGCGAGATTCGGGCACGTCCGTGCGTGGGCGAGGAGCGACTCCCTCAGATCGGCTCCGCACTGGCGGCAGAGGCAGCAGCCGTTGCCGATCTCGGTCCCGAGTTGCTGGGGCGTGTAGGCTCGGCGGCACGTCTCGCAGAGCGCCACTGGATGGTCCGGGCACAGCTCGAAGAGCAACGACCTGAGTCGGACAAACAGCAACACGGCGCGCGTATCGTCGTCAGCGAGCACGAGCCTGTCAAGTGCCGGCAGCGGAATAGTTCGGTGGAAGGTGTGGATGCTGGTGGATAACGCCAGACTACCGAGCACTTCGATCCACCTTTTTCAGTGGGTAGCTCTACACCTGCTTGCGGGACTTTCTCCACCGCGCCCGTGCCGCCTGGCCGGCAATCCCGTAGCGCTCACGACGCAGGGCGATCAGATACTACCCACTCAGAATGCCCGCTGAGGCTTGGGGGTCGCCACGCTCTCATCCTCCCACCACGCGGCCGAGGGAACAGATCACTCGGCTCGATCCCTGCGACCCACAGCGCAATTTGCTCTCGGCTCCAGCGATGATTGTCGTTCAGATGTGTGATCACCCCGATTACGAGGCTGGAGCGCCGACACTTCGGACAGCTGGCACTCACGGCAGACGCCCAGGGCCACCGATCGAGCACGGCGCGGACGTTGCGTTCCGCTACGGCGCCGACCGCGAGCAGGGCTGCGCCGAGGGCACACGCTCCATCGTCAGTGACGAGAACGCGAAAGGCTTGGGGCTTCATCATTGCCCCCAGCCGAATCGCCTCGCTGAGTCTCATGGCAACCTCCGAGGAGGGGCCAGTTCCCTAAGTCTGGACGAGTCGGACGCCTTCAACCGGGCTCGGCCACCCCTCCGTCGAATCGTTACCGTCGTCTCGTTTCAAAGAACCGGCTCAACAGCGCGGCGCTCTCGCCGGCCAGCACCCCGCCGGTCGCGCTTACCCGATGGTTCAGGCGCGGATCGTCGAGCAGCCGGAACAGCGACTCCACCGCCCCCGCCTTGGGATCTGGCGCGCCGTACACGAGCCGGGCGACCCGCGCCTGCAGCAGGGCGCCGCAGCACATCGGGCACGGCTCCACCGTCGCGTAGAGCGTGGCGCCCGTCAACCGATAGTTGCCGACTTTGCCCGCCGCCTCCCGCAGCGCCAGGACCTCGGCGTGCGCCGTCGGGTCGGCCAGCGCGATGGGGGCGTTGTGTGCGCGCGCCACGATGCTGCCGTCGATCGCCACCACCGCGCCCACCGGCACCTCGCCGGCCGCCAAGCCGCACCGCGCCTCGGCCAGCGCTTCCTGCATCAGGGCTTCGTCCGCGGAGGCGTGGCGCGCCCTAGGATTCGTAGTCCTTCCCCCGCCTCATGAACACATAACGGTACCCAATGAGAGCCTACCACTTCAAGCACTTGCGCGGGGCGCCACGACCTCCGGCGCTCAGCCGTACGCAACGTGGAGAAGTCAGGCGCGGTGTCCCAGACGGTCGCAATGAAGATCCCGGTCACAAGGCCGACTCGTGTTTACCAGCGCTACCGCATCGTGGACGAGGCTGACACATCGAGCGTGCGCTGCCAAGACCCAGGCCTCACTCAACTAGGCCCTGGCGAGCAACGTAGCCAGCATCAGCAAGGCGACGGGACAGCAGCGGTGAGCGCGGCCCCCACAGATCCCGCTCACTCTCGGGGGGCCACGCCCACCGCCGTCGCGCAACTACGCGGGAAGGTGGTGCGCCCTGAGGGAGTCGAACCC
>JBOHPP010000131.1:0-12918 GCA_050731755.1 Candidatus Rokuibacteriota bacterium | reverse complement strand
GCGACAGGGAGCGCTCTCGACATGTGTCGACTCACCCTCTATATTATGCGGCCGCGATGACCTCGAGTCGGCCGTGAGCACCGTCCCGAAAACGGCACCGCGAAGACGCTCGACCCCGGTGGCCAGGCGACGACCAGGCAGGTCGGCGACGCCCGGGCCTACGGGGTATGATCCTGGATCGAAGGAGGAATCCAATGGACGAGAAGGAACTACGGGAACTGCTCGACCACGTCAAGGCCGGCCGCCTCTCGCGCCGGGCCTTCGTGCAGACGATGGTGGGGCTCGGCCTCACTGCTCCCCTGGCTGCCCAGATGCTGGCCTCGGTCGGCATCGCGTCAGCCCAGCCAAAGTCGTCGTTCGCGCCCACCAAGCGCGGCGGCGGGGGCCTGGTGAAGACCCTCTGGTGGCAGGCACCCACGCTGCTGAACCCGCACTTCGCGTCCGGCACCAAGGACCAGGACGGCTCGCGGATCTTCTACGAGCCGCTAGCCTCGTACGACCCTGAGGGCAATATCTTTCCGGTTCTGGCCGCGGACGTCCCGAGCCTCCAGAACGGGCTCGTGGCCAAGGATGGCTTGTCGGTGACCTGGCGGCTCAAGAAGAACGTGGCCTGGCACGACGGCAAGCCCTTCACCGCCGACGACGTGGTCTTCAACTGGGCATACGTGATGGACCCGGCCACGGCCGCCGTCACCACCGGCCAGTACCGCGATATCGCCCGCATCGACAAGCTCGACAGCCACACCGTCAAGATCGTCTTCAAGAACCCCACGCCCTTCTGGTCTTCTCCCTTCTGCGGGCCGACCGGTCAGATCATCCCCAAGCACCTCTTCGAGGCCTTCCAGGGCGCCAACAGCCGGGAGGCGCCGACCAACCTCAAGCCGGTGGGTACCGGGCCTTACAAGTTCGTGGACTTCAAGCCGGGGGACATCGTGCGGGGCGAGATCAACCCCAACTACCACGTCGCCAACCGGCCGTACTTCGACCAGATCGAGATGAAGGGCGGCGGCGACGCCGCCTCCGCGGCTCGGGCCGTGATCCAGACGGGAGAGTACGACTTCGCCTGGAACATGCAGGTGGCCGATGACATCCTCAAGCGGCTGGAGCAAGGCGGCAAGGGCCGGGTCGACATCGCGGTGGCGGGCAACATCGAGCACATCCAGCTCCACAACACCGACCCGTGGAAGGAGGTCGACGGCGAGCGGGCGTCGATCAAGACCACGCACCCGTTCCTCACCGATCCGGCGGTCCGGCAAGCCCTCAACGTGCTGGTGGATCGTGCCTCGATCCACGAGCAGATCTACGGCCGGCTGGGGCAGAGCACGGCCAACTTCCTGAACGCGCCGGAGAAGTTCCGCTCCAAGAACATGAAGTGGGAATTCAACGTCGACAAGGCCAACCAGATTCTCGACGCCGGCGGCTGGAAGCGGGGATCGGACGGCATCCGGGCCAAGGACGGCAAGCGACTGAAGATGGTCTACCAGACCTCTATCAATCCGGAGCGTCAAAAGACCCAGCAGATCGTCAAACAGGCGGCGGCCAAGGCCGGGATCGACCTCGAGATCAAGGCGATCACGGCCTCGGTCTACTTCTCCTCCGACCCGGCCAACCCGGACACGTACCTCCACTTCTACACCGACATCCAGATGTACACGACGACGATGGGCCAGCCGGACCCCCAGCGTTTCATGGATCAGTTCACCACCTGGGAGGCCTCCTCGAAGGAGAACAAGTGGTCGGGGCGCAACCCCACGCGCTGGCGGAACGAGGAGTACGACAAGGTGTGGAAGGCGGCGGAGTCGGAGATGGACCCGGTGAAACGGGCGGCGCTCTTCGTCAAGATGAACGACCTCGTCATCCAGAACGTGGTCGTCATCCCGGTGCTGTGGCGCATGGTGGTCTCGGCGGTCTCCCACCGGTTGAAGGGGACCGACATCTCAGGTTGGGACTCGAACTTCTGGCACCTGGCCTCCTGGCACCGGGAGGCGTGATGGGCGTGCCGGGGGCCGGGGCCCGCGCCTGGCCCTCGGTCTTGCGCTCCCGCCCATGTCCAGGTATCTCGTCCGCCGCCTCCTGATCGCGGTCCCGGCGCTGCTCGGGATCAGCGTCGTGCTGTTCACCGTCCTGGCCCTGGCCCCGGGCGACCCGTTCGAGGAGCTCGCCACCAACCCCAACGTGCCGCGCGAGGTGGCCCAGCAGCTCCGAGCCAAATTCGGCCTCGACGACCCCGTTCCCATCCGCTACGCGCGGTGGTTCACCTCGATGCTGCGCGGGGACTGGGGGTTCTCCTTCGTGAGCCGGGTGAACGTCGACACGCTCATCCTCCAGCGGCTGTCGACCACGCTCTTCGTCCTGGGCTCGGCCCAGCTCCTCGGCCTTCTCATCGCACTCCCCGTCGGCACCCTCTCGGCGCTCCGGCCGTATTCGTTCTTCGACCAGGTGGCAACCACGCTGGCCTTCATCGGGTTCTCCCTCCCCACGTTCTTCACCGGGCTCCTGTTCATCCTCCTGTTCAGCATCTACCTGGATTGGCTGCCCTTCATCTATCGCGCCGACATCGCTGCCACCGGCTGGCAGTGGTTCTGGGAGCACTTCAAGCAGGCCATCATGCCGATCAGCGTGCTGGGACTCTTCCAGGGTGCTTCCCTCACGCGCTTTACCCGCTCGGCCGTCCTCGACGTCATCCGGCTCGACTACGTCAACACTGCCCGCGCCAAGGGACTGTCCGAGCGGGTCACGGTCGTCAAGCACGTCGTCCGCAACGCGCTCATCCCGGTCGTCACGCTGGTCGCCCTGCAGGTGCCGCAGATCTTCACCGGCGCCGTGGTCACCGAGCAGATCTTCCGCGTGCCGGGGATCGGCTCTCTCCTGATCACGTCGATCCTGGCCAACGACACGCCGGTGATCATGGCCATCACGTTCGTGTTCTCCTGCCTGGTCGTGCTGTTCAACCTCGTGG
The DNA here is from genome assembly GCA_050731755.1 of Candidatus Rokuibacteriota bacterium. GTDB lineage: Bacteria > Methylomirabilota > Methylomirabilia > Rokubacteriales > CSP1-6 > JBOHPP01. Next base: position 9,959 of record JBOHPP010000131.1, on the reverse strand, counting down.
CCGACCTGGTCTACGGCTGGCTCGATCCGCGGATCTCCTACCGCTGATGGCCAACGACGCCGTCTCCGCCCCCGTTCATCGTGCGCTGACGCTGCTCGCCCGGCCGGCGCGGGACTCGCTGTGGGCCGACACGGCGCGCCGCTTCCGACGTCACCGCCTGGCCATGGCCGGGACGGTCGTGCTCACGGCGATGGTTGTCGCGGTCCTGGCCGGCCCCCTCGTCTACCGCGTTCCCATCAACGACATCGACTTCCGGGCCAAGCTCAAGGGACCCTCCTGGGCCCACCCGCTCGGCACCGATGACCTCGGCCAGGACCTGCTGGCCCGGATGCTCTACGGCGGCCGCATCTCCATGGCCGTGGGTATCGCGGCCATGCTCATCGCCATCAGCGCAGGTACGCTCATCGGCGCCGTGTCGGGTTACGTGGGGGGAACGCTCGACCACGGGCTCATGCGGATCACGGACCTATTCCTGTGTTTGCCCCAGCTTCCGTTGTTGCTGTTGATCGTCTACCTCTTCCGCGACGTGCTGAAAAGCACGCTCGGCCCCGAGGCCGGGGTGTTCATGCTCATCGTGGCCGTGATCGGCGGGCTGCGCTGGATGCCGGTGGCCCGGCTGGTGCGCGCCCAGTTCCTCTCGCTGCGGGAGAAAGAGTTCGTCGAGGCCGCCCGCGGGCTGGGCGCCCCGCCTCTGCGCCAGGTCGTGCGCCACATCCTGCCCAACGCCATGGGCCCGGTGATCGTCGCGGGCACCATCGACGTGGCCGCGGCGATCATCGCCGAATCGACGCTCTCCTTCCTGGGCCTGGGGTTCCCGCCCGACATCCCGACCTGGGGGCGCATCCTGTTCGACGCCAAGGACAATCTCGACTTCGCCCCCCACTGGGCGCTGTTCCCCGGAACCGCGATCTTCCTGACGGTGCTCTCGATCAACTACATCGGCGATGGGCTCCGCGACGCGCTGGATCCGCGGAAGGTCCTCGCCCACTAGCCGGGTCGTCGCACCTCGCGCGAACGGGGAGGTTTGGCGGGGACGGCCGCTGCCCCCTCCAACTTCATGGCTACGCGGCGCGCCGCCGCGCGGCGCCCCGGTGCCGCCGAGTTGCGATGGGGATGCGGCGCGGGAACGGTCAGCCGCCCCGCGCGTGGACTCGGCGTGTGCGCCAGCAGTGGTCGGGACGGCGGGCGACGCGTTCGGCCACCAGGCGCTCGGCCCGGTCCATGTCCCCCGCCCGGAAGCACGCCTCCAGCAGCGTGTCGTGGAAGACGTCGCGCTGGGCTCGGCTGCCCCCGATCTCCACGATCCGTGGGCGCAGCGGCTCGATCCACTCGATAGCTCGGCGCCAATCGCCCCCGGCGAAGGCGTGCAGCCCTTCGACGAGCGGCACCACCACCTCGCCGATGAGCCCGCTGCGATCCTTGGCGACCCGCTCGCGGAGCAAGCCGAGCTGGCGGCCGGCGGTGTCACAGTCACCCCCCGCCGCCAGCGCCATGGCCAGATGGACGGCATGGAAGAGCAGCCCCTGGCGGTCGAGCCGGCTTCGCGCGATCTCGACGAAGGGGCGCCAGCGCGCCTTCACGTCGAGGCCGGCCAGCTCGAGCCGCCACAGGAGCGAGATGGAGTCGTGCAGGTCCCCGGCGATCGCCGAGGGGGCGCGTTCGAAGACGGTGCGGCCGAGGGTGGAGGCGCGGGCGTAGTCGCCGGCGGCCAGGAACATCAGCGTGAGATGCCAGAGGAGGTGATTGCGGAACCAGCCGAGGTGGGTGCAGGGGTGAATGATGGGCGGCAGGCGGCGGATCCCGGTGTCGAAGGACGCCATCTCGTAGAGCGCGTGGGCCAGCGCGTGGATGGCCCAGGCGTCCCGCGGGTTGCTGGTGATGGCCGCCTGGGCCACACGCACCGCCTCGTCGCAGCGGTCGGCCTGCTCGAGGGCGAACGCGTGGAGCCCGAGCAGATAGGACTCGCCGGGCGACCAGCGGACGAGCGCGCTGGTGAGCTCGAGCATCTCCGGGAACCGGCCCTGCCAGAACCAGATGAAGTACAGGCGCTGCACCACGGTGGTGTCCCGCGGCCAGGTGGCGAGATGTTCGCGCATCGCCCGCTCGGCGTCGGCGGGCTTGCCGGTCACCAGCAGGGCCAGCGCCTCCACGTGGCTCCGCTCCCGATCGCTCTGACCAGCCACGGTTCGCCGGGCCGCCTCCATCGCCGTCCGGGCCTCGTCGAAGCGCTCCTCGAGAAAGAGGCTGACGCCGACACCGGCGTGGGCGAGCGCGAAGCCGGGGTCGGCCCCGGAGGCCGCGCGGAAATGCTCGAGCGCGTCCCGGTCCCAGCCGAGCAGGCCGTCGGCCCCGCGCTCGTAGGCCTCCAGCGCCGCGGCTGACGCGGCGCTGACGGGCAGCCCGCGGACGTCGCGCGTCACGCCAGCACCCCGGCCAGGAATTCGACGGCACGCCGCTCGGCCCAGCCCCGGGCCCGCCAGGGCCAGCGTCCTTCGAGAAAGCCCACGTGACCGCCGCGCGGCACGAACTCCGCCTGCACGCCGGCCGGCATCCGGCGCGGATCGGGCAACGCCCCGGCGGGGATGAAGGGATCGTCGAGGGCGTTGATGAGGAGCGTCGCTCGCCGGATGCGCTCGAGGTACGGCTTGCTGCTGGAGCGCGTCCAGTAGTCCATCTCGTCGGCGAAGCCGTGCAGGGGGGCGGTCAGCGCCCGATCGTACTCGGCGAAGGTCCGAGCCCTCAGCACGGCGGCGAGGTCGACGAAGCCCGGGTAGACCTGCGCCTTTCGCCGCACCTTGGCCTTGAGCGTGCGGAGAAAGTTGGTCGTGTAGAGCAGCCGCGGCAGACCCTGGTCCAGCGCGCGCGCGCAGGCGACCAGGTCGTACGGCACCGAGATGGCGACGGCGCCCCGGAGCTGCCCGGGCACGTCCCCGTCGCGCTCGCCGAGCCATTTCAGGAGCACGTTGCCCCCGAGTGACACGCCCACCGCGCCCAGCCGGATTTCTGGGTCCCGCTCGACGAGCAGCCGCACGACCTCGCCGAGGTCGCCGGTGTCGCCGGAGTGGTAGAAGCGGGGCAAGCGGTTCGGCTCGCCGCTGCACGAGCGAAAGTTCAGAGCGGCGCCGCGCCAGCCCCGCGCCCCTACCTCGCCCAGCAGACCGACCGCATAGTGCGAGCTGGACGAGCCCTCGAGACCGTGGAGCACGAGGACGAGTGGGGCCTCGGCGGCGCCGTCGAGCCAGTCCAGGTCCACGAAGTCACCGTCGCTGGTGGCCACGCGCTCGCGCCGGAGTCGGAGCCGGCGGCGGCGGAACAGCGGGCCCCAGATCGTCTGCAGGTGTCGCCCGCGACACCACCAGGCCGCCCGAAAGGTCATCCACCCTCCCGGGCGGCCCGGCGAACGTCCCGGCTGATGTCCCGCGCTATTCCTGGCCCGTCAGCAGCAGCTTGGCGACCTCGGGCGCGATCTCCCGGGCGCGCTGGTCGAGCTGCGGCTCGGTGAGGTTGGCGGTCGGATGCGCCATGATCAGGAACTTGTAGTAGGGCAGGCCCCACTGCTCGGCCATGGCCCGGCCGGTCACCTCGAAGACGTCGGTCACGATGGACGCCGAGGGAACTCCCACCTTCTCCAGCACGATGCCGTCGAGCACACTGCCCGACGAGCAGGACCCTCAGTCGCCGATCCCGGCGACCATGACGTCGCAGGTCTTGCGCACCTCCGCGATGATCTCGTCGTGGGCGGGCACGCTGGAGTTCCGCTTACGGAACATTCGGGTGCCGGCCGCGCCGTACTCCCGGACGAGGATGTCGCCGATCTTCTGCAACAGGCGGTCGGAGTTGAATTTGGTGTTCTCGATCAGCGCCACGCGCTTGCCCTCGAGCGAAGCGGGGCGCGGCGTCCAGGCAATGGTTTGCGTGGCAGCCTCGGTGGTGGGGTCGAGGATCTCGATCATCGCTTGATCTCCTTCTGGCCGTTGAAGGGTCGGCTCGGCGAGCGGCTCGCCTCACCTCCGACTGCTACCGTGACGGCCTGCGACGAGCGTTTGCTGGCCCAGCCCGGGATGTACGCGGAGAAGGCCCCGGCGCGTCCTCCGGCCGCGACCACCAGGATATCATCGGGCGTCTCCACCAGAGGGCGCCGCTGTTCCTCGTCGCCGGCCTGGGCGGCACCCGCCATGCGGTGGGTGCGCTTGAGGTGAGCGTGGGAGTTGTGGGTGTGCTCCCAGACGAAGCGGCGGATCTCCGCCTTGCCCCAGCCGCTCTGGGCAATCGTCCGCATGTGCTCGCCGGCCAGGACTATCGCGTAGTGGGGCTGCCCCATCACGTTGCCGGAGATCTTCATGTTGTCGCTGAGCGTGGTGAGGATCCCCTCCGCGGTGTTGGAGAGCTGGTTGTAGAACTGGTGGGGTGACTCCGCCGCCATCACCGTCACCGTGCTCTGCTCGGGCCGGAACCCGCGCTCCACGTGGAGCGGCGTCCATGGGCTCTCTTCCTCGTTCTCTCCGATCACGTAGGACAGCTTGCCGGGGTGACCGAGCGTCCCCCGATCCAGCGTCCCCGGACGCGAGCCGCAAACGTTCCGCATGACCAGCCGCACGGCGCGGCCGATGGTGAGGTTGGCCCGCCAGCCGGGGCCGAAGAGATTGTCGCGGCAGTTGATGTCGAGCGCGCGCCGGATGGGGCCGTTGACGATCATGAGGACGGCGGCGCCGGCGGTGGAGGTGCCGGGGCCGTGGTAGCTCCAGGCGGGCTCGCCGATGGCCTCGACGGCGGCGACGACGACCGGCATGTACTCCGGCTTGCACCCGGCCATGACGGCGTTGACGGCAACCTTCTCGGCGGTGATGGAGACCGCGCGGTGCTCGACGTAGGCCACCTGATGCTTCGGATCGAGGCCGGCGGCCTCCAGCATCGCCCGCACCTTGGGCTCGGTGGGCGGCACGACTGGCAAGCCGTCGCTCCACCCCTGCTGAAAGCAGAACTCGATGGCGTCGTCGAGACCACCCTGTACGGTGTGGCGCTTGGACGTCAGTGTGACCGGCATGGGCGCCTCCTCTGGATCAGCGCGACGCTATCACCGCCGAGGCCGACGGCGCAAGGCGAGCCGGGCTTCACTCCTCGATCCTCACCGTCACCGAGCGGGTGGCGCCGAACGTGGGGATGATCGCCGAATGCTTGCCCGGCCCTCCAGCCACCACCACCATCACGTCGTCGAGCGTGAGCGCGAGGGCCACGGTGTCGTCCGGAGCGCGCTGGCGGAACCGCGCGGGGTCGATGGTACCGAACCGCTCCACGTTCTCGGGGCCGAATGCCCCGAGCCTGACCCGCGCCCGCTCCCAGAAGGCCCGCTTGAGATCGCGCTTGGACCAGCCGGAGGCGGCGATCGTGCGGGCGTGCTCGGGGCCGAGCAGCACCAGCGGCTCGCCGCCGAGATAGATGTTGTTGCTGCCGGTCGTGGCCGCCGTCCCGGCCAGCGCGCAGAGGACCCCGTCGGCCGACGTCGAGCCGTGGTCGTTGACGTTGTGCGGCGCCTCCGATCCGCACACGGTCAGGCAGCTCGTGCCGGCAGGGAAGCCCCGCTCGACGTGCAGCGGCTCCCACGGCGACTCGGCCTCGTTCTCGGCCAGGCAGTAGGTGAATTTCCCGGCGTGGCCGAGCGTGGCGCGGTCCACGAGTCCGGGGCTCGCGCCGCCCACGTTTTGCAGGGTGAGCCTGAGGGCCCGACCGATGACGGCGTTGGCCCGATGACCCTGCCCCAGGGCGTTCGCTCCGCCGCTCACGCCGAGCCGCCGGGCGATCGGCCCGTTGACGATGACCAGCGGCGTGCACGGATGGGTGGTGGTCTGAATCGCCTCCAGGTTGAAGCGGGCATCGGTCACCGCCCGCACGGCGGCGACGATGACCGGCAGGTGTTCGGGCCCGGCGCCGGCCAGGGCGGCGTTGACGGCCACGGCCTCCAGCGTCGCGACGCCCTGGCGCGGTGGCAGCGTCGCCACCACGTCGGCCCCCCGACGTTCGGCCAGGATGCGGCGAACCCGCTCGGGGGTGGGCGGCAGGACGGGCAGCCCGTCGCCCCAGCCCTGGGCCAGGGCGAACTCCTGAAAGGCGTCGAGATCGTCAGGCGCCGTGAGGACAGCCGCGCCCGCCCCCGGTGACGTCGCCGGCGGAGCGGGATCGCGCGTCAGGGCCGCGATGACGTCGTCGACGATCGCCTCCGCCCGACCGGCCACCGCCGCCGAGGCCACGCCGCCGATGGGGTGAGCGACCACGACCAGCGGCAGGTGCGGCCGCCCCAGGGCCTGGGCCGCCGCGCGTCCGAGGTTCGCGAAAGGGTGGGTGCCGAGCACCACGGCGGGCACGCCTCGCCCCTCGATCTCCGCTGCGTCGTGGATACTCCACGACGTGCACGAGCCTCAGTCGGCGGATCCGGTGAGGACGACGTCGACGGCCGCCGCGATCTCGTCCAGATTGGCCGCTGGACGAGACGCTCCCGGCTTGCGCCAGCGGCGGACCTCGCCGGCGCCGGCCCGGGCGACCAGCAAGTCGGCGACGCGCCCCAGCAGGACATCGGCGTTCGGTTTGGAGTTGTCCAGCACGCCGATGCGGCAGCCAGCCAGATGGGACCGGCGCCGGGCCAGCGGCTTCACCGCGACGACCATCGTGCCGAGCGGAGTCGCGACGTCCATCTCTGCCTCCTTTCGTCGGAGGGGGCCTCGACGGCCCCCTCCGAAACCTCCCCCAGGATTGCGCGGGCGGAGCTCGCGCTCGAACAACCCATACTCCGAACTCTGCTAACCCGCGATGTCGGTCAGAAACGCGCCTAGATCGTAGACCACGTGGACGACCACCGTAAATGTGGTCGACGTCTGTCGCTTCAGCAGTCCCAGCGCCATGCCGATCGCGAAGATCATGAGGATGCCCGGCACCTGGTACTGCACGTGGAGGACCGCGAACAGCGCGGCGCTGAGCACGATGCCGAGCCGGGGCTGCAGCGCGCCCCGAAACAGCACCTCCTCCCCTACCCCGGCCGCCACCGAGACCAGCACGGCGCCGAGCAGGGGCGGGATGCCCACGAACTCGTAGGCGAAGCGGTCCTCGAGGGCGTGCACGCCGGGTAACACGATGCTCTCCGTCCAGTCCAGCACCCCTACCAGGGCGTGGAACAGCACCGCCGCCGCGAAGGCCCACCCGACCTGGGGCCATCGGAGCCGACGGAGATCGAGATGCTCGAGGGCGGCGTGGAAATCGCGGGTCAGCAGAAATCCGATCCCGGCCAGGGCGAGGGCCAGGTCCGCCGAGACGGCAACGACGGAGTCCGTCGCGTAGAAGGGGATGCTCGCCGTGGCCTCGTCCTGCAGCTCGACGAACAGCATCACCGACGAGGCCGCCGCGATCACCAGAGCGGCGGCTGTGACCGCGTGAACCGGCGAGGCCGGGCTCAGGCCCAGCGGCGGCAGCACGGCGGCGCGAACCCACGCCGAGCTCAGGAGCAGCCCGAGCGCGGCGGCGACGGCCAGCGTGGCCGCCAGGTCCGGAGGCCCGAAGCCGAGAAGATCGAGGTCCAGCACCCGCACCGCCACGGCGAGCACTGCGCACGCCATCGCGACGGCGAGCGCCACCAGTCGGGGCCGCCGCCGCGCCCAGGCGGCATGCTCCAACACCCGGGCCAGGACCAGGGCCACGATGAGCGGTACGGGGAATGCCAGCCCCTCGGCAACGCCGGCCACGTCGAGGACGACGAAGACGATGCAGAGCGCCAGCCAGGCGGCGAGACCGCGCCGGGCTGGGATCTCGGTCGTGGTCTCCACCGCGCCTCGCTTTATCCCAGATGGCCGCCCTCGTCAATCGGGCCGGCACGGGACAGCGCCTTGCCGGAAGGCGCGAGCGTCTGGTATCAGAGGGACCATGCCGCTCGACCTCGTGATCAAGGACGTGCGGGTCGTGCGGCCGAACCACCCGGCGGTGGACCGGCTCGACCTCGGGGTGAAGGACGGCCGCTTCGCGTTGATCGCCCCAGAGATCCCGGCGGCCGAGGCGCGGGAAGTTTACGAGGCGCGGGGCCGCCTCGGCTTCCCCGGCGTGGTCGACGCCCACACCCACGTCGGCATCTACGCCCCGCTGGCCGATGACGCCGTCAGCGAAAGCCAGGCGGCGGTCACCGGCGGCGTCACGACCATGCTGACGTACCTGCGCACCGGTCAGTACTACCTCAACCGCGGCGGGCCCTACGCCGACGTCTTCCCAGAGGCGCTCGCGCTCTCCGCCGGCCGCTACTGGTGCGATTACGGCTATCACCTGGCCCCGATCGAGAGCCGCCACATCGACGAGATGGAGACGCTGGCCGCCGAGCACGGCGTGCCGTCGTTCAAGATCTTCATGTTCTACGGCGGCCACGGCCTGCACGGGGCGGCCGATGCCGGGGCCCAGCGCCGGTTCCTGATGCTGGGCCCGGACGACCACTACGACCTCGCCCACTTCGAGTTCGTGCTCCGCGCAGCCGCCCGGCTCCGGCAGCGGCATCGGGAACTGGCCGAGCACGTCAGCGTGAGCCTTCACTGCGAGGTCGCCGACATCCTCAATGCCTACACCCGGCTCGTCCAGCGGGATCCCGCGCTCCGCGGGCTCCATGCCTACAGCGCCGCACGGCCGCCGCACGCCGAGGGGCTGGCCGTGTGGATCGCCGCCTACCTGGCCCACGAGGCCGGCTTCCCCAACGTCAACCTCCTCCACCTCTCGTCCCGGAAGGCGCTGGAGGCCGCGTTGCTGGCCGAGCGGATCCTGCCTCACATCGACTTTCGCCGCGAGGTCACCGTCGGCCATCTGCTGCTCGACTGCGACTCCACGGCCGGCGCTCGGGCCAAGGTCAATCCGCCGATCCGGCCCCGCGAGGACGTCGAGTTCCTGTGGCGCGCGGTGCTGGACGGCACCGTCCACTGGATCGTCAGCGATCACGCCTGCTGTGCCACCGAGCAGAAGGTCGCGCGCGAGCGGCCCGACGACATCTGGCTCGCCAGATCCGGGTTCGGCGGCACGGAGTATCTCCTGGCCGGCGTATTCAGCGAGGGCCGCCGGCGCGGCCTGTCGCTAGACCGCATGGCCGAGCTGCTGAGCGGCAACCCGTCGCGGCGCTTTGGCCTTCCCGGCAAAGGCGACATCGCCGTCGGCTACGACGCCGACCTTGCCCTGCTCGATCCCGAACGGCGCTTCACGGTGAGAGCGGCCGACTCCCCCTCCGGGCAAGGCTATAGCCCCTTCGAGGGGCTCGAGTTCACCGGGCGCGTCGACGCCACGTTTCTCCGCGGCCAACTGGTGTGCGAAGACGGCAAGATCGTCGGGCCGGCCCGGGGCCGCTACCTCAAGCGCCCGACGCGCTAAACGGCGTGGCGCCTGCTCTGCCGCACGTGTATCATGATCCGCCAAACACCGGCGTCGAGGTTCCGCAATGAAATCGTTCGTGCTCAACCGGTATGGGCGCCTCGTCTTTCCCTTCAACTTCTTCCCGGCCCTCGATTTCTGGGTCTTCCGCACGCTCGAGCAGTTCGAGGCCGTGATCCGGCGCGACTTCGATGAGAAGGCCCCCACCGAGCGCGAGATCGTGGCGCGGGTGGAGACGCGCGCCTACAAGGGCCGCTACGACCTGCTGCGCGATCTGGCTCTCAATCTGTTCTGGGTCAACCGCTACGCGCTGACGATGTACGAGAAGCGGCCCACCCGCTGGCGGGACGTTCCCCGGCATCGCGACGACGTCTTTCTGCCCGTCTTCAAACCGTGGGAGGGGACCCCGCTGGTGACGGCGATCGAGGCGGGCTACCGGACGCTGGCGCCGGTGTGGGACGAGGGCACGGAGGACAAGGTCTTTCGGATGCTGTTCGACGTGGTGCGGCACAAGCAGTGGGCGGGCGGGGAGCTGCCGGCCATCAAGCCGACCGTGGGCGAGATCCTGGCCAACCCGCGGAACC
>JBOHPP010000130.1:0-6195 GCA_050731755.1 Candidatus Rokuibacteriota bacterium | reverse complement strand
GGCCTGATCCGATAACCACCGGGAAAGGCGAAACGACGTGAATCCTGAGACGACGGCCGGCCCGACCGGTGCGAACTTCGTGGACGGCAGGCTCGACGCGAAGATCCCGCCGGGGCCGATCGAACAGAAATGGGAGCGGCACCGCTTCGACATGAAGCTCGTGAGTCCGGCCAACCGGCGCCGCTACACCATCCTGGTCGTGGGCTCGGGGCTGGCCGGGGCCTCGGCGGCGGCGATGCTCGGCGAGTTGGGCTACCACGTCAAGTGCTTCTCCTACCACGACAGCCCGCGCCGCGCCCACTCCGTCGCCGCCCAGGGCGGCATCAATGCGGCCAAGAACTACCGGAATGACGGCGACAGTGTCTTCCGGCTCTTCTCCGACACGGTGAGGGGCGGCGACTTCCGGGCGCGGGAGGCGAACGTCTACCGGCTCGCCGAGCTGAGCCTGAACATCATCGACCAGTGTGTTGCCCAGGGCGTCCCCTTCGCCCGCGAGTACGGGGGGCTCCTGGACACTCGCTCCTTCGGTGGGGCGCAGGTCTCCCGGACGTTCTACGCGCGAGGCCAGACGGGCCAGCAGCTCTTGCTGGGATCCTACCAGGCGCTCGAGCGGCAGATCGCCCTCGGCACGGTGACGATGGACACCCGGACGGAGATGCTCGACCTCGTCGTCGTCAACGGCCGCGCCCGCGGCATCGTGACCCGCGACCTCGTCACCGGCGCCGTGGAGTCGCATGCGGGCGATGCCGTCGTCCTGACCACCGGCGGCTACAGCAACGTGTTCTACCTCTCGACGAACGCCAAGGCCTCGAACGCGACGGCGATCTGGCGCGCGCACAAGCGGGGTGCGTTCTTTGCCGACCCCGGCTTCACCCAGATTCACCCCACGTGCATCCCGGCCAGCGGCGAGCACCAGTCGAAGCTCACCCTGATGAGTGAGTCCCTGCGCAACGACGGGCGGGTTTGGGTCCCGAAGGAGATCGGGGACACCCGTCCCCCGGACCAGATCCCGGACAGCCAGCGCGATTACTACCTGGAGCGAAAGTACCCGAGTTACGGCAACCTGGCGCCGCGGGACATCGCCTCCCGCGCGGCCAAGGAAGTCTGCGACGAGAAGCGCGGCGTCGGGCCGGGCGGACGCGGCGTGTACCTCGACTTCGCCAACGCGATCGAGCGCTTCGGCGAGGCGGCGATCCGTGAGAAGTACGGGAACCTCTTCGACATGTACGAGCGGATCACCGGGGACAACGCGTACCGAATTCCCATGCGCATCTATCCCGCCCCCCACTACACGATGGGCGGGCTCTGGGTCGATTACAACCTCATGGCGACCATCCCCGGTCTGTTCGTGGCCGGGGAAGCGAACTTCTCCGATCACGGCGCGAACCGCCTGGGCGCGAGCGCGCTCATGCAGGGGCTGGCCGACGGCTACTTCATCCTGCCCTATACGCTCGCTGACTATCTGGCCCACACCCGGCCGGAGGGGGTCGACACCGGCCATCCCGCGTTTCGGGCAGCCCAGGCCGAGATCGCCGAACGCGTGAGGCGGCTGCTCGGCATCAACGGCAAGCGCTCGGTCGACTCGTTCCATCGCGAGCTGGGACAGCTCCTGTGGGACTATTGCGGCATGGCCCGGAACGACGCCGGGCTCCGCCACGCGCTTCGAAAGATCCCGGAGCTCCGCGCCGAGTTCTGGGAGAACGTCCGGGTGCTCGAGGGGAGCGAGGAGGTCAACCAGTCGCTCGAGCAGGCGGGTCGGGTGGCGGACTTTCTCGAGCTCGCCGAGCTCATGTGCATCGACGCGCACCACCGCAGGGAATCGTGCGGTGGCCACTTCCGCGAAGAAAGCCAGACCCCGGACGGTGAGGCCCGGCGCGACGACGAGCACTTCGCCTACGTTGCCGCCTGGGAGTACACGGGGATGCTGGCGCGGCCGTTCCTCCACAAAGAGCCCCTGACCTTCGAGTACGTCCACCTCACCCAGCGCAGCTACCAATGAACTTCACCCTCAGGGTGTGGCGCCAGAAGAATGGGAGCGACCGCGGGCGCTTCGTCATCTACCGGGCGAAGAAGATCAGCTCCGATATGTCGTTCCTCGAGATGCTCGACGCCGTCAACGAGGAGCTGATCGCCCGTGGCGAGGCCCCCATCGCGTTCGAGCATGACTGCCGCGAAGGCATCTGCGGCGCCTGCGGCTTCATGATTAACGGTGTCGCCCACGGGCCGAAGCGTGGCACCACCGTCTGCCAGCTCCACATGCGCAGCTTCAAGGACGGCGATCACCTGACGCTGGAACCCTGGCGGGCCCGGGCCCTCCCGGTCATCAAGGACCTGATCGTCGATCGAAGCGCCTTCGATCGGATCATTCAGGCGGGCGGCTTCATCAGCGCGCCAACCGGCTCGGCACCCGACGCCAACGCCATCCTGGTGCCCAAACCGGATGCCGACCTGGCCTTCGACGCGGCGGCGTGCATCGGCTGTGGCGCCTGCGTGGCCGCGTGCCCGAACGCCTCCGCCATGCTGTTCGCGGCAGCGAAGGTGTCGCACCTCGGTCTCCTGCCCCAGGGGCAGCCCGAACGGTACCAGCGCGTGCGCACCATCGTGGCTCTGATGGACCGGGAGATGTTCGGGAGCTGCACGAACATCGGCGAGTGCGAAGCGGTCTGCCCCAAGGAGATCAGCCTCTTCTTCATCGCGCGGATGAACCGGGACCTGCTCGCCGCGACCGTCCGGGGACGGCAAGCCTCACCTTGACGCCGCCGGGGCCAGCGTCGTAGTGTTCGCTCTGACTCATGGATCTCTCCGCCTGTGACGTGCTCGTGGTGGGCGGCGGAGGCGCCGGCCTCCGCGCCGCCATCGCCGTCGCCGAGACCCATCCCGCGCTCAGCGTCGCCGTGATCTCGAAGGTCTATCCCATGCGCAGCCACACGGTATCGGCCGAGGGCGGCGCCGCCGCGGTCATCAAGCCCGGGGACAGCCTGGACGAGCACGCCTACGACACGATTTCCGGGGGCGACTGGCTGTGCGACCAGGACGCCGTCGAGGCGTTCGTCCGCGAAGCCCCCGAGGAGATGCTGCGGCTGGAGCACTGGGGCTGCCCCTGGAGCCGGGAGGCGGACGGCAGCGTTGCCGTGCGCCCCTTCGGGGGCATGAAGGTCCAGCGCACCTGGTTCGCCGCCGACAAGACCGGCTTTCATATGCTTCATGCGCTGTTTCAAACCACCCTGAAATACGACGTGATCCAGCGCTACGACGAGTTCTTCGTCACCAGACTCCTGCTCGACGAGGGACGCTGCCAGGGCGTCGTCGCGATCGAGCTGGCGACGGGGAAGGTCCACGCCATCACCGCCAAGGCCGTCATCCTCTGCACCGGCGGCTGCGGCAAGGTCTTCCCGTTCACCACCAACGCGAACATCAAGAACGGCGACGGGATGGCGCTGGCCTACCGGGCGGGAGCGCCGCTCAAGGACATGGAGTTCGTCCAGTACCATCCCACCGGCCTTCCCTTCACCGGCATCCTGATCACCGAGGCCGCTCGCGCGGAAGGCGGCTGGCTCCTGAACAAGGACGGCTCCCGCTACCTCCAGGATTACGACCTGGGCAAGCCCGAGCCCAAACCGGTGTTGCGCTCTATGGAGCTGGGCCCCCGCGACCGGCTCTCCCAGGCCTTCGTCAAGGAGCAGGAGAAAGGTCGCACGCTGGAGGGGCCGTATGGCCACTACGTCCACCTCGACATCCGCCACCTGGGCGAGAAGGTCATCGACAAGAAGCTCCCCTTCGTCAGGGAGCTGTGCCTCAAGTACGTGGGCATCGATCCGGTCAAAGAGATGATCCCGGTTCGGCCGGTCGTCCACTACATGATGGGCGGTGTCTCGACCGACATCCACGGGGCCACCCCGGTTTCCGGGCTCTATGCGGCAGGGGAGGTTGCCTGCGTGAGTATCAACGGCGCCAACCGCCTGGGCTCGAACTCGCTGCCCGAATTGCTGGTCTTCGGCGCCCGGGCCGGCCGGGCCGCGGCGGCCTTCGCCACCGAGCAGAAAGAGCCCCGCCCGGCCGCCCTCAGCCAGGCCCACGACGAGGAGCGGCGACTCGAGGGAAGGCTCCGGCGCCAGACCGGCGGCAACGAGCGGATCGCCACGCTGCGGACGGAGATGCAGGAAACCGTGGAGGAGAGCGCGGGAATCTACCGCAACGGCCCCGCCCTCCGAAAGGGGGCGGACAAACTGCGAAGCCTGCAGGAGCGATTCCGCCACCTCGTGCTGGATGATGCGAGCTACACCTTCAACACGGAGCTCACCGCGGCACTGGAGCTGTCCTATATGCTGGATGTCGCCGAAACGATCGTGCAGTCCGCCCTGCAGCGGACCGAGTCCCGCGGCTCGCACCAGCGCACCGACTATCCCGAGCGTGACGACAAGCGGTTCCTCGCCCACGCGCTGGCCCACTGGACCGAGGACGGGCCTCCCCGGATCGAATATGTGCCCGTCACCATCACCCGCTGGCCGCCTGGCCAGCGCGTGTACGGGAGGTAGGGGACGACGGCATGCGGGCCACCGTGACCCTGGACGTCGCTCGCTATCGCCCGGAAGAGGAGTCGGCGCCCACGCTGCAGACGTATGAGGTCCCTTTCCGGAAGGACTGGGTGGTCCTCGACGCCCTCAACTACATCAAGGACAGGCTCGACGGCTCGCTCTCCTTCCGCTGGTCCTGCCGGATGGGGGTCTGCGGCAGTTGCGGGATGAAGGTGAACGGCACCCCGGTGCTCACCTGCGCCGCCTTCCTCGGCGACCATCTGCCCGGCCCTATCCGCGTGGAGCCCCTGGACTACTTCCCCATCGTCCGGGACCTGGTGGTGGACCTCTCCGACTTCATGCGAAAGCTCAAGAAGGTGAAGCCCTGGATCATCCGCGAGGAGCAGAAGCCGCTGGCGGAAGGCGAGTACCGGCAGACACCCGACCAGCTCGACACCTACAAGCAGTTCAGCATGTGCATCAACTGCATGCTCTGCTACTCCGCCTGCCCCATCTACGGGCTCGAGCCCAGCTTCATCGGGCCGGCGGCCATCGCGCTGGCCCCGCGCTACAATATGGACTCCCGCGACCAGGGGGCGCGGGAGCGGCTGGAGATTCTCTCCGAACACGACGGCATCTGGCAGTGCACCTTTGTCGGCGAGTGCACGAAGGTTTGTCCCAAGAACGTGGACCCCGCCGGCGCCATCCAGCAGTACAAGCTCACCAGCGCAGTCCACTGGCTCAAGGCCCTGCTCCCCTGGGGAGCGCGATGAGCCCGGGCCCCCACTACACCCCGTACCATCCCAAGTGGTACCGCCGCCGCATCTCGGTGTGGTGGTGGCTAGAGAACCCGTCCTACACGGGCTTCGTCCTGCGTGAGCTCACGAGCGTCTTCGTGGCCGTCTTCGCCGTGATGCTTCTGTGGCACGTCTGGGCCCTCGGGCGGGGCCCCGAGGCCTACGCGGTGTTTCTCGGCCGCCTGAAGACGCCTCTTTTGATCGCCGTCAACGGAGTGGCCTTTTTCTTCATCCTGTTCCATGCCATTACCTGGTTCAATCTGGCCCCCAAGGCCATGGTGGTGCGCCTCCGGGGCAAGCGGGTGCCCGACTGGGTCGTCGTCGGGTCGAACTATGCGGCCTGCCTCGTGCTGTCCGTGGCCGTGGCCCTGATCCTGCTGCGCGCCTAGATGGCGAGACCGATCACGCCATTGCTGTGGCTCCTGTTTAGCATCGGGGGGACGGTCTCCGCCCTCCTGTTCCCCGTCCATGTGTTCCTGACCGGGCTGGCCATTCCCCTGGGATGGATCGACCCGCCCCGCTACGAAGCGCTCGCCGGCCTTCTGCGGCACCCCGTCACCCGGCTCTATGTCTTCGTCCTCATCGCCTTTCCGCTCGTCCACTGGGCCCATCGCTTCCGCTACACGCTGTACGACGGTCTTCAGATCAAGCATCTCACCCAGCTCATTGTGGTGTTCTGCTACGGCGCGGCGCTTGTCGGAACCGCCGCGGCCGCCTACCTCCTGTGGAACATCCCCTAGCGGCCTGAGGGGCGGTGGAGTCATGTCCGATCTGAAGCCTCTGTCCAGGGAGGCCATCCCCCGCGCCCTCGAGAGGGCCGAGCGTTACCGGCTCCTCAACGAGCCGATTCAGGCCGAGAGCATCTGCCAGGACGTGCTGCGCGT
>JBOHPP010000129.1:0-10030 GCA_050731755.1 Candidatus Rokuibacteriota bacterium | reverse complement strand
GCCACGATGGTCCGGGACAGGCGGAAGAGATCCACCTGCCGCTCGCCGAGCCCCCGCTCCTCCCGAAGCTGGCGGACCAGCTCGTCGCGGTAGAGCGACTCCACCGCGCGCACGAGCGCCTCGGTGTCGATCCGGGCCACGTGCACGACCTGCGCCTCCATCGCCCACTGGATCGCCGTGGTCAGCGCGTCGACGGCCTTCACGGCGTCCTCCCGGTAGGCGGCCAGGTACGGCGCGGCGGGCACCGGCTCGCCGAAGGAGACCAGCACGCGGCCCTTGAAGGACTTGCGCGCCTCGAACGACAACCCCACGGGGATCAGGTGGAGGTGCCCCGGGTGTTCGGCCTCGTAGCCGAGCGCGATGCGGGCGGCGCCGGTCTTGATCCTCTGCACCCGGGCTTCGGCGTGGGTAGTCCCTTCCGGATAGATGGCGAGCACCCGGCCTTCGGCGAAGGCCCGGTGGCAGGCGGCGAAGACGTCGGCATTGCGGTCGGTGGTTGGAGCGGGGGCCGATCGTGGCTCCTCGCCTTTCCGGTACACGGCGAGGGCGCCGCAGGCCCGGAGGAAGCGGGCGAGCAGCGGGTTGCGAAAGAGCGTCGCCGTGGCCAGGTAGTGCACCTTGCGGGGCAGCACAGCGCCCACCAGGAGCGAGTCGATGAGATTGTTGGGATGGTTCACGCACAGGAGCACGGGCCCCGCCTCCGGGACTCGCTCGGGGTGGCGGACGTCCACACGCTTGAAGAGGAACCACGTCCAGAAACGAGCGATGCTTCGGACCGTCGCGTAGAACGCGTCGACGTCGTCGCGAACGGGTGAGGCGATGGCGCTCATCGCGCGCGGCGGCTGATCACGGCACCCTCACGAAACCCTCCATGAGCCGCCGCGCCGTCCGATAGACGGTCACTCGTTCGGCCCACGGCCGACCGTCGCGGGCCGCCACCGTCGCCGCGATCGGCAACACGCCCGAGGGATGGGCGAGCCGGATGTCGTTGGAGCGAGTGCCGCGAGCCCGGCTCGATCCGGGGGCGTGCGAACCGGCAGCGCGTTCGGGGCGCGAGGCGTGCCGGCGTGAGCCGGGCTGCTCTCGGTGCGGGGTGGCTTCGTGCGGCCCTACGCTGGCATTCATACATTCGGCCACCACGGTCCCGTCGATCCGCGCGGCTACGGCGAGACACATGGCGGCCGTGAGCGCGAAGGCGCGGTGGCAGGCGCCCATGGAGATCACGCGGGCCAGTAGGTCGGCGGCACCCGCGCCCCAGGCGCGGCCGTCCAGCGTCGTGAAGGACGCCGCCGGCGCCACCAGAGCGATCTTCGGCACCGCCAGGCTGCCCGGGACGCCCATCAGGCCGGCCGCAGCCACGCGGATCGCCTCCAGACGCGCGGCGAGCGCACGGTCGGCGTCGACGGCGGGCGGCATCTCTCCGCCGGTGAGGCCGAGGTCCCGGGCGCGCACGAACACCACCGGGTTCGTGGCGTCCACCAGCGAGGCCTCCACGCCGACCACGACATCGCGGGGGTGCCCGGTAGGCAGGAGCTGATTGGTGACGGCGCCGCCCGGATCGAGGAAGTCGAGCGCGATCTTCGCCCCGCGACCGGGCACGCCGGGAAGCTCGAAGTCGCCCTCTACCGCGGCCTCGCCGTCCTTGACCGGCACGTGGGCAACGATGAGCTTCTTCGTGTTGGTGTTGTGAATGCGCACGACGGTGTTGCTTCCGGTGACCGCCACCAGCTTCTCGTCGATGGCGAAGGGGCCGACCGCCGAGGAGCAGTTGCCGCAGTTCCCGGCGTAATCGACCAGCGTCGTCTTCACGTCCACCTGGGCGAACGTGTAGTCCACGTGGGCGTCGGCGTGTGTCGGCGGTCCGATGACACAGGCCTTCGAGAGCGACGAGATACCGCCGCCCAACCCGTCGAGCTGGCGACCGTAGGGGTCGGGGCTGCCCAGCGCGGCGAGGAGGATGCGGTCGCGGGCCGCCTTGGATCGAGGCAGGTCCTCCTCGTGGAAGAAGAGGGCGCGGCTGGTGCCGCCCCGCATGTACACGGCCCGGATCCGCCGTTGCGTCATCCGCGTTGGGCCCGCGTGTGGGCCAAGAGGCCGCCGGCCAGCAGGATCTCCCGCTCCCGCGGCGTGAGCACACACGAGGTGGTGAACGTCCCCCCCGTGCGCAGGTTCGCGATGCTGATGCGGGCGCCGGCGACCAGCGCGGCGCGGAGGCCCTCGAGACGCAGGCGGTCGTCGGGCTCGATCCCGTCCCACGCCGCCGGATCGTCGAAGACGAGAGGGACGACGCCCCAGTTGATGAGATTGGCCCGATGGATGCGGGCGAAGGACTTCGCAATGACCGCCCGCACGCCCAGGTGCATCGGCCCGATCGCCGCCACCTCGCGGGAGGATCCCTGGCCGTAGTGCTCGCCGGCGACGATGAGGCCGCTGCCGGCCGCGCGGGCCCGATCGGCGAACCGGGGATCGATGTGCCGGAAGCAGAACTCGGCGATGGCTGGGACGTTCGAGCGGAAGATCAGGATGCCGGCGCCCGAGGGCGAGATGTCATCGGTGGAGATCTTGTCGCCGAGCCGCAACAGGACGGGCGCTTCCAGCGTCTCGGGCACCGGCGTACCCAGGGGCACCGTCTTGATGTTGGGGCCGCGGACGATCTCGCCCTGACCGTCGGGCTCGACCAGGCCCACCCCGGACGCCGCGAACGAGGCCGGCAAGCGCACGGGCGGTTCGGGGCCGAGCGTCCGCGGATCGCTGATGACGCCGGTGAGCGCGGAGGCGGCGGCCACGACCGAGGAGCAGAGATAAACCTGGTCGTCCTTGACGCCGCTCCGGCCCGGGAAGTTCCGATTGAAGGCGCGCAGGCTCTTGGAGCCGCTGGCCGGGACGTGGCCGATGCCGGGGCAGGCGCCGCAGGTGGACTCCGACACAGTGGCACCCGCGGTCAGGAGGTCGGCGAGCAGTCCCTCGCGCGCCATCGTTTCCAGGATGCGGTGGCTGCCGGGGAAGAGCACGAACGACACCGACCCGTGGACGCGGCGGCCGTTGAGCACCGCCCCGACCGACGCCATGTCATGCCACGAGCCGTTCGTGCACGAGCCCACCAGCACCTGGTCGACCGGCGTCCCCGCCACTTCCTCCACCGGCACCACCCGATCGGGCGAGCCCGGCAGCGCGACGAGCGGGCCGATGACGTCGAGGTCCAGCTCGATCTGGTCGTCGTACACCGCATCGTCGTCGGCCGCCTGCGGCCGCCAGTCGTCGCCGCGTCCGAGCCGCCTGAGGTACGAGCGCGTCACCTCGTCACTCGGGAACACGCTGGTGGTCAGGGTCAGCTCGGCGCCCATGTTGGCGATGGTCATGCGCTGGGCCAGGAGCAGGCTGGCCAGCCCGGGGCCGGCGTACTCGAAGATCTTGCCCGCTCCACCTTTGACGGACAGCCGCCGCAGCAGCTCGAGAATCACGTCCTTGGCCGTGACCCACGGCCGCAGCCGACCGGTCAGCCACACGCGCACGATCGCCGGCATCGTGAAGAAGTACGGCCCGCCGCCCATGGCCGCCGCCACGTCGAGGCCCCCGGCGCCGAGGGCCAGCATGCCTGCAGCGCCGCAGAGGGGCGTGTGGCTGTCGGTGCCGAGCAGGGTCTGCCCGGGGACGGCGAAGGTCTCGACATGGACCTGATGGCAAATTCCATTGCCGGGCTTGGAGAAGACGGCGCCATAGCGTCGCGAGGCCGACTGAAGATATCGGTGGTCGTCGGAGTTGCGGGAGTCGAACTGGTACACGTTGTGGTCGATGTAGGTGACCGCCCGGGGCGGCACGATGCTGGGGAAGCCCATGGCCTCGAACTGCAGCCAGGCCATGGTGCCGTTGGTGTCGGTGAGGAGCACCTGGTCCACACCGATCCCGATTTCCTCGCCGACCTGGGGCTTGCCCGCCACCAGGTGGGATTCGATGAGCTTCCGGGCGAGGCTTCGACCCACCTACCGCGTGTCCTGCGGGGCGTCGGCCGATCTCAGCGCCATCAACGCTTGCCCTGGGGCACCCAGGTCCGCCGCCCCGGCCCCTTGTAGTCACCGCGCGGGCGGATCAGGCGGTTGTCGGCGTGCTGCTCGATGATGTTGGCCGTCCAGCCGGCGACCCGGGCAGCGGCGATCACCGGGGTGAAGAGATCGACCGGGATGCCGAGGGAGTAGAAGAGCGGTGCCGAGTAGAAGTCCACATTGGGGATGAGCCCTTTGGCGCCCTTGATGCGCTCATGCAGGCGAACGGCCATCTCGTACCATTTGAACTGGCCCGACTGCCGGCACGCCTCCTCGGCCAGGCCCCGGAGGATGGCGGCGCGGGGGTCGCCGGCCCGATAGACGCGGTGCCCGAACCCCATGAGACGCCGCTTGCTGGCGAGCGCGTGGTCGGCGAAGCGATCGACGTTGGCCACCTCGCTGATCTCCATCAGCGTTCGCATCACCGCCTCGCCGGCGCCGCCGTGGAGCGGCCCCTTGAGCGCGCCCACGCCGCCCGCCACCGCCGAGTGCATGTCCGACTGGGTGGAGGTGATGACGCGGGTGGTAAAGGTCGAGGCGTTCATCTCGTGTTCGGCGTAGAGGGTGAGGCTCGCGTCGAACGCCTTGGTGGTGACCGGCGACGGCCGCTCCCCGGTCAGCATGTAGAGGAAGTTCGCCGCGTGCCCCAGGTCCTTGGCAGGCGTCACCGGGTCCCGGCCGCTGCGGATCCGGTGGTGGGCGCACATGGCCGTGGCGAGCTGGCTGGTCAGGCGGAGAGCCTTGCGCAGGTTCGCCTCGCGCGAGTTGTCGGTCGTGTCCGGATCGTGCATGCCCAGAATGGCGACGCCGGCCTGGAGGACTCGCATGGGATCGGTCGTGGTCGGCATCAAGGCGAAGGCCTGCAGGAGTTCGCGCGGGACCGGGCGGACTCCGATGAGCTCGGCCTGGAAGCCGTCGAGCTCGGACCGCGTGGGCAACTCACCGGCCCACAGGAGGTAGGCGACCTCTTCGAAGGTCGCCCGCCTGGCCAGGTCGTCGATGTCGTAGCCCCAGTAGGCCAGCCGGCCGTTGGCGCCGTCGAGGTCACACAGCCGGGTCTCGGCGGCTACCACCCCTTCGAGCCCCCGGATCAGCGAGGATCCTTCGGTCATCGCCCACTCCTTTTCGGGACTCTACGGTAGACTGCTGGCCCACCGGGCGCAAGACGCCGGTCCGAGCCAGGAGGTGGACAATGCCGGACGTGAAAATCGATGTGCGACGCGGGTGGTCGCCGGGCGAGAAGAAAGCGCTCCTGGAGGCGGTGCACGCCGCGATGAGGGAGTCGCTGCGCATTCCGGAATGGGACCGCAACCAGCGGCTGTCGGAGTATGCCCCCGAGGACTTCGAGATCCCACCCGGCCGAGGCGATCGCTACACGCGGATCGAGATCACGATGTTCCCAGGGCGCTCACTGGAGGCCAAGCGCCGGCTCTATCAGGCCATCGTGCGCAACCTGGGTGCGCTCGGCGTGCCTTCCGGCGACGTCAAGATCGTGCTGATCGAGCCGCCGATGGACAACTGGGGCGTGCGGGGCGGTGTGCCGGCCAGCGAGGTCGACCTGGGGTACGAGGTGAAGGTGTAGGCTCGGCTCAGTGCTTGGCCAGAAACTCCAGACAGAGTTCGTTGATCTCGTCGGGACGCTCTAGAAAGTAAAGGTGCCCGGCCCGAGGGATGACTCGGAAGTCGGCGCCCGGGATGCGCTCGGCGATCTCGCGGGAGAGATGTGGAGGCATCAGAATATCGTCCTCACCGACGCTGACCAGGGTTGGGCACCTGATCGTCTCCAGGCGTTCCAGCGAGTCCTTGGCCGCCGCGATGGACTGGGCCTGCCGTTTCAACCCGACAGCAGACTGCGGATAGGGGTTGTTCAATTCGTGGTGCATCACCATTTCGACGAACTGCGGGCGATGGTTGAACGTGGCTGGGGCGAGAAACCACGGGGCGGATATTCGAGCCATCGTCTCGGCTCGCAACGTCCGGCGAGCCTCGTGAAACGCTCTGACGCGCGGGTGCGCGTCACGCCGGGCCGTGCTGCAGCCCAGGTGCAAGGAGCGGACCCTATCGGCGTGATTCAACGTCAGCTCTTGGGCGATCCTTCCGCCCATGGATACGGCGATGAGATGCGCGCGTTCGATTCCCAGAACATTCATCAGCCCCACCGTGTCGTTCGCCATCATTCCTACCGTACAAGGATGATCGGGAGCATCGGTCTGGCCCACCCCCCGGTTGTCGAAAGCAATCACGCGGTAGTACCGCGAGAGCACCGGGATCTGAAGACGCCAGGTGGTGTGATCGAGCGTGAAGCCCATGATGAGAACCAGCGGCGCCCCTTCCCCGGCTTCCACGTAAAACATGTCGATGTCCCCGACACGGACCTTCGGCATGGCCGTTACCCCTGGTGAACGAGGACAGTCAACTCATCGGACGCTCGGCGGGGGCGATCTATCCGGACCTCCCTACGACCTCCTCGGCGAAGGCGTGGAGGGCGTCCCAGTCGTAGGGGCCCTGGCGGAAGGCGATGGTGAGCCGCTGGGCCCCGGCCGCCCGGTAGGCGGCCACCATCTCCAGGGCCTGCTTGGGGGTGCCGCGCAGGAAGCCGGTGCGTCCCTGCGGGTCCTTGCCGAAGTGGGTCTGGAAGATCGCCTCGCCGTGGGCGGCTCCCTTGGCGTCGGCGCCGAGGTAGAACCCGACGTTGACGGTTCTCAGGACGGTTCGGGGATCGCGACCCTCCTTCTCGCACCAGGCGTCGAGCACCGCGTTCTTCTTCTTCCAGGCGTCGGGGCCCAGGTACGGCGCGTTCCAGCCGTCGGCGTAGCGGGCGGCCGCCCGCAGCGTGCGCTTCTCGCCACTGCCGCCGATCCAAATTTTCAGCCGCGGCTGGAGCGGCTTCGGGTTGTTGGGCGCGTTCTCGAGCCGGAAGTGCCGGCCCGAGAACTCGGCGCGCTTCACCTCGGGATCGAAGAGCAGCCGGAGGATTTGCGCGGCCTCCTCCAGCATGTCCTCGCGCACGCCGATGGACGGGAAGGGGATGCCGAACGCGCGGGCCTCGATCTCGTGCCAGCCGGCGCCGATGCCGCATTCGACGCGCCCGCCCGAGAGGTGGTCGATCGACGTCAGCGCCGAGGCCAGCACGCCGGGATTCCGGTAAAGCACGCAGTAGACGAGGGAGCCGATGCGGATCCGCCGGGTCTCCACGGCCGCCGCGGTCATGATGGAGATGGACTCGAAGCAGTCGAGGTTGCCGCCCTGAGGCGGAGACTCCTGGAAGTGGTCCGAGACCGAGAACCAGTCGAAGCCGGCCTCGTCGGCGAACCTCCAGAGCCGCCGCATCTCGGCCAGCGGCCCGCCCATGTGCCCCACGTGGATGCCAAAGGTCATCGCCATGACCGCGCTCCTTCTATTGTGTGGTCAGCGTCGCGCCGGCATCAATCACCAGGGTCTGGCCGGTGACCCAGCGCGCCTCGTTGCTGGCCAGGTAGACCGCGCCCCAGCCCACGTCCCAGCCGGTGCCCTCGGTGCCGAGCGGCGAGGATCGCCGCCGCCGCTCCCGAGCCTCGGCGCCGAGACTCTCGACCATGGGCGTCCACACGCGGCCGGGCGCGATGGCGTTGACGCGGATGCCTTTCGGTCCGAGCTGCACGGCCACCGAGCGGACGAACCCGATCACGCCGGCCTTGGCCGCGGCATACGCCGTCCGCCCGTGCCCCCGGAGCGCCGCCACCGACGACACGCAGATGATCGAGCCACCGCCGCGCGCGGTCATGGCCGGCACCGCGCTTTGGGTGGCCAGCAGCATGGACTTGAGGTCCACAGTCATGACGTGGTCCCACTCGTCCTCGGTCACGTCCATGACGTCCTTGCGCGACTCGATGCCCACGTTGTTGTGCAGCACGTCGAGGCCGCCCCAGCGGGCGACGGCCTCCGCCACCATGGCCTGACAGTCGGCGCTCCGGGTGACGTCGGCGGGGAAGGCCACGGCGTCCCCGCCCTCGGCGTGGATGAGCCCCACCGTCTCTTCGGCCCGCTCCTTGGCCTGGTCCACGCAGAGCACGCAGGCCCCTTCGCGGGCGAACAGGATCGCCGTGGCTTTGCCGTTGCCGAGGCCGGGCCCGCGTGAGCCCGCCCCGGTGACGATCGCTACTTTCCCCGCGAGTCTTCCGCTCAACGGTCGCCGTCCCGCCCGGCTACTTGAAGGAGGGATCGATGCGGGCGTCGATGAGGTACGGCCCGCCGCTCCGGAGGCCACGCTCGAGCGCCGCCGGCACGTCGCCGGCCTTTTCGACCGACTCGCCAGGCACGCCGAGCGCCCGAGCCAGTCCGACGAAATCGATCGTTGGGCGGTCGAGGTCCATGCCGACATAGCGGTCGTCCTGGGCCGAGAAGCCCTTGAGCGCAAGCGTGCGCTGCTTGAGGACCCGGTACGACGCGTTGTTGAAGATCACGTAGACGACGGCCAGCGACTCGCGGGCCGCCGTCCACAGCGCCTGGTTGGTGTACATGGCGCTGCCGTCGCCGATGAGGGCGACCACCGGGCGTTGGGGCAGGGCGAGCTTGACGCCCAGCGCTCCCGGCAGCCCCCAACCGATGCCGCCCCCGCGCAGCCCGAAGAACGCCTTGGCGTCGGCGCAGCGCAGGAAGTGGCGCAGGCCGGCCGACGACGAGATGGACTCGTCGATGATCGCCGCCTCGACGGGCACGGCGGAAGCGACGGCGTGCACCAGGGCCAGAGGCGACATCGGGATCTGGGCCGCTTCCTTCCGCGCGCGCTCGGTGAGCTCGTCCACCGTGCGCTGGTGCGCGGCGCGCGCGGCATCCCGACGCCGCGCGGCGTCGGGATGGCCGTGGCGGGTCGTGTGACGGCGGAAGGCCTCGCTCAGCTCGGGCAGCGTGGCCTTGGGCTCGCCGTGGATGGCCTCCGCCGCCGGATAGTTCTTGCCGAGCTCCCAGGGGTTGACGTCGAGGTGGACGATGGTCATGCCCGGCGGCATCGGATCGACGTCGTCGGGCAGGGAGAGCGTGAAGAGGTCGCCGCCGACGGAGAAGACGAGATCGTGGCGCATCAGCAGGGCGCGGATCTGCGGGGCCAGGCGGGGCATCGCGCCCGCGTACTGAGGATGCGTGAACGGGAAGCTGCAGGTCGAGGCGACGCCCTCGGTGAGGACGGGCGCCCCCACCAGCTCGGCGAATTCCACCAACTCGGCCAAGGCGTCGCCGTGGGCCACGGCGTCGCCGGCCACCAGCACGGGCCGTTCGGCCTTGGCCAGCAGCGCCGCCGCTCGGTCGACGGCCTGGCGATCGCCGACGATCCGGGGCGCGACACGCGTCGGCGCTCCCAGGTCGAGCTCGCGATCGGCGTTGAGCACGTCGACGGGCAGCGAGAGGAAGACCGGACCGGTAGGATGGGCCAGGGCCGTCTTGACCGCGCGCCGCACGATCCGCGGCAGGTCTTCCGGCCGGCGCACCTCGCTCGACCACTTCACGAAGGGCTGGGCCACGGGCGGCAGCTCCGACCAGAGGATGGGCTCGGTGGCCGTGAACGATTGATCGTGCTGGCCGGCGGTGAGCAGCAGCGGCGCGCCCGACTTCTGGGCGTCGTAGAGCATGCCCATGGCGTTGCCGAGCCCGGGGGAGATGTGGACGTTGACGGCGCCGAGGCCGCCGGCGGCCTGGGCGTAGCCATCGGCCATGGCGACGGCGACCGCCTCCTGCAGGGCCAGCACGTACCGGATGCGCGGTTCTCGGGCCAGGCCGTCCATGAGCGGTAGCTCGGTGGTTCCGGGGTTGCCGAACATGACCGACACACCTTCCTGGACAAGGATCTCGAGGAACGCTTGCTTGCCGGAGATGAAGGGCATGGGAGGGTGATGATAAACCCGTGGCGTGCTTGATTCCAAGGGGGGTGCCCGGTACGCTCGTCCCGTGCCGGCCGCCGAGCCTCTCCTCCTCCGCGCCGCGCGCCGCGAGCCCACGCCTCGCACGCCGGTGTGGCT
>JBOHPP010000128.1:0-13687 GCA_050731755.1 Candidatus Rokuibacteriota bacterium | reverse complement strand
GCTCTGGACCATGTAGACCTTCGACACGTCCTGGAAGCCGAGGATCTTGTCGGAGGTGGGGTTGTTGAACTCGGCGGCATCGATGACGCCGCGATCCAGGGCCGGGATGATGTCGGCGCCGCCCATGATCACGACGGACGCGCCCAGCTGCTTGAACAACTCCGCTGACAGCCCGACCGTCCGGTACTTGATGCCTTTGAGGTCCTCCGGCTTCTTGATCTCGCCCTTCTTGAACCAGCCGAGCGGCTGGGTGGGCATGGGGCCGAAGAACAACGCTACGACGTCCAGCTTCATCTCCTTCAGGAGCTCGTCGTAGAGCTGCTGACCCCCGCCATAGTACATCCATCCGAGGAGCCCCTCGGCGTCGAGGCCGAACGACGGCCCGGTGCCGAACAGGCTGAAGGCCACCTGCTTGCTGAACCAGTAGGCCGGCACCGCCGCCCCACCGTCGAGGGTACCCACGTGCACGGCCTCGATGATTTGGAAGGGCCCGGTGATAGCCCCGACCGGCAGCATGTCGATCTTGATCTTCCCCCCGGACAGCTCCTCGATCTTCTTGCCCAGCTGTACAAACTGCTCGTGGAAGATGTCCCTCGGCGGGATGCCGCTCTGCATCTTGAGGGTGATGGTCTGCTGCGCCGACGCCCGCAGTGGACCCATCGCGGCGGCGGCGCTCGCCGCGACGGCCGCGCCCTTGAGGAAGGCGCGCCGCGAGGGGGCGCCGGCGACCGGGGAGCCGTTCTTGGGGGCGATGGCCTTGGTGGTTTTCCTCATAAAGCCCTCCTCCTGCCTTGGCTGGTGAGCCCCGCGCTGTGTTACGACCGGAACGTCGAAACCGTCCGACGAGTTCCGAGGCCGGCGCCATCGGACCCGGCCGGACCGTGGCGAGACCGTAGGCGACCACGGCGGGCTTGTCAAGGGACCGGGGCGCCAGGGGCCGCCGTGGCGCGTGCTAAGATCCGGGCGCGATGCCGGCGAAAATTCCCTGGCTACCGTCCGAGGTCCCGCCGGGAGCCCAGACCGAGCGCTGCCCGCGCTGCGGGCGGGACACCCTGATCCCGTGGACGCTACGGCGTGACGATCACACGAAGGTCGTGCTGCGCACGTGGGTCTGCGCGGAATGCCAACTGTTGGAGGAGCGCCCCGAGCCGGAGTAGGCGGGCGCGGACGCCATCACCAATGCCGGCCGGGAGGGTCTCATGAACTACGGGGTCGTGCTTCCCATCTGGCAACTCACAGTCGCCGAGGCGGAGTCGCTCGCGGTGCGCGCCGAGGAGCTGGGCCTCGACGGCGTCTTCGTCCCTGATCACATCCTCGCCAAGCCCGCCACCACCCAGCACTACGGCGGCCACTGGCCGGACCCCTTCTCGCTGCTCGCGTTTCTGGCCGGCCGCACACGACGCATCCGCCTCGGCGCCAGCGTCATCGTCCTCCCCTATCGGAATGCGCTGGTGACGGCCAAGGCGGCGGCCACCGTCGACCAGGCCTCGGGCGGGCGCTTCATCTTCGGCGTCGGGGTGGGCTGGGACGAGGCCGAGTTCGTGGACCTGCGTCTGCCGTTCCGGGAGCGCGGGCGGCTGAGCGACGACTATCTCCGGGCGATCAAGGCGGCGTGGGCCAGCGACATCCCCGAGTACAAGGGCGAGTACGCGAGCTTCGCCGGCGCCACGTTCTCCCCTCGCCCTGCGCAGCGACCGCACCCGCCGATCTGGGTTGGTGGCTCGCCCGGCACCGTGTCCGGACCCGCTGTGCGTCGGTGCGCCGCGCTCGGTGACGCCTGGCACCCGCTGGCCCTCAGTCTCGACGACATCGAGAAGGGCTTCGCGACGCTGCGCGACCTCGCCACCCGCCGCGGCCGGCGCGACGCCCTCGGTCTGGCGCCGCGTAATCTGCTCGACCTGACGGACGCGGCGAAGGGTACCAGCCGCGCCGCGTTCCAGGGTTCGGTGGCCGAAGTGGCGTCCGACATCCGCCGCGTGAGATCGCTCGGCGCCGAGTGGATGACGTTCGACCTTCCCCGAACGGGCGTCCCGGCGATGGTGCGCGCCATGGAGCGTCTCGCCCGCGAGGTGAAGCCGGCCGCCGCGTAGAGCGGGCTAGCTTTGGTCGAGGCCGGGGCTGGGCGGGCTGGGCGCCGCCGGCCCCGGGCCCCCGAGCCCGTTGATGAAGTCGATGAGCCGGCGCAGCCGTCCGTAGGCCACGCGATTGAACGGCAGCACCAGGCGGGGCAGCGTCGGGAACTCCGCCGCTTCCGGCGGCGTCGGCCCCGGCGTCTGGTCGGCTGGTCCCTTGAGGACGTCCTCGAACTCCCGCTGCACCGCCGCGACCTCGGTGTCGTCGAGCGCCCGCTGGAGCCGGAACACCAGGTTCTCCCCCACGATCCGGGCCGAATGAAAGACGCGGTAGAAGTCCAGAATCTCTCGAACGGCCTCCTCGGCGCTGTCCACGATCCGGAAGAACGCGGTGTCCTCGGGGTCGATGAGCCGGCGCTCGACGAGCGTGCCGCCGATCCAGCGATTCCAGATCCGCCAGTACGGCTTGGGCCCGGCCTCGACGAGCACGACGGGCACGATGGCCGATTTGCCCGTCTGCATGAGCGTGAGCAGCTCGAAGGTCTCGTCCATGGTCCCGAAGCCGCCGGGGAAGAGGGCCACCGCGCTGGCCTCCTTCACCAGGAACAGCTTGCGGGTGAAGAAGTACTTGAACGACACGAGCTTGGGGTCGGCGGCGATCCAGGCGTTGGCTTCCTGCTCGAAGGGCAGCCGGATGTTCAGCCCGAAGCTACGCTCGCCACCGGCGCCCTCCTGGCTGGCGCCCATGATGCCGGCGCCGGCTCCGGTGACGACCAACCAGCCGACTTCCACCATCCGCCGGCCGAACTCGCGGGCCGCCGCCGCCGCATCGTCGTCGGGCGGCGTCCGCGACGAGCCGAACACGGTCACCTTGCGCGTCTCCCGGTAGGGCGCGAACACCTTGTAGCCGTAGCGCAGCTCTTTGAGGGCGGCGTTGGTGATCTTGATGTCGCCGGTGGACGCGGCGTCCTCGTGGAGCTTGAGCACGGTCGTGAGCATGTGCTGGAAGTAGGCGCGCCGCTCGGGCGGCACGCCCGCCGCCTCCAACAGCTCCAGGATGAGGCGGTTGGCGGATTCGCTCTGCAGCTGATACCGGCGGGGTTCGGGCACGACTACGAGTATACCCTCTGGCCTGTGTCGGTCCGAACAGTCAGGAGCAGGCCGGCGACGACCAGGACGCCACCCACCACCGTGAACGGCGTGAGCGGCTCCCCGAGGATGACGACGCCGAGCAGCGCTCCCACCACCGGCTGCAGGTTGAGGAAGATCGCCGCCCGGGATGCCGTGACCCGCTCCAGGGCCCAGTTCCACACGACGTAGCCCAGCGCGGTGATGACGAGGGCGAGGTAGAGGACGCCCAGCACCGCCGGCACCGTCCACGCCGGCCGGCGCCCGTCGACCCACTCCAGGGCGACCAGCGGGACGAGCGCGGGAACGCCCCACAGGATGGAGCGTGTGGTCACCGGAAGCGATGGGTGGCGGGCCAGCACCGGCCGGCCGAGCAGCGTGTAGGCGCCGTAGGCCGCGCCGGCGAGCACGAGCAGCAAGTCGCCGCGCCAGTGAGGGACGAGGCGCTGGGTCACGCCCGGGATTCCGTTCACGACGACCAGGAGCGCGCCGACCACCCCGCAGAGCGCGCCCGCTCCCTCGCGCCGGCTGAGCCGCTCGCCCAGCAGCACCGGTCCCAGGAGCAGGATGGTGAGCGGCTCGACGACGATCAGCAGCGCCGCGTTGGTGGCGGTCGAGCGGGCCAGCCCCCAATGACTGAGGGCGAAGGCGGCGGTGAAACCGACCACCCCCATGGCCACGATTCGGAGCCTGTCGGGGCGCGACAGGCTCAGGCCCGCCCTGGCGCTCGGGACCAGGGCCACGAGGACGAGGCCGCCGATCACCAGGCGCAGGAGGGCCAGCGCCGCCGGCGGGACCGCGTCCAGGGCGAGACGCGTGGCCACGTAGGACGTGGCGTAGACCACGTTGGCCAGCACGAGGAGGAGATCGGCGCGATGCACCCCGCCGAGTATACGGCGGGGATCCTCAGGCCAGCGTGTGGCGCACCATCTTGGATTCCACCATGTAGATCACCATCTCGGCGATGTTGGTGGCGTGGTCGGCCACCCGCTCGAAGAAGCGCGAGATGAGGATCAGCCGGATGGCCCGGGGGATCGTCTTGGGATCGGCCATCATGTAGGTCAGCAGCTCCCGGAAGATCTGCTCCTTGAGCGCGTCGACCTCCGCGTCACGGGCGCACACCTCCCGGGCCAAGGTGGTGTCCCGGCCGACGAAGGCGTCCAACGCATCCTTCACCATCCGCTGGGCTTTCTCGGCCATGCGGGGCAGGTCGATGTAGGGCTTGAGCTGGGGCTCCTCGTTGAGCTCGAGGCCCCGCTGAGCGATGTTCACGGCCTGGTCGCCGATCCGCTCCAGATCGGTCACGATCTTCATGGCGGTGGTGATGAAGCGGAGATCGCCGGCGGTGGGCTGGTAGAGGGCCAGCAGCTCCACGCACTTCTCGTCGATCTCGACATCGTAGGTGTTCACCTGGCGGTCGCGATCGATGACCTCGCGAGCCAGGTCGCCGTCCCGCTCGACGAGCGCGCGCATGACGCGACGGATCTGGTCCTCGACGAGCGCGCCCATGGCCAGCAGCGTCTGCTTGAGCCCGTCGAGCTCCTCGTGGAAGTGCCTCGACATCGCCCCTCCGCTCTACCCGAAGCGCCCGGTGATGTAGTCCTCCGTCCGCTTGTCCCGGGGGTTGGTGAAGAGCTCCCGGGTGACCCCGAACTCCGCCAGCTCCCCCAGGAGCATAAAGCCGGTGTAGTCGCTGACCCGGGCCGCCTGCTGCATATTATGCGTCACGATCACGATGGTGTAGGACGCTTTCAGCTCGAGCATCAACTCCTCAATTTTGGCGGTGGCGATGGGGTCGAGGGCCGAGCAGGGCTCGTCCATCAGCAACACGTCAGGCTCCACGGCGACGGCCCGGGCGATACAGAGCCGCTGTTGCTGGCCACCGGACAGGCCCAGCGCGGAGTCGTGCAGGCGATCCTCGACCTCGTCCCACAGGGCGGCCGCGCGGAGGCTGCGCTCCACGAGGCCGGCCAGCTCATCCCGATTTCGCACCCCCAGGATGCGGGGCCCGTAGGCCACATTCTCGAAGATGGACTTCGGGAACGGGTTCGACTTCTGGAAGACCATGCCCACCCGCTTGCGGAGGCCGGTGACGTCGAGTGACGGGTCGTAGATGTCGGTGCCGCCGATGCGGACCATCCCGGCGATGCGGACGCCGTCCACCAGATCGTTCATCCGGTTGAGGCAGCGCAGCAGCGTGGTCTTGCCACAGCCCGAGGGCCCGATGTACGCGGTGATCCGGTGTTTGGGGACGGCCATCGTCACGTCCTTCAGGGCCTGCTTGGGCCCGTACCAGAGCGACAGCCGTTCGATCTCCACCATCGGCGCTTCCATGATACCGGCGGGAGCGGCGTGGGGGCGCAGACTCGCGGCCACGTTCACGTTGGGGGACATCAGCACCTCCGAGCCCGGCGGGGCATGGTCAGACCGCCGCCATCGCGTACGTTCGCCGCAGGCGGTTGCGCAGGGCGATGGCGGTCAGATTCATCAGCACCACGATCGTCAGCAGGAGCAGCGTCGTCGTGAAGACCATGGGCCGGGCCGCGTCCACGTTGGGCGATTGGAAGCCCACGTCGTAGATGTGGAAGCCCAGGTGCATGAACTTGCGCTCGAGATGGACGAACGGCCAGAAGCCGTCGATGGGCAGCGCGGGGGCCAGCTTCACCACCCCGGTGATCATCAGGGGGGCCACCTCCCCGGCGGCCCGGGCCATGGCCAGGATCAGCCCGGTCAGGATCGACGGGAGGACCGCCGGCAGCACCACCCGCAGCGTCGTCTCCAGCTTGGTCGCACCCAGGGCCAGCGAGGCCTCGCGCATCCCCGGCGGGATCGCCGCCAGCCCCTCTTCGGTGGCCACGATCACCACCGGGATCGTAAGGAGGGCCAGCGTAAGCGAGGCCCACAGGATGCCGCCGGTGCCGAACGTCGGGGTGGGCAGGGCCTCCGGGTAGAAGAGGCGATCGATGGTGCCGCCCACGAAGTAGATGAAGAAGCCGACACCGAACACGCCGAAGACGATGGAGGGGACGCCGGCTAGGTTGTTGACCGCCACCCGCACCGCGCTCACGAAGGTTCCCTGGGTGGCGTACTCACGCAGGTAGAAGGCCGCCAGCACGCCGAGGGGAGTGACCATGACCGACATGAGCATCACCATCATGACCGTGCCGAAGATGGCCGGGAACACGCCGCCCTCGGTGTTGGACTCCCGGGGGTCATCGGCGACGAACTCCCAGACCTTGCCCGCATAGTGGGCACTCTTGGCCAGGACACTCATGGCGTTGGGGAAGATGACATCGACCACCTGGCTGAGCGGCAGCTCCTTCGTCTTGCCGCCGTCGGCGGCCACCACCAAGCTCGCCGTGGGTCGGGCCCGAAGCGCGGCGAGCCGCGCCTGCTGTTCCTGATAGCGGGCTCCCAGCGCGGCGAGTTCTCGCTCGAGCGCCTCGATTTCGGGGCCGGCGCTGACGTCGCGCAGCTCCAGGCTTTGCCGGCGCAGCCGGATCCGCTCCTGGGCATGGTTGATGGCGCCGATGTCCCCTGTCTCGATCCGCCGGATCTCCCGGCGGACACGCGTGGTATCGGGCAGGCGCTTCAGGGCCTCCGCCCACACCCCGGCCGGCCCCGTCACCCCCGCCCCGAAGGGCTGGCGCAGTTCGGTCGGCGTGCCGATGAGCACGCCCCACTCGGTGCGCTCGATCACGGCGACCTCGGGGGGGTACCTGCGTTTGACGATCTTGGCCTCGTCGGCCCACACGAAGTCGGCGCCATAGAGGTCGCGGTTGCCAACCTTGAGCTTGATGCGGTACTGCCCGGCCTGGCCCGGGATGCGCTCGCGCTCCACCACTTCCCCCGTCAGCACGGTGCCATCGGCGAGGGTGGCCTGCAGGACAGCGCCCGGCCAGAAGAAGCCGAGCGCATGGATCAGAATTATCCCGACCAGGCCCCCCACCATGATGAGGGCCAGGACCAGGGCCCCCCCGGTGAGCCAAATGAACGGCTCCCCGCTCCGCCAGAGGCCGGTTCGCGCGCTCACAGGTATCGGTACTTCCGGCGCAGCCGGAGCCGCACCAGCTCAGCCGCGGTGTTGACGAGGAAGGTGAGGCAGAAGAGCAGGAGTGCGGCCAGGAAGAGGACGCGGAAGAGTGTTCCGCCCTCGGGCGCCTCGGGGAGCTCGACTGCGATATTGGCTGACAGCGCCCGGAAGCCGCTGAAGATCGACCAGTCCATGACCGGCGTGTTGCCGGTCGCCATCAGGACGATCATGGTCTCGCCGACGGCCCGACCGAAGCCGATCATGATCGCGGAGAAGATCCCCGGGCTGGCCGTGGGCAGCACGATCCTCAGCGCCGTCTGCCAGCGCGTCGCCCCCAGCGCGAGCGAGCCGGCGCGCAGGTGCTGAGGGACGTTGGCCAGCGAGTCCTCGGCGATGGTGAAGATGATTGGGATCACCGCGAAGCCCATGGCCACGCCCACCACCAGCGAGTTGCGCTGGTCGTAGGTAAGCCCGAGCACGGAAAGGAGCCACCCGCGGTAGTCGCCGCTGAGAAGCCAGGCCTCAGCGAGGCCGCCCAGCCCGATGGCCAGCCAGCCAGCGGCCAGGACCACGGGCACCAGCAGGAGCGCTTCCGCGCCGGGCCGAAAACGACCGCGCACGGGGGCGGGCAGCCCCCGCCAGAGGAGCAGCGCGCCCAGGATACCCGCCGTCAGCACCGGGGGCAGCAGGACCAGACCTGGCACCACGCGCTCCACCATCGGAGCCAGCCAGAGTCCGGCCAGGAAGCCGAGGACCACGCTGGGCAGCGCGGCCATGATCTCGACCACGGGCTTGACGTAGCCCTTGATGGTCGGGTGCATAAACTCGCTCACGTAGAGGGCGGCGAGCAGCGCCAGCGGGACCGCGATGAGCAGTGCGTAGAAGGTCCCCTTCAACGTGCCGTAGACCAGGGGGGTGAGGCTCAGCTTTGACTCGAAGTCGTCGGTGCCGCCGGTGGACTGCCAGACGTACTCGGGCCGGGGGTAGCCCTCGTACCAGACCGCCCCGAACAGCGTGCGCAGGGTCACCTCGGGATGTGGGTTGTCCAGGCGCCAGTGGCCGAGGCGCCCGTCACCGCCAATGGCGAGCAGCCCGTCGGCCTTGGGCGCGAAGACGATGCTACGCAAGTCCGCCGTCGGGGCGGCCAGCCGGAGCAGCGTCTGACCGGAGGTGCCGTAGCTCACGTGGAGACGGCCCCCGCTGTCGGCGGTGATGAACCCCTTGTCGCGCCGGGAGGCGGCGATGGCGGTCACGGCCGCGTCGTGCGCAGCAAATTCGTAGATACGGGTGAGACGCGGGACACCGCCATCGGGCGGCGGCACTACCTGCCAGGTGCTGACACGCCCGCCTGCGTCGCCCACGACCAGGGTGCGGTCGCCGATCAGGAAACCTAGCGTTGTCACGGGGGCGCCGGTGCCGGGCGTCACCACCTCCACCGCCGCGGGGGTGGCGGGGTCGCGCAGGTCATAGCGGAGCACCTGACCACGCGACGTCCCGAGGAAGAGGTCCTCCCCCCGCCCATCGAGGGCGAGCGCGCTCACCTCGCCGTCCAGGCTGACCGGGAGCGGCTGGAGCGACTCTTCCCTCCGGCTCGCGCCGATGAGGGCCTTGCGCTCGACCACCGTCTGGACGATGAGGTCGGTCGGCCCCACCTGGGCCACCGTGAGCGGCCCGGCAGCCGGCGCGGCCACGGCGAGCCGCCGGATGGCGCGCCCTCGCCCGGGGTCGAGCACCGCGGCCTCGCCGAATACGGCCTCTGGCGTCACCGTTCGCACACCGTCCTTGAAGGTCACCTCGAACTTCACCTCGAGCGGGATGACCCGGCCGTCGCTCGTGCCCAGCGCGTGGCGGCCCCTCCCGTACTGGGCGACCGTCGTCACCCGCGCCCCGGCGAGGCCGGGGACAACGACGGGGGACAGGCGTCGCTCGGCGATGAGCGGCACGAACTCGACGCGCCCATGATCGGTGACGGCGTAGGCGATCTCGCGGTACTCGTCGACGCCCGCGCTGTCGCCCGGCGTCGCAGGGCCGCTCGTCGACGCGGCCACGGCCAGAGGTTCGGCCACCGGCGGCTTGAAGAGCGGATAGACCTCGACCGCGATGACGAGGAGGATGGCCAGGATGGAGGCGATGATGATGACGCCGCCGAGCACCACGAGGCGGGCGGCCCAGCGGTCGGCGAGGATGCGGCGGGCCGTGCGGCGGTGGGAGACCGCGAGCGGGGGAGCCGGCCTCGCCGGCCCCCCCGTTCGCAACGCTTCCGTGCGGATGGCCACGATGGACGCCGCCCTACTGGATCTTGTTCAGCTCTTCCTTTGAGATCGCGGCCGGAATGGGGAAGTAGCCGTCCTTGACCACGTCCTGCTGCCCTTGCCTAGAGAGCACCAGCTTGACGAATTCCCGCGTGAGCGGATCCAGGGCCTTGCCCGGCGCCTTGTTGACATAAACGTAGAGAAATCTCGCCAGCGGATAGGTCCCCGCGTACGAGTTGTCCGGACTGGCCTCCACGCATTGGGCGCCTTCCTTGTCGGCCAGCGGCACCGCCCGCACGCCGGCCGTGGCGTAGCCGATACCGCTGTAGCCAATGGCGAAGCGGTCCACCGTCACGCCCTGCACCACCGAAGCCGAGCCCGGCTGCTCCTTCACCTCGTCCTTGTAGTCGCCGTTCTTGAGCGCGTGCTCCTTGAAGAAGCCGTAGGTGCCCGAGGCCGAGTTGCGGCCGTAGAGGCTGATGGGCCGGTTCGCCCACTCGCCGGTGAGGCCGAGCTGGCCCCAAGTCCGCGCGTCCTCGCGGTGGCCTTGACGGCGCGACTTGGAGAAGATCGCGTCAACCTGAGGGACCGTCAGACATTTGATGGGATTGTCCTTGTTGACGAACACGGCCAGCGCGTCGACCGACGTCCGGACCGGCGTGGGCTTATACCCATACTTCTTCTCGAACTGATCGATCTCCGAGCCCTTCATCGGCCGTGACATCGGGCCAAGCTGGGCCGTGCCCGAGATCAGGGCGGGCGGCGCCGTCGAGGAGCCCTTGCCCTCGATCTGGATCTTGGCGTTCGGGTAGAACTTTTGAAAGCTCTCGGCCCAGTAGGTCATCAGGTTGTTGAGGGTGTCCGAGCCGATGCTGCTGATGTTCCCGCTGACCCCGCTGACCGCCTGGTAGGCGGGCAGCCCCGAATCGAGCTGGACTTGGGCGGCGGCGACGCCGGCGAGCAGCCCGAGGGCGGCCAAGGCCACAGCGACCATTCCACGCTTCTTCATTCCGTGTCTCCTCTCCCCCTGTCGTTGATGGTCGGTCATCGATGTTTCCGGCCCATGAACGCGCTGTTACAAATGCGTTAACGCGCGGTTCACGCGAACTCCCGGAACCGGTAGCCGACGCCACGCACCGTCTCGATGGCCGGAGCGGGCAGCCGGGCGGCGGCGAACTTGCCCCGCAGGCGGGCCAGGTGGACGTCCACCGTGCGCGGCTCCACAAACCCGTCACGGCCCCAGACGAGGTCCAGCAGCTCTTCGCGGCCGAACACGCGGCCGGGGCTTCCGACCAGCGCCGCCAGCAGCTCGAACTCTTTGGGAGTGAGGTCCACCGTGCGGCTCTTCATGCGAACCTCGAAGCGGTAGCGGTCGATCTCAAGCTCGCCGGCCTTGAGGTGGAGCTTCCGCTCCGCTCCCTCAGCGGGTTTGCCGCGCCGAACCACGGCCCGGATACGGGCGATGAGCTCCCGCGGCGAGAACGGCTTGGTGACGTAGTCGTCGGCGCCCAGCTCGAAGCCGAGCACCTTGTCGCCCTCCTCGACGCGACCGGTGACCATGATCACAGGGATCCCGCGCGTGTCCGGGTCCTGCTTGAGGCGGCGGCAGATCTCCCAGCCGTTGAGCTGGGGCACCATGAGATCGAGAAGGACGACGTCGGGACGTGACTCGCGCACCCGCTTCAGCGCGTCGGTTCCGTTGGTGGCCAGCAGGACCTCGTACCCCTCCTTCTGGAGGTTGTAGCGGATCAACTCGGCGACGTCGGGCTCGTCCTCCACGATCAGCACGCGACCGGGGGCCGGCGTGACACGCTCCGGCGGCGACCCCACCCGCTGCTCGACTGCCTTGGCCACGAGGCCGAGTCTCCGGCCGCCGCGTTACAGGACCATGACGCCGGGGTAAATCCTTGGTGAACCGCCGGGCGCCGGCGGCCAGCCGCCTGGGCGGCCGCGGTCGCCGCGCTGCCGCCGGCCCGCTAGCTCTCGCGGATCCAGATGGTCGAGCGCGGAATCACGGCCAGCCCGCGCTGACCCGCGGCCAGCCACAGGTCCACGCCGGGCGGGGTGTGGCCCAGCGAATGCAGCCGATCGATTTCGGCGTGGTCGATGCCGGAGACGTACAGGCGGCGGACGCTGGACACGGTCGGCCCAGCCAGCGCCAGCGTCACGGAGCGGGCAAACGGCGTCGGGCTCAGGGTTTCCGGCGCATAGATGAGCGTGACGCCGCCTGGCCGGGAGCGCTCACGGACCTGGCTGAGCTGCGCCCCCGACGTCGAACCGGTGACGAACACGAAGTCCGCCGCGTCCACCGGCGCCGAGCGGGCGCCGGTGTTGAAGCGCAGGTACTCGCCGATCGAGTCGGCCAGGGGACCGATCACGCGCAGGCTCACGTCGTCATCGAGGACGGCCAGAAGCAGCACGCAGGCCCCGGCAAGCCTTCCGGGCTGGACCATCAGGTGCGGCCCATCGAGCTCGACGACGGCACCGGGGTTGGCGGTCGCCTCCAGGAGCCGGCGGAACACAGTGTGGCCGGCCACTACCGGGTCGAATCCCGTCTCTCTGAGCGGCGCTACGCTCATGGCTCGCCCTCCCCCGTCGCCTGGCGATCACGCGCCGGGCGCTCCGCTCGTCCTCGCTCCGCTTGTCGGTCCGAGGCCAGCATCGCGCCAGACCGTGACGGTTTGATGTCGAACAAATGACGTGTTGCGGAACGGGGTCGGCCTTGGCTACCCTGGGGCCCCGCTGAGGGGGAGTCGCGAGTCAATGCAGGCGCTCGGGCTGGAGGAGAACCGGATGGTACCCGACAGGAGGACGTCGATGGCGGACAGGAAGCCGAGGATCGCCCAGGGTCGGACGCCGCGCTCAACTGATGCCGGATCGGTGCAGCGCGCGATTCAGACGACGATGAGCAGTGGGGAAGCCATTTCGGTCGGCGTGGTCAATCTCGTCAGGAGCACGCTCGTCGCCGCCGTGTCCGGCGTCCAGGACGTAGGCAAGGAAGTCGGCGCGACCGCGGTCGCTGCTGTTCGGGGCTCGATCCGGGCGATGAACGAGATCGGGGGGGACCTGGTGACGGTCGCCGAGCACGCCGTCAAGGCCACGATGGGCGCCGCCGGGGAGATCGCGCACGAGGTCACGGCCGGAGGGGGCAGTAAGCCCGCGAGCGCCATCACCACCCGCGGCCGGCGGCCGCTGGCCAAGGCGAGCGCCCGAAAGATTCGGTCGGCACCGTCGCACGCGGCCAAGCGTCGGAGCGCTTAACGAGATGGGGGGGCCCGACATGGCCCTCCATACCGCTCGGTCAGCCCGTCTTGGCCAGCGCCGCCGGCGCCCAGGTGGATTCCTCGATCGCGCCGCCGGGCGGCGCATCGAACACGACGCCGCCTTTCGCAATGGCCAGGACGCGGTGGGCGAAGGTTTGAACGAGGATCGGGTGAGCGGCGCTGACGAGCACGGTCAGCCGCTCGCAGCGCGCCAGGGTCCGTAACAGCCCCAGCACGTCGGCGGCGTCGGCGAGCGAGAGCCCCTGGTCGACCTCCCGGAGGACCACCGACCTCGGCCCCCCGCCAGTGCGCGCGCCACGAGCACCCGGCGGCGGGACCAGGGATCGAGTCCGCCGACGCGCTCGTAGGCCTGCCGCTCGAGGCCGACACTGTCGAGGGCCTTGAGGGCCGGTCCACGAACGCCGCGCACGGCGAGCCGAAGCCAGGTCCACAATGCTTGCGGGCGCTGGCCGGGCACGAGCAGGACGTTCCAGAGCAGCGAGCGGTTATCGGCGAGCGGGCCGTGGAGATCGACCTCGCCGACGCGGGCGCGCACCAGACCGACCGTCTCGGGCATCACGGGATTCCCGTCGATCCAGACCCGCCCCTCGGTCGGAATCTGGCGGGCGGTCACGGCGTCGAGCAACGCCATCCGTGTCTGGCGATCAGCCGAGACCCACGATGGTCAGCTCACCAGTCTCCAGGTGCGCACACACCCGGCGCAAGCGCCACGTCCCGCCCGCAGACGAGACCCCGATTCCCAGCACGTTGATCATGAGAGCACCTCGGCGATCATCGATCCTCGACCCGGCGACGGCGTCCGATGTTCTCAGGCGGCGCTGGACGGTTCAGATGCCGCGGCGCCCGCCGTCCGTCGTCCGCGGGCCGCCGGGCGTCGCCGCCCAACCGTGCGACGGGCGCGCACGCGTGGCCTGGGAG
>JBOHPP010000127.1:0-7466 GCA_050731755.1 Candidatus Rokuibacteriota bacterium | reverse complement strand
GGGCTGGCCGGCGCGCTGGAGGCGCTGCGCCTGACGGTGGTCCCGGTCGAGGCACTCTACTGGTCGACGTCGGGCCAGGTGGTGATGATGACGCTGCTGGGCGGGGCGGGCACCTTCTTCGGGCCATTCGTGGGGGCGGTCACCTACCTTGTGCTCGAGGAGCGCCTGAGTCGGGTCATCGAGTGGTGGCCCATCGTGGTGGGCGCCATCTTCATGGCCTTCGTGCTGTTCCTGCCCAAAGGGATCTGGGGCACCGTGCTGGACCGCCTGGCCCCGGTTCAAGGAGGGTTCCATGGCCGTCAAGGTTCTTGAGATGCATCATCACGGTATTCGCGTCGCGCCCGACACGCTGGACCATGCGCTCGACTTCTACACCCGCGTGCTCGGGCTCACACCCGACCCCGGCCGCCACATCCCGGGGCAGCCCGGCTACTGGATGGAGCTGGGCACCGCGCAGATCCACCTCATGGGGGTCACCGGCACCTCGTCCTTGGCCAAGAGTCCCCAGGACGACCCGTCGCTGCCCCACGTCGCCCTGGCCGTGCCGGACATCCAGGAAGCGAAAAAGGAGCTCGAGCGGCTCGGCCAGAAGTACTTCTCGATCGTTGGCGTGACCGGTCCCTACGCCGAGCAGCTCTTCATGCACGATCCTGCCGGCAACCTGATCGAGCTGCACCAGATCGGGACGTGTCGCTGTAACAAGGTCGGCACGGGAGCCGCGGCCGCCCGGCCCAGTTGAACCATGGCCGGGCTGTCGGCCGCGCAACGCGCGATCGTCGAACGGGCCGCTGGTGTCA
The DNA here is from genome assembly GCA_050731755.1 of Candidatus Rokuibacteriota bacterium. GTDB lineage: Bacteria > Methylomirabilota > Methylomirabilia > Rokubacteriales > CSP1-6 > JBOHPP01. Next base: position 6,669 of record JBOHPP010000127.1, on the reverse strand, counting down.
CCCGCGACACGATCGCCCCTCGAGCCGCGCACTACGACCGCGAGGCGGTCAATCCGGTCGAGAGCTGGCGCGACCTGTGGAAGGCCGGCCTGCTGGCCATGGCGGTGCCCGAACGGTACGGCGGCCTCGGCCTCGACATGCCCACCTACACCGAAGTGGTGCGGACGATCGCCAAGGGCTGCGCCAGCACGGCCATGACCGTCCACATGCACTCTACGGTCATGCGCTTCATCGACGCGCTGGCCACCGAGGCGCAGAAGGGGCAGTACTACACGGAGGTGACCGAGCGAGGTCGGCTGTTCGGCTCCTGGGGCAGCGAGCCGGCGCTCTCCTTCTCCCGCACCTTGCTGATGGAAACGACCATCCGCCATCACGAGGGAGGATGGGTCATCGACGGCGTGAAGCACTTCTGCACCATGACCAACGGCGCCGGCTACTACCTGGTCTGGTGCGCCCTGGACGGCATGACCGACATGGCCAAGGCTCTGCTGGTCGCCCTCGTCCCGGCCGATACGCCGGGCATCGTGACGGACGGCGCCTGGGACACCCTGGGCATGCGGGCCACCTACAGTCCGTCGGTGACCTTCACCCAGTGCGTCGTGGCCAGGGACGCCGTCATCGGTGACGTCGGGGATCCGCTCAAGGTGGGCGTCATCGAGGGCTTTGCCCTCGGCTACGCCGCCATCTATCTCGGCATCGCCCAGGCGGCGGTAGAGTTCGCCCTGGACTACGCCAGGCAGCGCGTCTTCAAGCCGGACCCGCTGCCGATCGCCCACGAACCCGGCGTCCAGCGTCACGTGGGGGAGCTGGCGGTTCAGCTCGAGGCCGCCGGCCTCCTGCTGACGGAGGCGGCGGCGCGATGGGCGGAGGCCGATTCGGCCGGGCGCGCCATCCTCGCCGCGAAGGCCAAGTACATCACCACCGAGGCCGGGCTGCACGCCACCACCAAGGCCATGCAGCTCGTCGGCGGCCGGGGCGCCTACAAAGCGCACCCCGTCGAGCGTGCCTATCGTGACCTCCGCACCTGCACGCTCATGGTCCCATCGGTCGATCGGATGCTGGAGACCGTCGGCAAAAGCGCGCTCGGCATCGAGACCGCGATGTTCAAAGTCGCCGGCGATCCGCCCGGACGGGCCGGTGGGGCGTGAGATTCAAAGAGATCACCGTCAACGCGGTGGCCCCCGGGACCGTGGCCACCGAGCGTTTCACCGCGCTGCGCACGCCGGCGGAAGTGGCGAAGATCACCGAGACCATCCCACTGCGCCGCGTGGCCCAGCCCGAGGAGATCGCCGAGTGCGTGCTCTTCCTGGCCTCGGACGCGGCCGGCTACGTCACCGGCGCCGCTCTCGACGTCAACGGCGGCCTGGTGATGCTGTGAACGACCGGGCCGGCGCTGCCTCACTCGTCACCAGCCTGCCCGCGCTGATGGAGTCCGGCCTGCGCGGGCCAGCCCTTCCGGGCGGACGGGCGTGGCGGCTGCGGCTCGGAGCCGTGGTGGGCTTCCTCGCTCTCTGGAGCCTGGCCTCCGGGCTGGTCGTGCTCCTCCGGCTCTTCAACCCTATTTTTCTGCCCGGACCGTGGGTGGTCGTGGGCGCCGTGATCGACCTCGCGGTGAAGGGCCAGCTATGGGGCCACGTGGCCGCGACGCTCGAGCGGGTCGTCCTCGGATTTCACTCCGGCGCGCTGCTGGCGGTCGGGCTCGGCCTGCCCGCCGGCTACTTCCGCCCGCTGCGCAACCTGGTCGAGCCCATCGTCGAGCTGCTGCGCCCGATCCCGCCGCTGGCCATGCTGCCGCTCTTCATCGTGTGGGTCGGCATCGGCGAAACCTCCAAGGTTGGCTTCATCACCTACGCGACCTTCTTTCCCATGTTCCTGACCACCGTGCACGCCGTGCGGCAGATCGATCCGCTGCTCCTGCGAGCGGCGCAGAGCCTGGGGGCCCATCGGCTGTCGCTCTTCGCCCGCGTGATCCTGCCGGCGGCCCTGCCCGATCTCCTCACCGGCCTCCGGCTCGGGTTGGCGCTGGCCTTCTTCGTCATCGTCATCTCGGAGTTCATCGGCGCCGAGCAGGGGCTGGGCTTCCTCATCAACGACGGGCGCAACTTCTTTCTGGTGCCTCAGATGCTGGGGGCGGCCATCGTGCTGGGGCTGCTGGGCTACGCGGGCAACGCGCTGGTGCGCCTAGGCGAGCGCCACCTCCTCCGCTGGCAGCACCCGAGTTGAGACCGGAAATGCGCGGCGACGCCAAAATCCAGATCCAGCGCGTGAGCAAATCGTTCGGGGCCGCCGGCCGAACGGCCCAGGCGCTGGTGGACATCGACCTGGAGGTTGCCGACCGCGAGTTCGTGTGCCTCCTAGGGCCCTCGGGGTGCGGCAAGTCCACGCTGCTCAACATCGTGGCCGGCTTCCTGGCCCCGAGCGCGGGAACCGTGCTGGTCGACGGCCAAGCGGTAACCACCCCCGGGGCGGATCGAGGCGTCGTGTTCCAGGAGTACGTGCTGTTCCCCTGGCTCACGGTGGCCGGCAACGTCGAGTTCGGCCTCGTGCTGAAAGGACTGGCGGCAGCGCAGCGGCGGGCGGTCGTCGCTCGCTACCTGGACCTGGTGGGTCTCGGGGCGCACGCCGAGAAGTTCCCCGTCCAGCTCTCGGGCGGCATGAAACAGCGGGTGGCCATCGCTCGCGCCCTGGCCAATAACCCGGCGATCATCCTCATGGACGAACCGTTCGGGGCGCTCGACGCCCAGACGCGCGAGGTGCTGCAGGACGAGCTGTCGCGAATCCAGCGGCTGGAGCACAAGACGATCCTGTTCGTGACGCACTCGATCCGCGAGGCCGTGTACCTGGCCGACCGGGTGGTAGTCATGACCTCGGCGCCGGGGCGCATCAAGCAGGTGTTCCCCATCAAGCTGCCCGACCTCCGGGACCGCTTCGCGCCCGAGTTCACGCAGTACGAGAGCGAGATCACCCGGGTGGTCAAGGAAGAAGTGGCCAAGGTGCACCCGTGAGCTCAGCGGTCACCCGCTTCGCCGCGCTGCTCGCGGTACTCGCCCTCTGGGCGGCCATCGCTCACGGCAACGCGCGCCTGGGAGTGGTGAATCCCGTCCTCCTGCCCACACCGGCGGAGGTCGCCGCCGTGGGCGTGCAGAGCGCCCGCGACGGCGAGCTGCTGCGGCACGTGCTGACCTCACTGGCCCGAGTGGCCCAGGGCTTCGGGCTGGCCGCCGTAGCCGCCCTCGGGCTCGGCATCGTGGCCGGCATGTGCGCGCCGCTGCGGCTCATGGTCGAGCCCGTCGTCGAGTTCGTGCGCCCCATCCCTCCGCTCGCCTTCCTGCCCATGTTCCTGGTGTGGTTCGGCCTCGAGGAGGCCTCGAAGGTGGCCTTCATCGGCTACACGACGTTCTTTCCGATGTTCGTGGCCATCGCGGCCAGCGTGCTGCGGGCGGACGTCATGCTGCTGCGGGCGGCGGCCAGCCTGGGCGCCTCCCGCGCCGACCTCATCCGCCGGGTGGTGCTGCCGGCCTCGCTGCCGGGTATCATCGTGGGCCTGCGGCTGGGCGTCGGGTTGGCGCTCTTCGTCATCGTGGGCGCCGAGTTCATGGGCGCCGACGCCGGACTCGGCCACCTCATCATGGAGGGCCGCACCTTCTTCAACCCGGCCCAGATCGTCATGGGGGCCCTGCTGCTGGGGCTTCTGGGATCGCTGATCAACGCGCTGCTGCTGGCCGCCGAGCGCCGAGCGCTCCGCTGGCGGGCCGCGGCCTGAAAGGAGCATGTCATGCGAATGCTGACCGGAGTCCTGGCCCTGCTGCTCCTGCTGACCGGCGCCGCCGGTGCCCTGGCCCAGGGCAAGCCCGAGGTGGCCGAGGTCGACGCCTGGATCGTGCGCGACCCGCAGATGTCCGCCCAGTTCGCGGTCGCCGATCAAATGGGCTACTTCAAGGCGGAGGGCGTCAAGGTGAACCCGCGCTGGTACATCGCCGGCACCGATCTGCCCTCCATGTGGGGAGCCGGCAACATCCACCTGGGCACGGCTACCGCCACCATGGTGGTCCCCATCGCCGCCGCCGGGCAGACGATCTACAACATCGCGCCCCAGAGCGACATTGCCGGCACTCAGCAGGTGGTGCTGGGCAAGCGCGCCCAGGAGCTGGTGCGCTCGCCGAAGGATCTGGAGAAGATCAAGATCGGGATGCCCAAGGGCGCCTCGGTGACGATGGCCATCCAGGCCATGGCCCGGGACAGCGGCGTGGACTTCTCCAAGATCCAGTTCGTCAATCTCGCGCCGCCGGACGCGGTCACCGCGCTGGCCAAAGGCGACATCGACGCCATGGCGGCGTGGGCCCCCTGGGTCTTCAACGCCGTCAAGCAGGCCGGGGGCAAGGTGTACTTCACCGGCAACCGGAGCTTCATCCCGGGCAAGGAGGGCCAGGTCGACTGGCTGCACGTGCACGCCGGCGTCGTGGCCAGCGGGAAGATGCTCAAGGAGAACCCCAACACCCTCAAGGCCGTCCTGCGGGCGCTGCGGAAAGCCACGGACACGATCAACACCAACCGCGAGGCGACGGTGAAGATCGTGGCCAAAGAGATGAAGATGGACGAGGCGCTGGCCCGCGACATCATGGCGCTGAACATCTACTCCATGGAGATGAACGACAAGATCTACCGCGGCATGGGCGAGTTCGTGGACTTCCTGCACTCGCTGGACCGCATCAAGCAGAAGTTCCCGCCCGAGAGCGTCTTCTACACCCGGCTGCTGGAGGAGACCGAGCCCGGGCTGGTCAAGTGGAAGTCCAAGACCGAGATCCGCTGAGGTCGCGCATGCGCGTCGACACGATCGTGCACGGCGGTCAGGTGGTGACGGCCACCGACGTCCTCGACGCCGCGGTGGCCATCCGCGGCGAGACCATCGTGGCCGTCGGCGCGCCGGAGCTGCTGCCGGAGGCCGACCGCTACGTCGACGCGCGGGGCAAGTACGTGCTGCCGGGGGCGATCGACTGTCACATCCACCTGGGCCCGGAGTACGACGACTGGCGGGGCGGCCCCATCGCCGCCGCCCACGCCGGGCTCACGACACTGCTGGGCTTCGGGGTCTACGACGACAAGGCCGGCGAGACGCTGCCTCAGGCCATCACGCGTCTGCGGAAGGACGTCGAGCAGCAGTCCGTGCTCGACTTCGGCTTTCACTTCATCCTCTTCAACCAGCCGCCGATCCTCGACGGTCTGGCCGAGGCCGTCCGGCTCGGCGTCAGCTCCTTCAAGATGTTCATGACCTACAAGAAGCGTCCACCCCGGATGTGCTCGGACGACTTCATCTGCCGGGCCATGGAGCTGATCGCCGCCCACGGGGGCGTGGCCCAGCTCCACTGCGAGAACGGCGACGTGATCGACCACCTCGAGAACAAGGCGCTGGCCGAGGGGCGTGTCGATCCCCGCCACTTCCCCGCCACCTGTCCGGACTGGACGGAGGAAGAGGCGATCAACCGGGCGATTGCCATGGGCGCGATGACGGGGGCCCCGGTCTACGTCGTTCATCTCTCCACCCAGCTCGGCCTGGAGCGCATCAAGCAGGCTCAGGCCCGCGGTCAGCGCGTGTGGACCGAAACCTGTCCCCAGTACCTGCTGCTCACCGAGGACGAGATGGCGCGCTGGGGGCCGCTGGCCAAGATGGGGCCACCGCTCCGCCGCGCCGACGGCCCCGACCGCGAGGCCCTCTGGGCGGGGCTCGCCGACGGCCACATCTCCAGCGTGGGCAGCGATCACGCCCCCCGGGCCAAGGCCGCCAAGGAACCGGGGTGGAAGAATATCTTCGTCGATCCCCAGGGCCGGCCGATTCCATTCGGCGCGCCATCGGTGGAGACGATGGTGCCGCTGATGTTCAGCGAAGGCGTCGTCAAGCGCGGGTTGCCCATCACGTGGATGGCGCGGGTGCTGGGCGAGAACCCGGCGCGGATCTTCGGGCTCTACCCGCGCAAGGGCACGATTCGCCCGGGTGCCGATGCCGACCTGCTGATCATCGATCCGGATCCCGAGGGCACGATCCGGGTCGCCGATCACCACGGCATGGCGGGCTGGACGCTCTACGAGGGTTGGAAGATCCGGGGCCGGCCGTGGATGACGTTCCTGCGCGGCCGCGCCCTCCTCAACGATGGCCGGCTCGAGCAGGAGCCCGGCTACGGACACTACCTGGCCCGAGGCCGGCCGGGGCCGCCGCTCGCCGGCGCGGCGCGCTAGTGCACGCGCGGCCCCACTACCTCGATCGTCTCGCGCGGCTCGCCGCGCTGACGCGCTTTGACGAACTCAGCGACGCGACGGTCACCGCCGCTAAAGATGTGATCCTCGACACGCTGGGCGCTATCCTGGCCGGCAGCCGGCTGCCCGAGAACGCGCGCCTGGCCCGCCTGGTTGCCGCGCGGTCGGGTCCGCGGACCGCCACCCTGATCGGCCACGCCGACCGCGCGGAGCCGATGCTGGCTGCCCTCGCCAACGCCACGGCCGGCGTGGCGCTCGAGGTAGACGAGGGCAATCGCTGGGGCGGCGGTCACCCCGCGATCCACGTGCTGCCCGCCGCCCTCGCCGTCGCCGAGGAGCGCGGAGCCGGCGGCCGTCGGCTCATCGAGAGCCTGGTGGCCGGCTACGAAATCACGTCGCGGCTGGGCGGCGCTACCACGC
>JBOHPP010000126.1:0-37232 GCA_050731755.1 Candidatus Rokuibacteriota bacterium | reverse complement strand
GAGCGCCGGGGGGAAGTCCTGGCCCGGAGTCTGGCCGCCGTCTCCTACGCGCCCCTGCTGCTCTACAACTTCACCGCGCTGGAGCAGAACGTGGCGCGGGTCGCCGGCGAGACGGACGTCGAGTACGCGATCGTGCTCGACGCCGAGGGGCGGGTGGCCGCGCACAGTCGCCGCCCCGAGCACGTGGGCCTGGCCCTGGCCGGCCCCGTCCACGAGCGGGCGGCCCAGGCCCGCGCGCCGCTGACCCAAAAGACCGTGGGCGTCGATGGGCGCCAGCCGGTCGATGACTTCGCCGTGCCCGTGATGGTCGGCAGCCAGAAGTGGGGCACCGTGCGGGTTGGGCTGTCCAAGAGCCGCATGGAGGCCGAGGTCCTCAAAACGCGCCTGGAGCTGGCCGCGCTCGCTCTCGTCACGCTCTTGCTCGGCGGTGGAGCCGCCGCCCTGGTGGCTCGCCACATCGCCCGTCCGATGCAGCGGCTCGAAGAGGGCGCCGCGGCCATCGCCCGGGGGCACCTGAACCAGCGGATCGAGCCGACGACGGCGGACGAGATCGGCCGCCTGGCCCTCGCTTTCAACCACATGGCTGCCCAGCTCGTTCAACAACGGGCGGCGGTGGAGGAGATCCATGGCCAGCTCAAGCAGCGCTTCGAGGAGCTGGCCGATCTCAAGAGCTACACCGACAGCATCCTGAGCTCGGTGACTAGCGGCATCGTCACCGTCGATCTCGAGGGGCGGGTGGTCACCCTCAACCCGGCGGCTGAGTTGCTGACCGGCTACTTCGCGGGTGAGGCGGCCGGGCGGTACAGCACGGAGGTATTCGCCCGTACCCCCGAGATCGGGGAGATCCTCATGGAGACGCTGGCCAGTCGGGCTCCCATCGTCAACGTGACGTTGACTCTCACGCGGCGCTCGGGGGCCTCGCTGCCGATCGAGCTGAGCACGGCACCACTCAAGGGCGGCGATGGCAAAGACCTAGGCGCCGTCGGCGTTTTCCGGGATCTCACGGCGGTCCGGCAGCTCGAGAGCCAGCTGCGTCGCTCGGACCAGCTGGCCGCTCTAGGGACGCTGACCGCCGGGCTCGCTCACGAGATCCGCACACCCCTGACGTCGGTGATCACGTTCACCCGGCATCTGGCCAAGCGGTTCAACGATAGCCATTTTCAGGCGCGGTTCGAGAGCGTCGTGCCTCACGAGCTGCGGCGCATCGAGAGCATCCTGGAGCGGCTGCTCCAGCTGGCCCAGCCGGCGCGCCTCAAGTTCGGGCTCGTCCGTTTGCCAATCGTGCTCGACCGGGTGATCGCGCTCCACGCCAACCAGCTCGAGGGGCGACGCATCGCCGTCGTCCGCGAGTATGCGCGCGACGTCCCGCCCATTCAGGCCGACGAAGAGGCCCTCTACCAGGCTTTCGTCAACCTGGTGGCCAACGCCATCGACGCCCTGGGGCCCGATGGGCGGCTGACGTTGCGGCTGGGCTGGCACGAAGGCGGCGAGCGCCGCCCCGGCCGGCCCCGGGCGTTCAACCGGCGGGTGCAGATCGAGATCGCCGACACCGGCATCGGGATCTCACCGCTCGACGCCGAGCGGGTCTTCAATCCCTTCTTCACGACGAAGAAGCGCGGGACCGGCCTCGGTCTGGCCCTCACTCACAAGATCGTCGAGGACCACGGCGGCGCGATCGACTTTCAGAGCGAGCCCGGCGTCGGCACGACGTTCCGGATTCTGCTGCCCATTGTTCCGGACCCACCGGCCGACGCGACACGCGTCGACGATGGGGGGTAAATGGCCTGGTCGGCCGGCGGGCCAGCCGGTCCGGACGAATGGTCAGGACCGTGAGCGATTCGGGGCGGACCTCGCCGCGGGAGGCCTACCCGCCGGAGCGGCGGGCGCCGCGGGAGGCGGCCCTCATGTCAGATATGGGTTCGCTGAGCGGGACCGAGACTCTGCTCGTCGTCGACGACGAGCGACCGGTCCTCGAGCTGATCCGCGACGTCATGCGGCTTCAGGGGTACACCGTGCTCGTCGCGCCTGAGGGTGACGAAGCCCTCCGTGCCGCGGAGGGCCATCAGGGGCCCATCGATCTGATCATCCTGGACGCCGTCATGCCCGGCATGACGGCGGCCGACTTCCTCGATCGGGTGCGGGCCGCGCGTCCCGGCATCAAGGTCCTGTACATCTCGGGGTACACGGGTGATCTCGTCAGCCAGCTGCTTCAGGTCGGGCACAACTTCCTCCAGAAGCCGTTCACGGTCGACGGGATCATTCGCAAGGTGCGCGAGGTCCTGGACGCCGACGAGGTCGACGACCGCGGGAGGGTTCAGGGGGCGGGGCGCTGAATGATCTCGCCGCGTTCGATCTCGTAGACCCGCTGCGCGAAGCTGATCCGCCTCTGATCGGACTCGGCCATCAGGACCGACAGGCCGTCCTGCTGGAGATCCGTGATGGTCCGCGCCAGCTTCTCGCCGAGGGCTGGGGACAGCCCTTCGAACGGCTCGTCCAGCAGCAAGAGCTTCGTTCCGGTCATCAGGGCTCGGGCCAGGGCGACCATCTTCTGCTGCCCGCCGCTCAGCTGCGAGGCTCGGCGTGGGGCGAGCGGCTTCACATCGGGCATGTGTCGGTAGATGTAGGCCAGCCGGCGCTCCAGGCCGTCCAGCCGCCCCGCCCACGCCGGGAGCGAGATGTTGTCCTCGACGGTCAGCGTCCCGATGAGTCTTCGGTCCTCGGGCATGTATCCGATGCCCAACCGGGCGCGCCCGTGACCGGGAACCCGGAGGAGATCGGCGCCGTCGAACAAGATTCGCCCCGCGGTCGCCGGCAGAATCCCCGTGATGCTCTTGAGCGTCGTGGTCTTGCCCGCCCCATTGCGCCCGACGAGCCCGATCAGGCCTCCGGCGGGAACGTCCAGTGTGATGCCCCTGAGGATGACGAACCCCTTGATCCTGACGTGGACGTCGCTCAGCGTGAGCACGTCAGGCTCGACCGAGGACGGCCTTTCGGACGTCGGGATCCGTGAGAACACGGCCGGGCTCGCCGTCGGCAACCACCCGGCCGTTGTCGAAGGCGATGACGCGTCGGCTGTAGCGCTGGACCACGTCCATGTCGTGTTCCACGAAGACCGTCGTGAGACGGGTCTCCGCCACGACCTTCATGAGCGTGTCCATGACCTGGAACTTGTCCTCGATGCTCACGCCGCTCGTCGGCTCATCCATGAGGAGGAGCTTCGGCTTGAGGGCGAAGGACAGCGCGATGTCCAGGAGCTTCCGGCCACCCTCGGGCAACTCGCTCACCGGGCGGTGGGCATAGGCCTTGAGGCCGAAGCGTCCCAGCATGTCCAGCCCGGTCTCGATCCACTGGCGTCGATACATCGGCCGCCAGAACGCCGTGCCCTGGCCGGCCTCGGCCGCCAGCGAGAGGAGCAGGGATTCCAAGACGCTGAGATTCGTGTAGAGCTGGGGGATCTGGAAAGAACGGGCGATCCCGCGCTTCGTCATGGTTCGGGGCTGGAGCCCAGTACAGTCCGACCCCAAGAAGAGGATGCGCCCGCGATCGGGCTTCAGGTAGCCGGTGACGATGTTCAAGAACGTCGTTTTGCCGGAGCCGTTCGCGCCGACGATCCCGACGAGCTCTCCGGCCCCGATCTCCACGGTAATGGCATCGGCAGCCCGGACTGCCCCGAAAGACTTGCAGAGGTCGACGGTGCGGAGAACCGGCCCTTCAGGCACGCTCGACCTCGTGCTCGCGCCGCCCGAACCGGGCCGCTATCCCTTCGTAGATGGTCCACAACCCTCCGGGCCGGAAGAGGATGATGGCGAGCATGATGATTCCGAGCACCATCTGCCATTCGTTGGGGAAGTACTTCGAGGCATAGGTCCGGATGAACTCGAAGGCGATGGATCCCAGGAGCGGGCCCACCACGCTGCCATAGCCGCCCAGCAGGGCGACGAAGACGAAGTCCCCCGACTGGATCCAGAAGGAATACTCAGGCACGATGTGACCGACGGTGAACGCCGCCAGGACGCCGCCCACCCCGGCGAGTGCGCCGGAGAGCACGTAGGTGACGTACATGACGTGTCGCACGGATTCGCCCGAGTACTCGATGCGGATCTCGTTGTCCGCGATGGCCTTCAGGTAGAAGCCCAGGGGTGAGGCCAGGAACCGAAAGACCGCGTAGATGACGATGCCCGTGACCCCGAGCGTGGCGTAGTAGAGGGCATCCCGCAGGTACTCCCGGGACGGGGCGTATCCGAGAAACGTAGGGGTCCCGGCGCTCAGGCCGTCGGTGCCGCCCGTCACCCAGTACAGCTTGAGGAGGACTCCGTACAGCATCATCGAGAAGGCCAGGTTGAGCATGGCGAAAAAGACTTCCCGATATCGCGCCATCACCAGGCCCACCAGCGCGGCCACCCCCGCTCCCAGGAGCGCGCCCAGCGGAACCAGGAGGACGAAGTCCCGCAGGCCGAACCACTTGGCCCCGAAGCCCACGGTGTACGCGCCCACCGCATAGAACATGGCGTGCCCGAAGCTCACCTGGTTGGCGCGGAGGAACAGAGCCACGGCCAGGACCGCCGCGAACTTGGCCAGGGCCAGGGTGACGAGGAATTTCATCCAATCGGGGAGCACGAACGGCACGGCCGCGAGCAGCGTCGCGCCGACCACGGGCGCCAGGGGGAGCCGCTTGGCGTCCACAGGTCAGATCCTCCGCACTTCGACCTGACCGAAGAGCCCCTGGGGCCGGACCACGAGCACCAGGATCATCGCCATGTAGATGACGACGAGATCGGCCTCGGGGAGCAAATGCACGGCGAGCGCCCGGAGCAACCCGACGACGAGTGCGCCCAGGGCCGCCCCTTCCAGGCTTCCCATTCCGCCGATGGCGATCACGGCGAAGGCCAGCACCGTGGCGTCCACGGCGAAGCCGGGCACCACGGCGATGGTGGGGGCGATGAGCGCGCCACCCAGGGCGGCGCAGAAAGCGCCCAGGGTGAAGGAGACCATGTACACGCGGTTCACGTTGATGCCGATGGCTTGGCTGATCTCCCGATCGTTGATCACCGAGACGACAATCTTGCCGATACGGGTTCCCCGCACGGCCCAGACCAGGATTCCACCGAAGAGGATGGCCACCACGATCAGGAGCACCTGGTACCAGGAGTAGCGGATACCGGACAGCGAGAATTCCCCGAGGAGCGTATACGGCTCGCTGACGAACATGGGCTGGGTGCCCCAGATGAGCTTCATCAGGTCGTCCAGGATCAGGAAGATGGAGAACGTGAGCAAGAGCTGGATGGCCTCCGCCCGGCCGTAGACCCGCTGCAGGAACGCGCGCTCGATGAGCGGGCCGGCGGCCAGGCCCACGATCACGGGGGCCAGCAGCAGCATCAGATACGTGAGGTATGGAGTCCCGCCCAGGCCGAGAAGCCACAGGGCCAGAGATGTCGCGGTGAACGCCCCGAAGGCGTACAGGCCACCATGGGCCACGTTCAGGATCCGGAGCACTCCGAAGACCAGGGTCAACCCGACCGAAATAAGGAAGAGGACGGCGGCGAACACGCTACCGTCCATGACGATGGTGGTGAAGAGGCGCATATCCGCCTTCCGTCGCCCTACGGAAGCTTCACCCGCGACACCGGCTGCGGGCACGGCGCGGGAAGCAAGCGAGAGCTTCCCGCGCCCCCATGTCTCCCGAGGGACCCGGCGCTACTTCGGCAGCGTGGCGATCCACTCGGGGCTCTTGGCCCCGACCGGTGGCATGATCTCTTCCGCCCGGAAGCTGGCCATGCGCTCGATCGTGGGGAACCCGTGCTTGGGATTGAACTTGGTCAGCCCCACGATCCCCCCGTGGACCGCCTGGTGATCGGCGCGCATGGTGATCGGGCCATACGGCGTTTGCCAGGTCAGTCCTTCGAAGGCCTTGATGAGGGCGTCGCTGTTCGGCCAGCGGCCGCCGCCCTGATCAACGGCCTTCTCATAGGCGGCCTTGAGTCCCGCGAGCGCCTGGTACGTCCGGTGATAGGCGTAGTCGGGGTAGCGCCCGTAACGCGCTTTGATCCCCTCGACGAATTCCTTCTGGAGCGGGTTCTTGTCCGGATCCGGATGGAGGAAATACCCTGGCGTCGCCCGGGGAGCGACGATCACGCCGTCAGGCATCTCCCGCTTGAGCTCCTGCAAGGACTGCTCGGCCACGCTCAAGGCCACCAGGCTGTCCTTGAACAGTCCCCGGGGCGCGGCCTGCTTCACGAACGTGATCAGTCCGGCGGACCAGAACGTGCTGTGGACCACGTCCGGCTTGGCGACCAGGAGCTTCGAGATCTCGGCCGAGTACTCGCCGGCCTGGATCTTCGTCCAGAGCTCCGCCGCCACCTTGACGTCGGGTTTCAGCCTGAGCATGGCCGCCTTGAAGTCGTCCCAGGAATCTCGGCCCCAGGCGTAGTCCTCGTTGGCGCCGGCGATGGTCTTCACATCGGGCTTCACGGAGAGGACATAGCGAGCCAGCATCACGCTGTCCGCGGCCTGGTGGTTCGAGGTCCGGAACACGTACTTCAGTTGCCGCTCCTCGGAGAGCCGCCGGGTCCCACAGATGTGGACGACCGTCGGCTTTCTCAGCTCCTCAGCCACGGGCGCGATGGCCAGACAGTTAGCGCTGGAGGTGTAGCCGACGATGGCGTCCACCTTCTCGTCGAGGACGAGGCGCCGGAACTCGGTGACCTGCTTGTCAGGTCCTCCCGCCTCGTCCACGACCACAAGATTCACCTTCACGCCCTTGATGCCGCCGTCCTTGTTCCACTTCTCGACCAGCCAATCGGCGAGATTCTTTCCCGACGCGCCGAACAGCGCCGCCGGACCGGACAGGAAGTCGACGAACCCGATCTTCAGCTCGGCCGGCGCGCCGGCGGGCGGGGCTGCGGCCCCGGGCAGGGACGCCGCGAGAACGACGAGCGCGACACTGAGCAGGCTCAGCCATCGCGCTCCTGGCCTGGACGTCGTACGCATGGGACGCCTCCTTTATCTGCGAGGGTTCCGATCGCTCGGGTGGCTGCGTTAGCCGGCGCCACCCGTTCGGTCAACCGGGACCCCCAAAGCCGGGGGTGGCCACTCGAACCCTGAAGTTGCTCCTGTCTACACTAACTGGTCGGACCGCGCAAGACGTCCCGGCAGCGGCGGGATGCGCCCCTACGCGGTGAAGGCGGCCGCCGCCAGCGCCCGGCGGATGGCGTCGCGCTCGGCCGCGCTCACCGGCGTCAGCGGCGGACGCACGTGGGCGGCCGGAATGCGGCCGAGGAGGACCAGCGCCTCCTTCATGCGGTTGTGCATGTCAACGAAGGGCGGCGCGTAGAAGACCTCGACCAGCGGCGCCAGGCGGTCGTGGATGCGGCGCGCCCCGTCCAGGTCGCCCTTCCGGCAGGCCTCGAACAGTTCGGCCTGCACATCGGCGGTCACGCTGCCCATGCCCGAGATGGCCCCGTCAGCCCCCAGGAGGAACGTGGCCATCAAGGACATCGTGAAGGCCGACAGCATCGCCACCGGTCGGCCCGTCCGGCGGAGCGTCCGGAGGTTCAGCTCGAAGGCCACGATGTCGTTCGACCAGTCCTTCACGGCGGCCACCTGGGGGATCTCGGCCAGGCGGGCCAGCGTCTCCGGGGTGTAGCCGATGCCCGAGGCCGGCGGATACTCGAACACGATGATGGGCAGGTCCGCGCGCTCGGCGATCTCCGCGAAGTGCCGCAGGACCATCTCCGGCTTGCCCTGGGCCCCCCACATGAACAGCGTGGGGGGGAACACCAGGACGCCGGAGGCGCCCAGGCCCCGGGCGTCGCGGGCCAGCTCCACCGCTTCCGCGGTACCGTCGGCGTAGACGCCGGCCACCACGAGGCACTGCCCGCCCACCTCGTCGAGGGCGATGGCCAGGGCGCGCTTGCGCTCCTCGCGCGAGAGCGACGAGACCTCGGCGGCGTGGCCGTTGGCCACGATGCCGGTGACTCCCCGCGTGTCGGCCAGCCAGCGCAGGTGCCGCCGGTACGCGGGCTCGTCGATGGAAAGGTCGGCGCGGAACGGCAGGATGTTGGCCGGCAGGATTCCCGAGAAGCGGAGTGCATGACGCATGGTGGTGTCCCTCACCAGGTAGCGAGCCGGTCGATGATCACCTTCGAGGATACGATGCGCCCGTAGGCCCGACCAATGATGTCGAGAGTGGCCCGCTGGATCTCCGGCCACAGCGTGGCCACGCCGTCCTCGACGACCCAGATCTTGTACTCCCGGTTGAAGGCGCCGACGGCCGTGGCCAGCACGCAGATGTCGGTGAGCGTGCCGGTCAGCACCAGCGAGGTGACGCCCCGGGCGCGCAGCGCGCCGTCGAGCGGGGTGCCGGCGAAGGCATCGTACCAGCGTTTGCTGATCACCAGCTCACCCGGGCCGGGCGCGAGCTCGGGAACAGTGTGCGCACTCGGGTGGCCCTCGAGGCAGTTCGACGACGCCCGGCCGAAGCCGGTCGGCGCCCCCGGCGGGGCCGGCTGGTGCTCGGGGTGAAGCTGGCCGACCAGCAGAGGCACGGAGGGCGAGTAGACGAACTCCGAGAAGACCACGGGCAGGCGCTGGGCCCGGAAGGCCTCCAGCAGCCGCTGCAGCGCCGGTACGATCGCCCGCGCCGCCGGCACCTCCAGCGCTTCGCCGGGGTCGAGGAACCCGCGCTGCATGTCCACGACCACCAGGGCCGTGCGCCCCGGATCGAGCGTCAGCACCTGCTCGAACGTGTCGCGCCGCTCGCTCATAGGCGCGGGATGATCTCCTTGGCGATGATCTCGACCTGCTCCGGCTGGTAGCGGTACGGGATGAGGATGATGCGGTCCACGCCGGTGGCCACGTGGGCGCGGAGCTGCTCGACGCATTCGCTCGTGCTGCCGCGGATCGCGTGCTCGATGGTCGACTCGCTCCAGGCCGCCACGTCCCACTCGGTCTGGAGCCAGTGGCGCATGGCGGCCTCGGTCTCCGCCCGCGAGCGGCCCACGTAGATGGCGAGCTGATTGGTGCCGCTGAGCGTCTTCGGGTCACGGCCGGCCTGACGGGCGAAACCCACGATCTTCTCCCACGCACGCCGGTAACTGTCCGGCGTGTAGAAGTACGTGAGCCAGCCGTCCCCCAGCGTGGCCACCCGGCGGAGCACGGCGTCGACGTAGCCGCCGATCAGGATCGGCGGCCGCGGCCGCTGCACCGGCTTCGGGCGCATCACCGCCTCGCGCAGGTTGAGCTCGTCCACCGCAAGCGTCACCCGGTCCTCGGTCCACAGCCGCGTAAGAACGTGAAGGTTGCGCTCGAACAGGCGGCCCCGCTGCCGGAAGGGCACGCCCACGGCGTCGAACTCGCGGGCGTACCAGCCGGCGGCCACCCCGAGGATCAAGCGGCCGCGGGAGATCACGTCGAGCGTCGAGAGCGACTTGGCGACGATGGCGGGGTTGCGGAGGGGCAGAACGAGGATCCCGGTGCCCAACCCGATGCGCCGGGTCCGCGACGCGATGGCCGTGAGCGTGCCCACCGCGTCGAGGATGGGGAACGCCGGTTCCACCCCCAGGATGACGTGGTCCCAGGCCCAGAGCGACTCGAACCCCAGGGCTTCGGCGCGCTCCGCGTAGGCGAAGAGGGCGTCGACGTCGGGAGTCTCGGTCGGCCCCACGAAGTTCTTGATGGCGAGCCCCCACTGCATTCGCGGCTCAGCCGAGGAAGCGCCGCTCGGGGTCGAGGGTGCGGAGAATTTCGAGCTCGTCGGGGCCGGGGGGCGCGGTGGCGGCCACCGGTTCGGTCCGGAGGAGCTCGAAGCCGGTGCTGTCCCGGACCTGATCCAACGTCACGCCGGGGTGCAGCGCCTCCACCCGCATCCGCCGGCTCTCGGGATCGAACCCGAAGAGGCCCAGCGTCGTCACCACCCGGGAGACGCCGCCGAAGAGCAGACCGGATCGCCGGCGACCGCCGTCGCCGTCCAGCCAGCCCGGGCTCGTCACGAAGTCCACCCGGGGGACGAAGCGCCGCCGCTCATGGGGGGTGACGATGATCACCTGCCGGCAGAGCGACGCGATGTCGTTGGCGCCCCCCGAGCCGGGCAGCCGGACCTTCGGCCGCCGGTAGTCAGCGCCGAGCAGCGTCGTGTTGACGTTGCCGTACTGGTCGATCTGGGCGCCGCCAATGAATCCAACGTCGAGGAAACCCCGCTGGGCGAAGAGAAACGTGTCGGTGATGCCGGGCAACATCTGGGCGCGGGGCGCGGCCCGCATCTCGTTGGTGCCGATGGGCAGGCGGCCGGGCTTGATCTGGGGCCCGATGATGCCGCCCTCCATGACGATCGTGACGGCCGGCGCGTGGTGCCGCTGGGCCAGCGCCGACGCCAGCAGCGGAATACCGACGCCGGCGAAGACCGTCGTGCCGTCCTGCAGTTGCCGGGCGGCCATCACGGCCAGAAGCTCGGAGGGCGTGAACTCGGGATGCCCGGTCATTGGAGCGGGTGCCGCGAGCTCGGCTCGCTCCGTGGGTGGCCTGTTCGAGGCGCGTGTGGCGGCGTTCCCCTCGACCGATTTTTCATCTCGGACTCACGCGTCCCGTTCATTCGGTGAGTTCCCGTGCGAAGCGGCGCTGGCGGGCCAGCCGTTCGCCCCCGAAGAGATCGAGGTAGTCGACCCAGGCCACCGGCGCGTAGACGAAGCGGTCGAGGTAGTCGCTGACGGCCGGCGCACCGCGAGCGGCGATGGCCGCCGTGTACTCCTCGAAGTGGTCGAAGTCCGCCTCGTAGAGCGCATAGCACTCGTGCGGGAAGGCGCCGTACGGCACGTGCACCAACGCGTCCACCACGAACCCCGGGATGGCCGTGCGGTCGGGATGACGACGCGTGTAATCCTCGGGGACGATCTCCTCGGCGGTCACCAGCACGGTGGCCGCGGCGAGGGCGATGTCGGCGTCCATGTGCGGGTAGCCGTCGATCTGGCAGTTGCCGAGGCGATCCGCCCGGTGGACGTGGAGGATCGCCACATCGGGGAAGAGCGCGGGCACCGCCGCCAGGGTGGCCCCCGAGTAGGGGTCCTGGACCGTCTTGAGACCGGTGGTCACGGCCAGGTCCGAGCCCAGCATCGTGAGCGCGGGCAGGAACGGCACGCCCATCGCCGCCGCCCGAAAGCGGAGGCCGAGGGCGAGATTGCTCCACTCCTCGAACGCGACCTTCCCGCCCTCGACGTACTCCCGCATGATCCTCGAGACGCCCCAGGGCAGGCCGATCGACATCCAGGCGGTGACCACCCGCTCCACGGCGCCGGCCACCATCATGAACTCTCCCTCGGTGCACATGAGGTTGCGCACCAGGGTCAGGCCGCGGCGACGCTGGCGGAGGATCTCGCGGACGAGGGCCATCGGCGTGCGGGAGAATAGGCAACCTCCGACGGCGACGACATCGCCGTCCCCGATCCGCGAGGCGGCGTCCTCGATGCTGGTGAGCTTCTCGCCCGCCGACTTGGTCTTGGCCTCGAGCCGCCGCCGGGCCGCCACGAAGTCGGAGAGGCCGGGCGCTATGCCAGGATCTCCCACTTGGCTTGGTAGCGGTCGAGCTCGCGCAGCGTCCGCTCGTCCATCGCGTGCTCGCGCTCGGGCACCTCCACCCGCTTGGGCGCGCCGCAGAGCGCGGTGGTGAAGTAGCGCTGGCCGGTGTCGTTGGCCATGGTCACGATCGCGGCCAGCTCGGGGTGGCGACGGGCCAGCTTCAGCGCGGCGGCGACGTTGCATCCGGTGGAGATGCCGCAGAAGATGCCTTCCTCGGTGGCCAGCCGCCGGGCCATGGTCAGGGCCTCCTCGGTCGTGGTGGTGATCACCCCGTCGAGGAGCGACACGTCGAGGTTCTCGGGGATGAACCCGTCGCCGATGCCTTCGATGCCGTGGGGCCCCCAGGTCCGCCGCGCCAGCAGCGCGCACTCCGCCGGCTCCACGGCGTAGAGGCGGATGCGATCGTCGCGCTCCCGCAGATACCGCCCCACGCCGGTCAGCGTGCCCCCGCTGCCCTGGGCGTCCACGAAGGCGTTGAGCAGGCCGCCGCACTGCTCCCAGATCTCGGGCCCGGTCGTCCGGTAGTGGGCCTCCACGTTGTCGGCGTTGGAGAACTGGCCCGGCACCCAGTACCCGGGCGGATCGCCCCCGCGGATCTCTTGAAGCCGCTGCAGGGCGAGGTCCACGTCGCTCTCGCCGCCGGGCGTGAACACCAGGTCCGCCCCGTAGGCCCACATGATCTTCTTGCGCTCGTCGCTCATGCCTTCGGGCATGACGATGGTGCAGGGGTAGCCCTTGACGGCGGCGACGAACGCACAGGCGATGCCGGCGTTGCCGGTCGAGCACTCCAGCACGCGCATGCCCGGTCGCAGCTCGCCCCGCGCTTCGGCGCGGTCGAACATGTGCAGGTAGATGCGGTCCTTCACGCTTCCGGTAGGCCCGTACCACTCGAGCTTCAGATACAGGGAAGGCGCGACGTCGACGGTGACCCGGCCGAGCGTGACGAGCGGTGTGCGCCCGACGGCCTGGGCGATCGAGCCGAGCGCGCTTCGGTAAGCGTCCCAGAGCATGGGCACGGGAGCGAATTGTACCTCAGACCGCCCGCCTCGACGCGCGAGCCCCTGCCGGGCGGCCGTGCTCCGGCCTCCTTTCAGGGCAGGCGGAGGCGTCCCTCCAGCACGGGCACCACGCCGCCGCCCACGCGGATGTCGGTGGCGGTCCCGGCGGCGGCGCGGAGGCGGATGTGCACGAAGCTCTGCCGCCCCATCCGGGTCCCCTGCTCGCTCACGATGTCGAGCTCGCCCTCCCCGCGGGCGAGGCCGTGGCGCACCAGGTACGCGCCGAGCGGACCGCTGGCCGAGCCGGTCGCCGGATCCTCGGGAACGCCCGAGGTGTGCGGCGCGAACATCCGCGAGTACACGCGTGCGCCCGATGGGTGGGGATCCGGCCCGAACACGAAGACGCCCAGGGCCGCGGCGTCGCCCAGCCCCATCGTCAGAGCGTGGACGTCCAGCGCGGCCCGGTCCACGGTGGCGCGGTCGCGCAGCGGAACGAACAGGAAGCTGTTACCGGTCGACGCGGATTGAACGGGCGCTCTCGGCAGGAGATCGTCCTCGGTGACCGTCAGCGCGCGGGCGGCAGCGCCGCGGTCCGCGATCTCGGGGCCGAACGTCGCGTCGCGCTGGCGCATCCACACGAAGCTCGGGTGGCCGGGCTCGCCCTCGAACTCCACGGGCACCGGGCCGATCCCTTCCTCGAGGGCCAGCGTCTTGGCCCCCGGTGGCAGCCGCCCCTCGCTGGCCAGCACCCACGCCGTGCCGAGCGTGGGGTGACCGGCGAAGGGCAGCTCGCGCCTCGGCGTGAAGATCCTCACCCGGGCGGCGCAATCGCGCCGGGTGGGAGGGAACAGGAACGTCGTCTCCGAGAGGTTCATCTCACCGGCGATCGCCTGCATCTCGGCGTCGGCGAGCCCGCCACCGTCCAGCACCACGGCGAGCGGGTTTCCCCCGAAGAGCCGGTCGGTGAAGACGTCGACCTGCACGAAGCGGTGCTCCCGGCTCACGGCCGAAGGATGGCCTCTCGCCCGGTCGGGGTCAAGCGAACGCAGAACCGTCGAAGGCGGCCGGGAGGTGGCGGATCTCGGTGCGCCCTTCGTCATCCAGCGTCACCGCGACGACGTCGAAGCGACAGCGCGCCTCGCCGCGCCCTTTCCATTTCAGGTAGTGCTGGGCCAGGCGGATCAAACGGCGTTGCTTCCGCCAGGACACCGCCGCGCCCGGCGCGTCGCCCCACCGCGCGTGGCGGCACTTGACCTCGACGAACACCCAGCAATCCCGCTGGCGGCAGACGAGGTCGATCTCGCCCTCGGGGAAGCGCACGTTCCGGGCGACGACGGTGAGACCGGCGTGCTCGAGAAACCGGACGGCGGCCTCTTCGGCGGCCTGACCGAGCGGCCGGCGGGCATCCATGGCAGCCGTGTACACCTGCGGGGCGGCGGACGAAAGTGTCGACGATTCCTGACGCGGCCCGGTCCGATCAGTCCTGGTCTTCCAGCGGGAAGAGCTGGCCCTGGCGCCAGGACGAGACGAAACTCCGGCGGTGGAACGGGCAGAGACCGTGCCGATCGAGGGCGGCCAGGTGCTCCGGCGTGCCGTACCCCTTGTGGCGGGCGAATCCGTAGTCGGGGTACTGACCGTCAAGGTCCACCATCAGGCGGTCACGCGTCACTTTGGCGACGATGGAGGCGGCGGCCACGCTGGCGCAGCGGGCATCGCCGTCGACGAGGTTGCGCTGTGGGCAGCCCACATCCGGCAAGGCGACGAAGTCCGTGATGATCAGATCGGGCACGATGGCCAGCCGGCGGACGGCTTCCAGCATGGCCAGCCGGGTGGCCCGCAGGATGTTGACACGGTCGATGATCTCATGATCGACGACACCGATCCCGACGGCCAGGGCGTGCTCGCGGATCAGGTGGAACAGCTCCTCCCTCCGCTCGGCGGTGAGGAGCTTGGAGTCGGCCAGGCGCCGGATGCGGCGGTCGGGGGCGATGATGACGGCCGCGGCCACCACGGGCCCGGCCAACGGCCCACGGCCGGCCTCGTCGATGCCGGCCACGCGGATGACGCCTGTCCGCCAGGCCTGCGCTTCGTAGCGGTAGGGCGCCGACGGGGGCGGCGTCACGCCGGCGTGGGACTACGGCTCGGGCAGGGTGGTGGGTACCTGGACGATCCGTTTCTCCCGGACCCGAGCCGCCTTGCCGGCCAGCTGCCGCAGGTAGTACAGCTTGGAGCGGCGCACGCGGCCGTGGCGGGCCAGCTCCACCCGCTCGATGCGGGGCGAGTGCAGCGGAAACGTCCGCTCCACCCCCACCCCGTAGGAGATGCGCCGCACGGTGAACGAGGCCTTGGCGCCCTCGCCGCGCTTGCGGATCACCACGCCCTCGAAGACCTGCGTGCGCTCCTTCTCGCCCTCGACGACCGTGACGTGCACCCGGACGGTGTCGCCCGGCGTGAAGCCGTCGCGGTCCTTCTTGAGCTGCCCTGCCTCCACCAGCCGGATCGCATCCATGACCGTGGTCCCCTTCTCGCCGCTACTCGGGCTTTTCGCCGCGTTTGAACCCGTCCACCAACCGGCGCTCCTCGTCACTCAGGGCTGCGCGCTCCAGCAGCTCGGGGCGCCACCGCCACGTGCGGTAGAGCGCCTGATGGCGCCGCCACCGCGCGATCTTCGCGTGGTCGCCGCTGAGCAGCACCGCCGGCACGCGGGCCCCGCGGAACGCCTCCGGCCGCGTGTATTGCGGAGGCTCCAGGAGCCCCTCGGCGAAGGAATCGCGCTCGGCGGCGCCCTCGGCGCCGAGGACGCCCGGGAGCAGCCGCACGATCGCGTCCGTCACCACCAGGGCCGGAAGCTCTCCGCCCGTCAGCACGTAGTCGCCGATGGACACCGCGTCGTCGGCGAGCCACTCGCTCACCCGCTCGTCCACGCCCTCGTAGCGACCGGCCAGGAAGATCAGGTGTCGGGCGCCGGCCAGCTCCCACGCCGTCTGCTGCGTGAACAGGCGACCGCGCGGATCCATCAGGATCACCCGCGTGGTCGGCGTTCGGAGCGCCTCGACGGCGGCGAAGAGCGGCTCGGCCTTCAGCACCATGCCGCCACCGCCGCCGTACGGGGTATCGTCGGTAACCCGGTGCCTGCCCTCCGCGTAGTCTCGGAGATTGACCACCCGGATGTCAACGAGTCCGCGCGCCCGGGCGCGCCCCAGGACCGACGCGGCCAGGGTCGGCTCTACCATCCCCGGAAAGAGCGTGACGATGTCGATACGCATCGTCTTCAGAGCTCCAGCAGTCCCTCGGGAGGGCGGATGACCACCCGCCGGGCCGCCAGGTCGAGGTCGAGGACGATCTCCGGCACGGCGGGGATGAGGTGCTCGCGCTCGCCGTCCCGCACCACCCACAGGTCGTGGGCGGGGCCGCGCTCGACCCCGGCCACGCGTCCCACCTCGCGGCCGTCCTCGGTCGTCACTCGACACCCCTGCAGCTGCCACGGGTAGAAGCGCCCGGGGCCGGGCGGCAGCGCCTCGGCCGCCGGCAGTGCGATCAGGCGCCCGGCCAGCGCCCGGGCGGCGTCCACGGAGTCGGAACGGTCGAGAGCCAGGATGACGGCCGGCCCCTGGCGGCGGACGCCGGTCACGCGACGGGTCTCGTGCTCGTCCCGGGCCACATCCCACAGAACGCACGTGGTCAGGTGCCGGAACCGATCGGGATCGTCGGTCAGGGGCGTCACCCGCACCTCGCCCCTGAGGCCGTGCGGCCGCACGATCTCCCCGATCACGACAAGCCGATCCATCTCACCTCGGGCGGGTCCCCGGCGATACCGGGGCCCGGGGGCGGGCTACTCGATGATTTCCAGGGCGGCGCGCTTGCGCAACTTCGTCGTGTTGGCGTTGAGGATCGTCCGAATCGCCCGCGCCGTTCGCCCCTGCTTGCCGATGACCTTGCCCAGGTCGCTCTGGGCCACCCGCAGCTCGATCATCGTGATGTTCTCGCCCTCCACTTCGTTCACGTTCACGCTCTCCGGATCGTCCACCAGCGCCTTCGCGATGTGTTCCACCAGCTCCCGCATAACGGCTGCACTCCACCCTTCCCGATCTGCCTGCACCATCACCCCCGGCGCGGGGCCGGGGGGCTACGCCTCCTTCACGTTCTCCATGAGCCGCCTGACCGTGTTCGACGGCTGGGCGCCCCGGGCGATCCACGCCTGGGCCTTGGCCCGATCGATCTTCACCGTCGGCGGGTCAGTGAGCGGGTTGTAGTGCCCGATGATCTCGATGAACCGCCCGTCACGCGGCGAGCGCGAGTCGGCCACGACCACCCGGTACGTCGGTCGCTTCGTCGTTCCCGTCCGCCTCAATCTGATGGATACCGACACGTCGTCACCCCCTCGGTGTGGGAAAGCCCGGGAGTCTCAGGCGGGGCAGCTTGCCCTCGAGCCCCTTGAGCTGCTTCATCATCTTTCGGAGCTGCCCGTACTGCTTGAGCAGCCGGTTGACGTCCTGCACGCTCGTCCCGCTGCCCCGGGCGATGCGCTGCCGGCGACTGCCGTTGACGGTCTCGGGATGGCTGCGCTCGGCCGGCGTCATCGAGCCGATGATGGCGTCGAAGCGGGCCAGGTCCGCCTGCTCGGCGTGGAGCTCGGCGGGCGCGCCGCGCAGCATCTTGCCGAACGGCAGCATGCCGAGCACCTGGTCGAGCGGCCCCATCCGTTGGAGCTGCCGGAGCTGCTCGCGGAAGTCCTCCAGCGTAAACGCGTCCTCGCGGAGCTTGCGGACGAGGGTCTCGGCGGTCTGCTGGTCCACCGTCTGCTGGGCCTTCTCCACGAGCGACAGCACGTCGCCCATCCCCAGGATGCGCGAGGCCACCCGGTCCGGGTGAAAGGGCTCCAGGGCCTCCGTCTTTTCGCCGACGCCCACGAAGGCGATGGGTCGACCGGTCACGTGCCGCACGCTCAGCGCGGCGCCGCCGCGGGAGTCGCCGTCCAGCTTCGTGAGGATCACGGCGTCAATGCCCACCGCCTGGTTGAACCGGTCGGCCACCGTCACCGCGTCCTGCCCGGTCATCGCGTCCACGACCAGCAGCACGTGGTGAGGCTTCACGGTGGCGCGGATGGCCCGGAGCTCCTCGAGCATCGCCTCGTCGATGTGCAGGCGCCCGGCCGTGTCGAGGATCAGCGGCGTGAGGCCCCGGGTGGCGGCCTCGTCGCGCGCCTGACGACAAATGTCCAGCGGCGTCGGGCCGGGGCTGGCCACGACGGGCACCCCGATCTGCTCGCCCAGCGCGCGCAGCTGATCCATGGCCGCCGGGCGGTAGGTGTCGGCCGCGGCGAGTATCGGATGCTGGCCTTGCCTGGCGTAGAGCCGGGCCAGCTTGGCCGCCGTCGTGGTCTTCCCCGAGCCCTGCAGCCCCACCAGCATGACGATCGTCGGCGGGTGCGGGGCGAAGGCCAGACGGTGACCGCTGCCGCCCAGCAGCTCGACCAGCTCGTCATAGACCACTTTCACGACCTGCTGGGCGGGAGTGAGTGATGTCAGAATTTCCTGACCGGCCGCGCGCTCCCGCACCCGCTCGACGAAGCCGCGGACGACCTTGAAGTTGACGTCGGCCTCGAGGAGGGCCACCCGGACCTCGCGGAGCGCCTCCTGGATGTTGTCCGCGGTGAGCCGGCCCCGGCCACCCAGGCGGTCGAAGACGTCCTGAAGTCTGGCGCTCAGTGATTCGAACATGGGAAGTCAGACTCTACGCAACGATCCAAAGAATTTCAACCAGATGGAACCCGCGCTACCCCGCGGTCAAGCCTCGGCCGGCCTCCGCCGCGTGCCGCATCGCCTTGATGACGCCGGCTGGATTCGCAGACCCGAAGATCGCCGAGCCCGCCACCAGGACGCTGGCACCGTGCTCGGCCAGAGGGCCGGCGTGCTCGACCTTCACGCCGCCGTCCACCGAGACCTCAACCGGACGCGCGCCGAGCAGGATGCGGACGTGCCGGACTTTCGAGTAGGCCGAGGCGATGAACTGCTGGCCGCCGAAGCCGGGATTGACCGACATCACCAGCACGAGGTCGAGATCGTCCAGGACGTACTGCAGGGCGTCGGGAGACGTCGCGGGATTCAGCGCCACGCCCGCCCGGGCCCCCAGCTCCCGGATCTGGGTGAGCGTTCGCTGCAGGTGCGGACAGGCCTCGGCGTGCACGGTCACCATGTCGGCCCCGGCCCGGACGAAGTCGGCGAGGTAGCGCTCCGGCTCGATGATCATCAGGTGCACGTCGAGCGGCAGGCGGGTGCGCTTGCGGATGGCCTCGACGACGGGCGGGCCGATCGTGATGTTGGGCACGAACCGTCCGTCCATGACGTCGACATGGAGCTGATCGGCGCCGCCCGCCTCGACGCGCGCAACGTCGTGGGCGAGCGCGCCGAAGTCGGCGGAGAGGATCGAGGGGGCGATCTTCATGATTTCACACTATACGGCGGAACCTCACCGCGGTGAACCCATCGGTGCCGTGGCGGTGGGGCAGGCACCGGAGCACGCCCTGCTCGAGAGGCAGGGGAAAGGTCGCCGGCGGAGAGGGACGAAAGTCGGCGCGGGCCTCGATCAGTGCCCGCGTGACGGCCTCGTTTTCCTCCGGCTCGAGCGAGCAGGTGGCGTACACGAGGCGGCCGCCCGGCCGCACCATGGTGGCGGCGGCGGCCAGGATCGCCTGCTGACGGATCGCGGCCGCGGCAAGGTCGTGTGGCGCCCGCCGCCACTTCACCTCGGGATTGCGCCGGAGAACGCCGAGGTTCGAGCACGGGGCGTCGACCAGGACGGCGTCGCACGTGTCCCGAAAGGTCGGGGCCAGGACTTCCACCGTGCCCTCGAGGGTCTCCACCACGGCCACGCCCAGCCGGCTGGCTGCCTCTCTGACCAGACCGAGGCGGGCCGGCTGTGGATCGAACGCGAGCAGGCGCCCCCGGTTGGCCATGAGCTGAGCCAGGTGGGTCGTCTTCGTTCCTGGGGCCGCGCAGACGTCCCCCACCGTCTCGCCGGGTTGCGGCTCCAGCAGGTGGGCGACGAGCATCGACGCCTCGTCCTGTACCGCGCAGGCTCCGTCAGCGAACGCCCGCCACGCCGCCGGCCGGCCTGCGGGCTTCACGGTGAGCCCCTCGGGCGCGTAGGCGGTGGGACGCGGACTCAGGCCTTCCTCCCGGGCCAGACGCTCGCCGAGCGCCTCGCGCGAGAGCCGAAGCGTGTTCGTCCGCAGCGTGAGGGCCGGGCGTTCGTTGAGTGCCCGCATGAGCGCCTCGGCTTCGACGGCGCCATAACGCTCCACCCACCGTGCCGCCAGCCAGGTGGGGAACGAGCAGCGGATGGCGAGCGCCTCCACCGGATCGGCGGGCGGCCGGGGCTCGCGTTCGCGCACGCCGCGGCGGGCGAACGATCTGAGGGCTGCGTTGACGAAGCCGGCGACTCCGGGTTTCCCGCGGCCGGCCAACGTCACGGCGTCGTTGACGGCGGCGAAGGACGGCACGCGGTCGAGGATCGCGATCTGGTACGCCGCCATGCGCAGGAGCACGAGAGGCCGCGGATCGAGCGTGCTCAGGGGCCGCTTCGAATGCGGGGCGAGGATCCAGTCGAGGTACCGCTGCCAGCGCAGCGTGCCATAGACCAGCTCCGTGGCCAGCGCACTGTCGCGGGCCGCGAGCCGGCGGCGCTCCAGCTCCGCGTCCAGTGCCAGGTCGGCGAACGCCCCCTCGGTCACCACCCGCTCGAGCACTCGCGCGGCCACCGCGCGAGCCGGCGACGGGGCGATCACGGCCCTGGAAACGGGGGCCGGAGAAAGCTGGTGCCTGCGGCCAGGCGTGTCCCGCGGAGGTACGCGGCCCAGGACATGAGACGCTTGTTCTCCGGTTGCACCTCGACCGGGAGCAGCGCGCCGTCGGAGGTGGAAATCACGAATTGACCTTCGTGGTGACAGAGGAGACCTGGCGGATTCAGGGGTCCGGAGCCTACCGCTCGGGCGCGCCAGATCACCAGCCGCTCCGCCCGGCTCGTCGTCAGTGCCCCCGGCCACGGATTGCATCCGCGGACGACGTTGACAAGCTCGTGCGCCGGGCGATCCCAGTCCAGGTAGCCATCGCTCTTCGTGAGTCGAGGCGCCACCGACGCGTCTTCGTTGCGCTGCGGCCTCGGCGTCAACGCGTCCAGACGCGCCAGGGTGTCGATCAGCAGCTCAGCCCCGCGGACGGCGAGCCGCGCCGCCAGCTCCCCCGCGGTCTCCTCGGGCCCGATGGGCACGGGCCGGGATTGGAGCAGGATGGGCCCGGTGTCCATGCCCTCGTCCATCTGGAAGGTGGTGACGCCGGTTGCCGTCTCGCCCCGCATGATGCCCCAGGCGATCGGCGCGGCCCCGCGGTAACGGGGAAGCAGCGAGGCGTGGACGTTGATCGACCCGCGCGGCGGCACGTCCAGCACAGCTTTGGGAAGGATCTGACCGTACGCGACGACGACCGCGACCTCTGGCGCAAAGTCCCTCAGGCGCTCGGGCCAGCCCGGATCACGCAGACGGGGAGGCTGCAGGACCGGCACCCCGGCCGGCTCGGCCCGGACCTTGACGGGCGGCGGGGTCAGGCGCCGGCCGCGATGAGCGGGCCGGTCTGGCTGCGTGACGACGGCGACGACCTGATGGTGCAGCAGGAGCGCATCGAGGGTGGGAAGCGCGAACTCGGGCGTGCCGTAGAAGAGGACTCTCATCGGCGCCGGCGGCCGACGAGGCTCAGAGCGCGAAGGCGTGGGGGCGGGCGTCCTCGGACAGGCCCTCTTTCTTGATCTTCCGCTTGATGCGGTCCCGCGTCAGCGCGTCCAGGTGGTCGATGAAGAGGACCCCGTCGAGGTGGTCGATCTCGTGCTGGAATACCCGGGCGAGCAGACCCTGTCCGGCGATCCGCAGCGGCTGGCCCTCGAGGTCGCTGGCTTCGACCGTCACCCAGGCGGCGCGCGTGACCGGCGCGAAGATGCCCGGAAGCGAGAGGCACCCTTCCTCCGCCGTCACCTGCCCGCCCCGCTCCGTGATGACCGGATTCACCAGCGCGCGCGCCTGGCGCGTCTGGTCGTCGCCCATCACCACGAGCCGGAGGGGAACGCCCACTTGAGGCGCGGCCAACCCGATCCCGACCTCGTCGTACATGGTGTCGATCATGTCCGCGACGATCGCCCGGATCTCGGGCGTGATCGCGCCGACGGCGTCGGCGCGGCGGCGCAGGGCCGACTCCCCGTACTTGCGGACTCTCAAGACGGCCATTCGACCGGGTCAACCTCCACCTCTATGATACCGCGACTGCGCGAGGCCCCATCACTGAGCAGGCCGCGCAGGCTCTCACCCAGGACGCGCGGCAGGTCGGGTCCGCCTTTGACCACAATCCGGTATACGCGGTTGCGCCGATCCGGGGTCGGGGGGTAGACCGTGAGCCCGGGCGCGCCGGCCAGCGCGCTGGCCACCGCGTCGGCGGTCGGCCCCGTCGCCGGGCCGGTGGCCACGGTGATCAACGCCAGCCGCCGGAACGGGGGATAGCCGGCGTCGGCGCGGAACCTCATCTCGGGCGTGTAGAACGCCGACAGATCCTGCTTGCCGAGGGCCTCCAGCGCGTGATGGGTCGGATTCTGGGACTGCACGATCACGGCGCCGTCGCCGCGCACGCGCTCGGCGGCGGCCCACAGCAGGGCGAAGGTCCGTTCGGCCGCGCGGAAGTCGGGGATGCCGAGCATCTGGTCGGGCGACACGAAGCCGGCCAGCCCGAGCGACGCCGGACCGAAGAGCTTGAGCACGCCTCGCGTCCCGATCACAACCTCGGCGGCCAGGGCGGCGTCCCGCTGGGCTTCACCGCGACGGCCGCGGGCGATGTCCGGATCGTACCGGGCGATGCGGGCCCGGGCGAAGCGCCGGCGGACGGCGTGCTCCACCCGCTCGGCGCCCCAGCCGAACGGCATGAGGCGCCGGCCGCGGCAGGCCGGACACGTCTCGGGCAGGCCGGCGGTCGTCCCGCACAGGCGGCATTCGAGCCCGCGCGCCGCCGGAGAATAGGCCATGGCGATGGCGCAGTCGGCGCACTTGAGGATCGCGCCGCACTCGTCGCAGCCCAGGGCGGAGGTGAGACGGCTGACGCCGAGGAACACACGCCGTCCCGCGGCCAGCGTCTCCCGGATCGCCCGCGCCAGCGTGGGCGTGAGTGCCTCGCGGCGCGCGATGCCCCGCGTATCGGCGACGGCCACCGTGGGCCAGGCAGCCTTGGGCGCCGCCGTGAGACGTGCGCTGCCGTGTTCAGCCCGCCACCACATCTCGACGCTGGGAGTCCCGGCGGTCAGCAGCGTGCGCAGGCTCTGGCGCGCGGCGCGCTCGAGGGCCACCTCCCTCGCGTGCAAGCGGGGGTGGCCCGGCGGCTTGTGAGCCGCTTCCTGCTCGTCGATCAGCGCGAGCCTGCCGCCCGGGGGCAGCGGCGCCAGCAGCGCCGAGCGTGTGCCCACCGCGTAGGGGGCTGCTCCTCGCGCCAGCGCCTGCCACGCCGCGGTCCGCTCGGCGTCGGGCACGCCCGAGTCGAGACGAACGACCGGCGCCGCCTTGCCCAGCCGCTGCGCCCAGCGTGCCGCCGACTCGACATCGGGGGTGAGCACCAGGGCAGGCGCCTGGTCGCCGGTGAGCAGAGCGATCAGCCGGGCCTCGCGCCCGGCGCCGGTCAGCAGCTCGGGCAATCCGGACGCGTCTTCGAGCTCGCGACTGCGGGTGGGTTTTTTCGCCGGCGTGCCTGTGTCAGATCCCCTCCTCGCTCCGCCCACGCCCCGCTCGGTCGGAGGCGGCAGCAGGGCCAGGCACGTGGACCCGAAGCTGGCGAGAGTCTCGGCGGCGACCCAGCGGGCCAGGTCGAGCTGCTCGGGGGTCAACAGGGGCTCGGGATCGACGATGCGGGCGAGGGGCTTTAATCCCTCACCGGCCCCGTCGCGGACCGCCACGACCAGGCCGACGCGCGGCGGCCCTTTGAGCGGCGCGAGCACGCGCTGGCCGGGGCTCAGTATCCAGCCGTCGGGGACTCGGTAGCTGAAGGGGCTGGCCAGGGGCGCGTCGAAGGCGACATCCGCGATCATTCGCTACCGGGTCCGGCGGCGGTCGTACTCCCGTTTGGCGAGCTTGAGATCCTCCCAGGCCATTCGCTTGTACTCCTGACCCGGGTTACGCAGCAGGAACGCGGGATGGAACGTGGGAATCAGCACCGCGGAGCCGAACGGATGCAGCCGGCCCCGCAGCTTGCCGATGGCCTCGCGCGTCTGCAGCAGCGTCTGAGCGGCGACGCTGCCGAGCGCGAGGACGACCTTGGGCTGCAACACCCCGAGCTGGGCGGCCAGGAACGGCGCGCAGGCGGCCAGCTCATCGGGCTCGGGGTTGCGGTTGCCGGGCGGGCGGCACTTCACGGCATTCGTAATGAAGACTTCGTCGCGCGAGAGCTGAACCGACTCGAGCATCCGGGTGAGGAGCTGGCCGGCGCGGCCGACGAACGGCTTGCCCTGTGCGTCTTCCTCGGCGCCGGGTCCTTCGCCGATCACCACCAGCTCGGCGCGAGGGTTGCCGGATCCGAACACGATGGTCGTACGTCCCTCGCAGAGGGCACACCGCCGGCAGCCCTGCAGCGCCCGCTCCTGGGTGGCGAGCGCCTCCTCCGGACCGAGGAGGTAGTCGCCGGCCAGCGGGAGATGCGTGACGCCAAGATCGCGGTGATGGCGCAGCGTCGCGCCCAGCGCGCCGAGGGCGTCGGCCAGCGCCGTCCGGGGATCATCGGCCATCGTGGGCCTACCGTCGCACGCGGTCGGGGGACCGGGCCGCCGAGACCCGCAGGGTACCGATGTGGCTCAGGATGGCGTCGGCGACGGCTGGCTTCGGCATCCGCGGCAGCGTGCGCTCGCCACCCCAGCGGTCGATGAGGAGCACCTGGTTGTCATCGGCGTCGAAGCCGATGTCCGGCTGGCTCACGTCGTTGGCCACGAGGAGGTCGATTCCTTTGCCCGTCAGCTTGGCCTGAGCATTGGCCCGTACGTCCTGGGTCTCGGCGGCGAAGCCGACGATGAAGGCGCCGGTGCGCCGCGCCGCCACCTCGGCCAGGATGTCCGGGTTCGGGGTGAGCTCCACCGTCAGGTCCTGCTTCCCCTTGATCTTTTCCGCTACCGGGCGCTTGGCCCGGTAATCGGCAACCGCCGCCGCCTTGACGACGATGGTCGTGCCCGGCAAGTGCTGGAGCACGGCCTCCCGCATCTCCTCGGCGGTCTGCACGGGAACGAACACGACGCCGGCCGGCGGCATCAACGCGGTAGGGCCGGACACGAGTGTGACCTGTGCGCCCCGCCTGAGCGCCGCCACGGCCAGGGCATAGCCCATCTTGCCCGACGAGCGGTTCGACAGATAACGCACGGGATCGATCGGCTCCCGGGTGGGCCCGGCGGTGACGAGGACCCGCTCGCCGTTGAGATCCCGGGTGGGGTGGAGCAGCGTGACGAGCGCTTCGACGATGTGATCGACCTCGGGCAGCCGCCCCTTGCCGCTCAGGCCGGAGGCGAGGGCGCCGGCGTCGGGCTCCAGCACCGTTACCCCGCGCTCGCGCAGTCGGGCGACGTTGGCGACGACCGCCGGGTGCTGCCACATCCCGCCGTCCATGGCGGGAGCGATGAGGACTGGGGAGCGGGTGGCCAGCAGCAGCGTCGTCAGAAAGTCGTCGGCGATGCCGTGGGCGGCCTTGGCGATCACGTTTGCGGTCGCGGGCGCCACGACGACGGCGTGGGCTCGCTCGGCCAGGGCCACGTGCTCGACGGCCTCCCCGCTCTGCGGGTCGAAGAGGTCGCTGAGCACCGGCCGACCCGACAGCGTGCGGAAGGTGAGGGCCCCCACGAAGTGACGGGCGTGTTCGGTGAGGCACACGGTGACCCGCGCGCCGAGCCGGGTCAGCTCGCGCAGCAGGTAGACCGCCTTGTAGGCGGCGATGGAGCCGGTGACCCCGAGAATCAGCTCCTTGCCGTCGAAGGCCATCAGCTCTTCGTCTCGCCCTCGTCCTTCACCCGATACTCGACCTTCGCCTGGGAGATCTCCTCGAGCGCGGTGCTGGTCGGTTTCTTGTACCGGGTGTCCACGCGGGGCGGCGCGCCACGATTGATCTGGCGCGCCCGCTTGGCGGAGAGCACCACCAGCAGGTAGCGGTTGGAGACCTTGTTGAGCGCGTTCTCGAGCGAGGGGAATGCCATCAGTCATCGACCTCCGTTTGGGGTAGGGCCAGGTCCGGCAGCCCGAGCACCAGCCGGCGGGTGCGTAGACGCTCGGCCACGATGATCGCTGTGAGGTGCTCGACGGCGTCCTTCACGTCCCGGTTCACGATGAGGTAATCGTACTCCCGCCACAGCGCGATCTCCTCGCGAGCCCGGGCCAGCCGGCGGTCGATCTCACCAGCGGCGTCGGAGCGCCGCTCGCGGAGCCGCTGCTCCAGCTCGGCCAGGGACGGCGCCACGATGAACACCAGCACCGCCTCCGGATACCGCCGGCGCAGCTGGGTCGCGCCCTGGGTGTCGATGTCGAGGAGGATGTCCCGGCCATCCCGCAGTGTCGCCTCCAGCACGCTGGCGCGGGTGCCGTAGAGATTGCCGTGCACGCTGGCCCACTCGGCGAACTCCCCGCGGTCGCGGAGCTCGCGGAACGCCCGCTCGCTGACAAAGTGAAAGTCGCTGCCGTCGATCTCTCCGGGGCGGGGGGGCCGCGTGGTGTACGACACCGAGTAGGCCAGATCGGGCAGAAGCAGCCGCGCTTCCCGGCACAGCGTCGTCTTGCCGGCGCCGGAGGGCGCGGAGACGACGAAAAGCGCGCCGCGGCGTCGGATCACTCGGTGTGGTCCCGCCCGCCGGCGGGCCGCTGCCGCCTACTCAAGGTTCTGAACCTGCTCGCGTATCTTCTCGAGGATGCCCTTGGCGGCGAGCGCGGCCTGACTCAGCTCGAGGTCGTCGGCCTTGGCGGCAACGGTGTTGACCTCCCGGCCGAGCTCCTGGATCAGGAAGTCGAGCGGCCGCCCCACCGGTCCGCCTTTGTCCAGCATGAGCGCGGCTTCGTCCAGATGGATCCGCAGCCGGGTGAGCTCCTCGGTGACATCGGTCTTCTGCGCCCACACGGCGACTTCCATGAGCACGCGGGCCTCGTCGACGGTCGTATCACCCAGCAGCGCGGTCAGGCGCTCGCGCAGCCGCTGGCCGCGGCGGGCTGCCGCCACCGGCGCCCGGACCGCCATCACCGTCACCGTGCTCCCGAGGTCGGCCACCAGGGCGCGCAGCCCGGTGGCAAGCGCGGCGCCCTCGGCCGCGCGCCGGGTGACCAGCGCGTCGAGGGCGCCGGCCATCGCCCGGGCCAGCTGGGGCCACAGCGCCGACGGATCGGGCGGGACTGTCTCTTCCAGCCGGACGACGCCGGGGCGTTCGAGCAGCCAGGTCAGCAGCCCTTCACCGCCTACACGAAGCCGGCGGGCCAGGGTCCGCGCTTCATCGAGGTAGCGCCGGGCCAGCGCCGCGTCGACGCGAACCTCCGGCGCTCCCTGGCCGCCCACCGGGGTCGCCTGCACCGCGACGTCCACCCGTCCACGCTCCACGCGGCTCTGAATCAAGCGCCGTGCCTCGAGTTCCAGGCTGGCCAGCGGTGAGGGCAGGCGGATGGCGATCTCGAGGTGACGGTGGTTGACCGAGCGCGCTTCGACCGTGAGCGCGAACGCCTCGCCGGGGGCTTCGGCACGACCGAATCCCGTCATGCTGCGGATCATCGGCCGGCCTCGCTTGTCAAGCGTCGCCCGACGCTCATCAACGGATGATAGACGGAATTTGCTTGAAGTGTCAATGTGTTGCGAATTGACACGCCGCGTGGCGGCGACCTACACTGCCCCCACCGTCGAGGAGGAACCCATCACGTGACCCGCGTCGGCTTGGCCGCGCTCGGCGTCCTGGTGCTGGCGGGGGTTGCCGCCGTCCTGGTGGCGCGCCTGCGCGGGCGATCGGACTCCCGTGGCTCGATTCTACTCTCGGTGGTCGCCCACTGGCTTGCCGCCTACGCCCTCTGGACCTTCACCGGCGGCCTCGCCCTTCGGTACGGGGTGCTGGACACCTACGACGGCACGCTGTTCGCCGTCCTGGCGCTGGGCCTGGGCGTGTGGCAGTACCGGACGCGCGTGAGCGCGGGGCGCGAGCCGGCGCTGGCCATCTTCGTCGGCGGCCAACTGGTGTGGCTCGTGATCGTCGGCGTGCAGAATGGTCTGTTCACGGACTGACAGCGGGGTGCGCGGACACGCCCCACGGCCAGGAGCGGCGATGG
The DNA here is from genome assembly GCA_050731755.1 of Candidatus Rokuibacteriota bacterium. Taxonomy (GTDB): domain Bacteria; phylum Methylomirabilota; class Methylomirabilia; order Rokubacteriales; family CSP1-6; genus JBOHPP01. The sequence continues at coordinate 9,329 of JBOHPP010000126.1, read as the reverse complement.
ACATCGTGGACGTGTTCGCCCACCGGGGACGCTTCTGCGAAGTGCTGCAGGAGACCGAGCGCAGCCAGACCGCCGTCATGACCATCGCCCCGGGCGCCGACGCCGGCCCCGAGGGGGAGCCCAGGTCATCGACGTGGTGGAGGGCGAGGCCGTCGTTCGCCTCGGCGACACGGAGCACAAGGCCGGCCGCAGCGCGCTCGGGCCCCCTTTGTGAACTATTGTGCCCGGCGGACGCCTGTGTATTAGATGGTTAGGTGAGCGATTCGCGCGATCGCGTGCGGCGCCTGGAGGCCAGCCTCAACCGGTGCATCCTGGGCAAGCCCGACGTGGTGCGGCTGGCCGTGGCCGGCCTGCTCGCCCGCGGCCACGTGCTGATCGAGGACGCGCCTGGCGTCGGCAAGACGACGCTGGCCGCGGCGCTGGCCCGCTCCATCGGCGGCCGCTTCCAGCGCATTCAGTTCACCTCCGACATGCTGCCCTCCGACATCCTGGGGGTCAGCGTGTGGCAGCCCGACCGCGGCGAGTTCGTCTTCAAGCAGGGTCCGCTCTTCACCAACATCGTGCTGGCCGACGAGATCAACCGGACCACGCCCAAGACGCAGTCGAGCCTGCTAGAGGCGATGAACGAGGCCCAGGTCTCCATCGACCACGCGACGTACCCGCTGCCCCGGCCGTTCATGGTGCTCGCCACCCAGAACCCGCGCGAGTACGAGGGCACCTACCCGCTGCCGGAATCGCAGCTCGACCGGTTCCTCCTGCGCATCCGCATCGGCTACCCCGAGGCCGCCGACGAGAAGGCCATCCTCCGCGGCGTGGCGGCGCCACCGGAATCGGTGGAGCCGGTGCTGACGGCCGCCGATGTCCTCGGTCTTCAGGAAGAAACGGAGCACGTACGCGTGGACGAGTCGGTCCTGGACTACCTGATGGCGCTCGTCGCGGCCACCCGCAGCTCGCCGCTCCTGGGCCTGGGCGTGAGTCCACGGGGCTCCCGTGCGCTGCTGCGGGCGGCGCAAGCCGCCGCGCTGGCCGACAACCGAGACTACGTCGTGCCGGACGACGTCAAGCAGCTCGCCGTACCCGTGCTCGCCCATCGGGTCGTGCCCCGGGCCGGAGCGCTCGACGGCGACGGGGCGATCCGGGCCATCGCGCAGGAGATCGCGATCCCGCGGTGAGCCGGCGCCTCCTCGGGCTGCTGCACGCGCGCCGGCCGCGCCGCACCATCTATCCGACCCGCGAGGGCTGGTGGTGCCTGCTGGCGGCGGTCGGCCTCGGCTTCACCGCGATCAACAGCGGCAACAATCTCCTCTACCTCCTGGAGTCCATGCTGCTGGGGCTGGTGATCGTGTCCGGCGTCCTGTCCGAGCAGTCCTTGCGTCGGCTCCAGCTCTCGGCCCTGGCCCCCGATGAGATCTACGCGGGGCGTCCGGCCGTGCTGGGCGTCCGGATCCTGAACGCCAAGCGCCGCATCCCCGCCCGCTGGATCGTCCTGGAGATCGTCGAGACGGGGCGCGTGATCACGCTGCCGTGGGTGGGGCCGGGTGCCGAGCGCATGGTGACCTGGGAGCACACGTTCCCGGCGCGGGGTCGCCGCAGGCTGCGCGGCGTCCGGCTACGGACCCGCTTTCCCTTCGGCCTGTTCATCAAGTCGGGGCCCGTCCAGCTCCAGGACGAGGTCCTGGTCTTTCCGGCGACCGAGCCGCTCGGCGCCGAGCGACCGGGCGTGGCGCCAGGCGAGGACGCGACCCCCATCCGCCGGCGCGGGCGCGGCGATGACCTGCACAACCTGAGAGAGTACCGGGACGGCGACGATCCACGCCTGATCCACTGGCGGGTCAGCGCGAAGACGGGAACCACGATGGTGCGCGAGCTGCAGGCGGAAGCCGCGACCGACGTGCGCATCGTTTTGCGGGGAACGGGCGCGCACGATTCGGTCAGGCTGGAGCGGGGGCTCAGCCGGGCGGCCTCCCTGGCCGTGCACTTTCTCCGGGCCGGTGTCGCCGTCTCGCTCACGGGCCCCGCCGTCAACGTGGTCCGGGGCCGGGGCCGCGAGCAGGCCCGACGGATCCTGACCGCCCTGGCGCTCTACACGCCGCCGATCGGGTCGGCGGCGCCCGGCCGGACCGAGAGCGACGACGCGCCCGCGCGTGAGCTGACCGTGGAGCTGGACTGAGATGACAGCCGTGCGGGCGCTTCGGCTCACGGCGCAGACGCTGGTTGCCGTCGGCATGGTGGCGCTGTGGGCGGCGGAGTTGGTCGGTGCCGGCGCGGTCATCCTGGTCATCGCGATCATCGCGGTGGGAGGCTGGTTGCATGAGCGGGCCCGTCCGGCACCGGTGGTCGACCGCGTGCTGACCGTCGCCGTCGCCGCGTTCGCCCTCTTCGACGTTCTGTACCTGGCCGAGCGGGTGTTCGACGGTCTGGTCCGGCTCCTGATCCTGCTCGTGCTGCTCCGCTTCCTCACCGCCCGGCGCCCCCGCGACGTCCGCGACGCCGGCTTGCTCACGTTCTTCATGCTGGTCGCCTCGGCCGCGGTCTCGCTCGGCGTGGGCTTCTCCTTCGTCCTGGTTGCCTTCCTGGTGGCCGGTACCGGGCTGCTCGTGTTGGCTCACGAGGTGACCGAGGCGGAGCGGGCGAGCCCGACCACGGGTGGGCTCGGCGTGGGCCGCGGCGTCGTCGCCCTGAGCCTGGGCGGGGCGGCCGCCGCGCTGGTGGTGACCCTTGCGCTGTTCTTCGTGATCCCCCGGATCGGCGAGGCGACACTGGCGCTCGGCAGTCCCGCCCGGCGCCAGGTGGTGGGCTTCAGCGACCGGGTGGAGCTGGGCATGATCGGCGAGCTGGAACTGGACGCCACCGTGGCCATGCGCGTGCGCGTCGACGAGGCATCGCTGGCGGCCGATGCGATCAATGGCCTGCGCTGGCGCGGGGTGGCGCTCGACCACTTCGATGGCCGCGCCTGGACGGCGGGACGCCGCCGTCGCGTGCCGGTCGGGCGAGGGCCCAGCGGGGCGCTCGAGATCGGGGGGACCCCCGGCCCGGGACGCACCGTGAGCCAGGAGTTCTTCCTGGAACCGATCGGTACCGACGCCCTCTTCGCCGCGCCCCGCGCGGTGCGTCTGAACTTGCGCGGCGGGTTCGCGGTGGTCGATGACATGGGAGCCATCTCCGTGCCGGTGCCGGTGGCCCGCTCGCAGTACACCGTGGAATCGGTGGTGGCGGGCAAGTTCCCCGAGCGCCTCGGCGCCGCGGTGCTCCGACGGCACCTGCAGCTCCCACCGCTCGGCCCGCGCATCCCGGCCCTGGCTCGTGAGGTCACCGCGGGCACCCGGGGGCCGGCCGCCGCCGCGATCGCGCTCACGAGCTACTTGCAGCGGCAGTACCGCTACACGCTCGACCTCAGACGCACGACGGACCTCGAGCCGCTGGAGGAGTTCCTGTTCGTGCGCCGGAGCGGCAACTGCGAGTATTTCGCGTCAGCGCTCGCGGTCATGCTGCGATCCCTGGGCATCCCGGCCCGCGTGGTGACCGGATTCCAGCGCGGTGAGTGGAACCCGTACGGCGAGTACTTCCTGGTGCGCATGGCCGATGCCCATGCCTGGGTGGAGGCGTTCATCGACGGCGCCGACTGGATCACGCTCGATCCATCTCCCCGAGGCAGCGGCGCCGCCCGCTCGAGCTGGAGCGGGGCCAGCCTCTATCTCGACGCGCTCCGCCTGCGCTGGCACCGCTACATCGTGAGCTGGAGCCGTCAGGACCAGATGCGCGCGGCGGCGTCCTTGCGTCAAGCCGCCGTCGGCTGGACGCCGTGGCGCCGACCGGGGCGGGACTGGGAGGTGCGCTGGGCGCTACCGCTGGCTGCCGTTGTCGCCGGCGGGAGCGCGTGGCTGTTGTGGCGGAGCCGGGTTCCCCGCGTCGCCGTCCGTTCGGCGCCCGTGCCCGAGTTCTATCGGCGCGCGCTGAGGGTGCTCGCTCGCCGCGGCCTCCGCCCGCGCCAGGACGAGACCGCTCGCGAATTCGCCGGCCGCGTGGGCGCGACGGCCCCCACGGACGCCGTGGGGTTCGCCCGCGTCACCGCCGCCTACGAGGCGGTCCGGTTTGGCGCCACGACGCTGGGGCTCGGGGAGCGCGCTGCCGTCGACGCCTGCGTCGGAGCGTTGGTGCGCCGCCGGCGCCGGCTCTCGACGGCCTGAGGCACTCGCTCCAGGTCGCACCTACTCAAGTTTGGTCGGCGCGCAGGCCATGGGCTATAACCGAAAGTAAGGATCCTGACGCCATGCCCCGCGTCGCCCAATGCTGAGGCAACCGCTCTCCCGCATCCAGGCGGTGGTCGGTATCACCGCCGGGGTGATCTCGATCGTCGGGGCGTTCTACTCCGTGAAGTACAGCGTCGCGCCGCGGGTCCGCGAGGGGCAAATCGTCGCCATCGTGCAGGACGCGCGCTCGCATCGGCCCGTGACCGACGCCACGGTCGAGATCTACACGGCCAAGGATGCGATCGTCACCACCCTCACGCCGAAACAGCAAGGGCGGATCCGCCACACGGTACGGGAGGGGAACTACAAGCTCCGGGTGTCGCATCCCCGGTTCCTGGCCGAGATCCGGCCGGTTCAGGTGCAGGCCGGGCAGGTCTCCGAGGTGCGTCTCGCCCTCGCGCCGCGGCCGGCCCCGGTGACCAACAGCAAGCCGGCAGCGAAGTCGGAGTCCAGCGGCAGCACCATCAAGAAGTTCTTCCGCAAGCTCGGCTTCGATTAGATGGGGGGCCCCGACATGGCCCCCCAAACCCCCCCGACGCTCGGAGCGCCCCGGCGGAGCCGTGGCACTCCTCGATATGCCGACAGCGCTCTAGGCCACGCGGCTGCCGGGCTTGACGGCCGGGGTGCCCGTCCGACAGAGCGGGCATTGCTCCGGCGTCCACGTCGATGCCGTCACCTTGGCCAGGGCCACGTGCCGGACGGGGAACGCGGCGGCGCCGCTGCTGCGATCGATGAGCGAGCCCACGCCCAGCACCACGCCTCCGTGCTGCTCCACGCAGGCGATGACGTCCCGAGTCGAGCCGCCGGTGGTGATGACGTCCTCGACCACGAGGCACCGCTCGCCGGGGGCGAGAGTGAAGCCGCGGCGCAGGCTCATCACGCCGTTCTCGCGCTCGGTGAAGAGCGCGCGCACGCCCAGGGCCCGGGCCACCTCGTGGGCGACGAGGATGCCGCCGATGGCCGGGGCCAGAACCGTCCCCACGCCCGCATCCCGGAACGGCGCTGCCAGCGCCGCGCCCAGAGCGGCTGCGGATTCGGGATACTGCAGCACCAGTGCCGACTGGAGATAGACGTCCGAGTGCAGGCCGGAGGTCAGACGGAAGTGGCCGTGCAGGAGGGCGCCCGTCTTCTCATAAAGCGCGACGGTCTCGCGTTCGGTCATGGCCCGCTCATCCAGCGGAGCACTCGGCCAGGATCGCGCGAGCGGCGGCCGCCGGATCCGGCGCTGCCGTGATGGGCCGGCCTACGACGAGAAAGTCGGCCCCGGCCCGGAGCGCGGCGGCCGGAGTGGCAATCCGCGAGTGATCGTCATTGGACCGGGGGGCCCCGACATGGCCCCCCGGACCCCCCAACTCACGCGGGGGCGCAACATCGCTTTCCGAACTCCCCAACTCACGCGGGGGCGCAACATCGCTTTCTGAACTCCCCGACTCGCGCGGGGGCGCAACATCGCTTTCACGTACCGTCCCGCGAATCCCGGGCGTGACGATCACCCAGCGCGTGCCGAGGTGCTGACGCAGCAGGGCCGCCTCGCGGGGTGAAGCGACGCAGCCGTCGAGCTCCGCCTCCTGCGCGAGCCGCGCCAGATGGAGCACCTGCGCCTCGACGGTGGCCGGCACGCCGACTTCGACGTCGAGGGCTCGACGATCGAGGCTGGTCAGGACCGTGACGGCCAGGCAGAGCGGCCGGGGCACGCCGAGCTCCTGAGCCGCTCTGGCCGCCGACTGGGCGGCGGCCCGCATCATGCCAAGGCCTCCGCTGGCGTGAACGTTCAGCATGAAGACGCCCAGGCGGGTCGCTTCACGGACGGCGCCGGCCACGGTATTCGGAATATCGTGGAACTTGAGATCCAGGAACACGCGGACGCCGCGCTTGCGAGCCAGCTCGATGGCCGCCGGCCCCGCCGCGGTGAAGAGCTGACTGCCGATCTTGCAGCCTCGCACCACGCCGTGCAGCCGGTCGAGCAGCGCCGACGCCTCGGTCAGGCTCTCCACGTCGAGCGCCACCAGGAGTCGGTCGGCCGGCTCAATCCGAGGCAGCGTGATACTCCTGTAGGCTCAGCACGCCGAGCTCGCCCTTGAGGAGAGCCTCGATGGCCCCGATGGCGGCCTGGATGCCGTCGACGGTGAGGTAGTAGGGAATCTGCTGGGTCACGGCCGTCCGCCGGATGACGGCCGAGTCCTTGCGCGCGCGGCCATCCTCCGGCGTGTTGAACACCAGCGCGATCTCGCCGCGCTTCATGAGATCGATGACGTTCGGGCGGTAGCCGTCCGCCACTTTGTGGATGAGCTCCACCATCATGCCGTGCCGCTCCAGAACGCGGGCGGTCCCGGCCGTGGCCACCAGGCCGAATCCCATCTCGCTGAGCCGCTTGGCCAGCGTCGCCACCACTCGCTTGTCGCGGTTCTTGACGCTGACGAACACCTTGCCGGTGGTGGGGAGCACCGAGCCCGCGGCGAGCTGGGACTTGAGGTAGGCCTTGCGGAAATCGCGATCGAGCCCCATGACCTCGCCGGTGGACTTCATCTCGGGTCCCAAGACGGCATCGACGCCGGGGAACTTGATGAAGGGGAACACCGCCTCCTTGACGGCGATGTGGGCGAGCTCGCGCTCCTCCACGGCCGCCAGGGGAGCGACCGGGTGGCCGAGCAGGGCCCGGGTGGCGACCTTGGCCAGCGGCACGCCGATGGCCTTGGAGACGAAGGGCACGGTGCGGGAGGCGCGGGGGTTGACCTCCAGGACGTAGATGACGTCGTTGCGGACGGCGAACTGGACGTTGATGAGGCCCACGACGCCGAGGGCCTGGGCCAGGGCCCGGGTTTGGGTCCGGAGTGCGTAGACCTGGTCGTCGCCCAGGGAGTAGGGGGGCAGGGCGCAGGCGGCATCGCCGGAGTGGATGCCGGCCTTTTCGATGTGCTCCATGACGCCGGCGACGACGACCTGCTGGCCGTCGGCCACGGCATCGACGTCGATCTCGATGGCGTCCTCGAGGAACTTGTCGATGAGGATGGGGTGCTGGGGGGAGACGCGGACCGCCTCGGACATGAACTCGCGCAGGTCCTGCTCGTCGTGGACGATCTGCATGGCCCGGCCGCCCAGGACGTAGGAGGGGCGGACCAGGACAGGGTAGCCGATCTGGGCGGTGATCTGGCGGGCCTCGCCGAGGGAGCGGGCGGTGGCGCCGGCGGCCTGGGTCAAGCCCAACTCCGCGAGCAGGGCGCTGAAGCGCTGGCGGTCCTCGGCGCGATCGATGGCCTCGGGGCTGGTGCCCAGGATGGGCACGCCCAGGGCTTCCAGAGGGACGGCGAGCTTCAAGGGCGTCTGGCCGCCGAACTGGACGATGACGCCGAGGGGGCGCTCTTTGTCGACGACGTTGAGGACGTCTTCGAGGGTGAGGGGCTCGAAGTACAGGCGGTCGGAGGTGTCGTAGTCGGTGGAGACGGTTTCGGGGTTGCAGTTGACCATGATGGCCTCCACGCCGAGCTCGCGCAGCGCGAAGGCGGCGTGGACGCAGCAGTAGTCGAACTCGATGCCCTGGCCGATGCGATTGGGGCCGGAGCCCAGGATGACGACCTTGGGGCGATCGGTGGGCGGAGCCTCGTCCTCGTCCTCGTAGGTCGAATACAGGTACGGGGTGTGAGCCGCGAACTCGGCGGCGCACGTATCGACAGTCTTGAAGGTGGCCCGGATGCCGTGGGCCAGGCGGTGGTCGCGCACGGCGCCTTCCGTGGTGCCGGTGAGCTGGGCGAGGCGGCGGTCGGCGAAGCCCCACTGCTTGGCCCGGCGGAGCACCCGGACGTCCTGGAGGCCCGCGCGCGTGATCTCGCGCTCGAAGTCCACCAGCTGGCGGATCTGCTCCAGGAACCAGGGATCGATCTGGGTGAGGCGGTGGATCTCGTCGGTGCCGAGACCGGCGCGGTAGGCCTCGCCGAGGGCGAACAGGCGCTCGGGGGTGGGGACCTGCAGCAGGCGGCGCAGTTCGTCGTCGGCCACCGGGCCCTCGAGGGTGAGTCCCCAGCGGTCCTGCTCGAGCGAGCGGACGGCCTTCTGCAGGGCTTCTTTGAAGGTGCGGCCGATGGCCATGACCTCGCCGACGGACTTCATCTGAGTGGTGAGGGTGGGGTCGGCCTCGGGGAACTTCTCGAACGCCCACCGGGGAATTTTGACGACACAGTAATCGAGCACCGGCTCGAAGCAGGCCGGCGTCTCACGGGTGATATCGTTGCGGAGTTCATCGAGGGTGTACCCCACGGCCAATTTGGCGGCGATCTTGGCGATGGGAAAGCCGGTGGCCTTGGAGGCCAGGGCCGAGGACCGGCTGACGCGGGGATTCATCTCGATGACGACCAGGCGGCCGTCCTGGGGATGGACGGCGAACTGGATGTTGGCGCCGCCGGTCTCCACGCCGATCTCGCGGATGATGGCGAGGGCGGCGTCGCGCATGAGCTGGTATTCCTTGTCGGTCAAGGTCTGGGCGGGGGCCACCGTGATGGAATCGCCGGTGTGCACGCCCATGGGATCGACATTCTCGATGGAGCAGATGACGACGACGTTGTCGGCGAGATCGCGCATGACCTCGAGCTCGAACTCCTTCCAGCCCATCACCGACTCTTCGACGAGCACGCTGCCCACGGGGGACAGCTGCACGCCCCAGCGCACGGCCTCCTCGAGCTCGTCGGGGTTGTAGGCGACGGAGCCGCCGGAGCCGCCCAGGGTGAAGGAGGGGCGGAGGATGACGGGGTAGCCGATCAGGCGCACGGCCTCGCGGGCGTCGGCCAGGGAGCGGACCTGGCGGGAGCGGGGCAGGCTGAGCCCGATGCGCTGCATGGCCTGCTTGAAGAGATCGCGGTCCTCGGCGGTCTTGATGGCGGCGAGCGTGGCGCCGATGAGTTCGACGCCGAAGCGGGCCAGGGTGCCGTCCTCGGCCAGGGCGACGGCGAGGTTGAGGCCGGTCTGGCCGCCCAGGGTGGGGAGCAGGGCCTGGGGGCGCTCGCGGGCGATGATGGCGGCCAGGACCTCGGGGATGAGGGGCTCCAGGTAGGTGCGGTCGGCCATCTCGGGGTCGGTCATGATGGTGGC
>JBOHPP010000125.1:0-8223 GCA_050731755.1 Candidatus Rokuibacteriota bacterium | reverse complement strand
GCACGCACTCGTGCATGCAGGGGCCCGGCGCGGCCACGTCGTAATGACCCTCCAGGCGCTTCATGATGTAGTTGGCGTTGAGGACCGCGTTCTCGCTCACCGCCCGCAGGCCGTCGGCGCCCATCGTGCGGATGTAGGTGTAGGCGCGCACGTGCATACCGAAGTTGCCCCAGAAGGCCTGGAGCTTGCCGATCGACCGCGGCCGCTTCCAGTCGAGCGTGTAGGTGTCGTCGCGCTTGGCGACCACGGGCACCGGAAGGAACGGCTCGAGGTGCGCCTTCACGCCGACCGGCCCGGCGCCGGGGCCGCCGCCGCCGTGCGGCGTGGTGAACGTCTTGTGCAGGTTGAAGTGGCAGACGTCGAAGCCGAGGTCGCCGGGGCGCGTGAGGCCGAGGATGGCGTTGAGGTTGGCCCCGTCCATGTAGACCTGCACGCCGCGGGCGTGACACGCCTCGCCGATCTCCATCACGCGGGGCTCGAAGTTGCCGAGCGTGTTCGGCACCGTGATCATGAACGCCGCCACGTCGGGACCGAGGTGACGCTCGAGGTCACCGAGATCCACCTGGCCCTCGGCATCCGACTTCACCTCGATGACCTGGTAGCCGGCTAGCGCGGTCGAGGCGGGATTCGTCCCGTGCGCTGAATCGGGGATCAGGACCTTCGTTCGCTTCTCGCCGCGCGCCTCGTGGTAGGCGCGGATCATCAGCACGCCGGCCAGCTCGCCCTGGGCGCCGGCCGCCGGCTGCAGCGACACCGCGTCCATCCCGGCGATCTCGGCCAGCATCCGCGCCAGTTCGTGCATGAGCGCCAGCGCCCCCTGGGACAACGCCTCCGGGGCCAGCGGGTGCAGGCGGCCGAAGCCGCCGAGGCGCGCCATGTCCTCGTTGATCTTCGGGTTGTACTTCATCGTGCACGAGCCGAGCGGGTAGAAGTGCGTGTCGACGCCGTAGTTCATCTGGCTCAGGCGCGCGTAGTGCCGCACGACGTCCAGCTCGGAGACCTCCGGCAACGCCGCCGGATCTCGCCGGCGGTACTTCTCCGGCACCGCCGCCAACGCCGGGTCCACCGGCACATCGGATTCCGGCAGCGAGAAGGCCAGGCGGCCCGGCGAGGACATCTCGAAGATCAAGCGGTCGTAGGCCCGCTGATTGTCGTAGGGCATCACGCCACCGCCTTGGCCAGGGCGTCGGCGAACGCGTCGATCTCGTCTTTGGTGCGCTTCTCGGTCACCGCCACCAGCAGGCAGTCGCCGAGCTTGCGGTCGAACGTCTTGAGCGGCAGCCCCGCCAGGATGCTCTGCTTGGCGAGCTTGGCGGCAACGCGCTCGGGGGACTTCGGCAGCCGCAGCGTGAACTCCTTGAAGAACGGCTGAGCGAAGCGCAGCGAGACGCCCGGCACCGCGCTCAGACGCTCGGCAGCGTAGTGGGCCTTGGCCGTCGACAGCTCGCCCACCTGCACGAGACCGCGCTTGCCGAGCGTGGACATGTAGATCGTCGCCATCAGCGCGCACAGGGCGACGTTGGTGCAGATGTTGGACGTGGCCTTGGCCCGCCGGATGTGCTGCTCGCGCGTCTGCAGCGTGAGCGCGAAGCCGCGGTGGCCGTCGAGGTCCACGGTGGCGCCGACCAGCCGGCCCGGCATCCGCCGCACGAACTCGTTCTTGGCCGCGAACACGCCGAGGTAGGGGCCGCCGAACCCGAGCGGCACGCCCAGCCCCTGGCCTTCGCCCACCACGATGTCGGCGCCCTGCCGCCCCGGCGCCTCCAGCACGCCCAGATTCACTGGATCGCTGACCACGACGAGCAGCGCGCCGGCGGCGTGAGCCAACTCGGCGGTGGCCGCGACGTCCTCCAGGCAGCCGTAGAAGTTCGGCGACTGGATCACGAGCGCGGCGGTCTTGGCCCCGACGACGCGGCGGACGGCGTCGAGGTCCACCACGCCCTCGGGCGCCGGCAGGTCGCGCAGCTTCAGCCCGGGGCCATCCACGTAGGTCTCGACGACGCGGCGATAGAGCGGGTTGAGCCCGCCGGCCAGCGCGATCTCACGGCGCCCGTTGATCGAGTGGGCCATGAGCGCCGCCTCGGCCAGCGACGAGGCGCCATCGTAGATGGACGCGTTGGCGACGTCCATGCCGGTCAGCTCGGCGATCATCGTCTGGTACTCGTAGATCGTCCGCAGCGTGCCCTGGCTAGCCTCCGGCTGGTAGGGCGTGTACGCGGTGAAGAATTCGCCGCGCAGGATCAGATGGTTGATCGGGCTCGGCACGTAGTGGTCGTAGGCGCCGGCGCCGAGAAAACACGTCCAGCCGTCGGCGTCGGCGTTCTTTCCGGCCAGGCCCCGCATATGGCGGATCAGGTCCGCCTCGGCCAGCGCCGGCAGCAGCGCCAACGGCCGCGACAGCCGCGCCTTGGCCGGGATCTTCGTCAACAGATCTTCGACGCCGCGCACGCCGATGACGTCCAGCATCGCCCGCTGGTTCTGAGCCGTGTTGGGCAGATAGCGCATCAATGCCCGCCCTGAGCGATGTGCTCTTCGTACTGCTTGGGCGTGAGGAGCTGGTTCCAATCGCCCGGGTTGCCGGGTCGGATGACCAACATCCAGCCCCTTCCGTACGGGTCCTTGTTCACCAGCTCCGGCTTTTTGCCCAGTTCGGCGTTCACCTCCACCACTTCGCCCGACGCCGGCGCGAAGAGGTCGGAGACAGCTTTCACCGACTCCACCACGCCGAAGGCCTGCTTGGCCGTCACCTTGGCGCCCACCTTGGGCAACTCGACGAACACGACGTCGCCCAGCTGCTCCTGGGCGTAGTCAGTGATTCCGACGCGGACGTTGCCGCTTTCCTGCTTCGCCCACTCGTGATCACGCGTGTACTTGAGCTCGGCCGGGATGTTCGACATCGTCACCTCATTATAGTCGGGGGCTCACGCCGCCCTCTTGACCCGCGGCGGATGAAACGGCGTCTTCACCACGCGGGCCGGACGGGCCTGCCCCCGGACTTCCACGCCCAGCTCGGTCCCGACGGCGGCGAAGCCGGCGTCGGCGTAGGCCATCGCGATCGACCGGTCGACGGACGGTCCGTAGGAGCCCGAGGTGACGACACCGACCGCCTTGCCCGCCGCAACCACCGGGTAGCCATGACGAGCAATGGCGCGGTCCACCATCTCCAGGCCGACGAGCCGGCGCCGGGGGCCGTCGGCGCGCCCGCGCTCGATGGCCTCGCGGCCGATGAAGTCGCCCTTGGCCGGCTTCACCACCCAGCCCAGGCCCGCCTCCAGCGGATTCGTGGTCTCGTCGATGTCGTTGCCGTAGAGCGCGTAGCGCATCTCCAGCCGCAGTGTGTCGCGCGCGCCCAGCCCCACCGGCCGGGCGGCGTCCCCCGCGCCCGCTGCCAGCAGCGCCTCCCAGAGGCGTGTGGTGTCGGCCGCCGCCACGTACAGCTCGAAGCCGTCTTCCCCGGTATAGCCGGTCCGGGAGACCACCGCCCGCACCCCGGCCACGCTCGCGGCGGTGAATCGGTAGTAACCCAGTGTCGTCACATCGCCGTCGGCCAGCCGGCTGACGAGCGCTTCCGCCCGCGGCCCCTGCACCGCGATCAGCCCGGTGTCGGCCGAGACGTTGCGCCAGCGGGCGCCGCGGAAGCGCGCCGACCGCTGCGTCACCCAGCCCCAGTCCTTGTCGATGTTGGCGGCGTTCACCGTCATCATGAACCGCTCGGGACCGAGCCGGGAGAGCGTGAGGTCGTCGACGATGCCACCGTCCGGGGTGCACAGCAACGAATATTGGACCTGACCGACGGCGAGCGCTGCCGCGTCGTTGGTGGTGAGGTGCTGGAGCGCGGCCAGGGCCTCGGGGCCCTCCAGCTCGAACTCCCCCATGTGGCTCACATCGAACAGCCCCACGGAGCTACGCACGGCGCGGTGCTCCTCGATGATCGAGGTGTACTGGACGGGCATCTCCCATCCCCCGAAGGGCACCATGCGCGCGCCGGCCTTGACGTGGAGGGCGTAGAGGGGGGTCCGCTTGAGAGGCTCGTCCATCGGGGCGCCTCAGTAAAACATTGCAGAACGCGAGGGTCAAGAGCAGGCATCACGTTTGCTTGTCAAAAGCCGGATGCGACTCCGTGCGCAACGCGTCCTGCTGGTCGAAGACGCGCCCGAGATCCGGGACGCCTTCAGTCTGCTACTGCGGGCCGAGGGGGCTGAAGTCACGGCCACGGCGACGGGGCGCGAGGCCCTGGAGCGCGCGGCCCATGCCCCCTTCGACGTGCTCCTCACGGACCTGGGGCTTCCCGACATCCCCGGCGACGTGCTCATCCGCCAGATCCTCACGACGGCGACAGGCCGGCCGCGCGTCGTGGTGGTCACCGGCTATAGCGAACCCTACATCAGCCGAGCACGGGCCGCCGGCGCCGACGCGGTCTTCACGAAGCCGATCGAGTGGAGCGTCCTGGTACAGCAGCTCTTACCCGATCCGCAGAAGCCGGTCGCCGCGGCCTGAGTTGTAAGTTCTACGCCGCCGGGAGCCAGTCCCGCAGCGGCTTCACTCGACAGCGCGCCGTGTCTAGTCCCTCCCGCACCGTCCGCACGATCTTCTCGGCGCCCGGGGTGTCCCCGTGGCAGCAGATCGTCTGGACAGCGATGTCGACCTCGACACCGTCGATCGTGCGAACCTTGCCTTCCATCGCCATCTTGACAGCCTGGGCCGCCGCCTGCTGCGGGTCGGTGATGAGCGAGCCGGGAAGTTTCCGGGAGACCAGCGTAAGGTCGACGTTGTAAGCACGGTCGGCGAATCCCTCGGAGGCTACCCGCACGCCCATCTTGCGGCAGGTGCGGTCGTACTTACCGGAAGCCAGGGCCATGAGGATCAGCGAGGCGCCGCCCGAGTCCATCACGGCCTGGCCGGTCGCCTGGGCCAACGCCTCGTCCTTTTCGATCATGGTGTAAAGAATGCCGTGGGGCTTGACGTGCTGGAGATCGTGTCCGGCTGCGCGGAGAAACTCGCGGAGCGCGCCGGTCTGGTAGCAGATGTAGTCCTTGAGCTCGCGGGGCGAGACGTCCATCACCCGCCGGCCGAAGCCCATGAGGTCGGGCAAGCTCGGGTGGGAGCCCACGGCCACGCCGTGCTGGAGCGCGAGCTCGACGGTCTTGCGCATGACGTGGGGGTCGCCGCCATGGTAGCCGCAGGCGACGTTGGCCGACGTGATGAAGGGCATGATCTCGGCATCGGCGCCGAGCGTCCAGCGCCCGTAGCTCTCGCCCATGTCGCAGTTGAGGTCGATGAACTTCTGGGTGGCCATACCCCAGCTCCTATTCGCGGGCCAGCACTCTGGCCAGGGCGTTGATGAAGCGGTCGACGTCCTCCTCCGTCATGGCCAGCGAGCACGCGCCCAACCCCCGCTGGGTGAGGAGGATCCCCTCGTTGAGGAGGCCCATGAACACGCGGATCGGCATCTCGAGGTCGCGGGGCCGGCTCGAGCGGTAGTCGGTGAGCGGGCCCGAGATCCAGTGCAGGCAGAAGAGCGAGCCGACGCCGGTCACCTGCCCTCGGCGGCGGGTGGCCTGGAGCAGCCGCGTCACACCGCCGTGCAGCCGCTCGCCCAACGCGTCGAGACGGGTGTAGGCCTCGGGGGTCAGCGCGTTCATCGTGGCCACCCCGGCGGCCATCGTCACCGGGTTCGCATTGAAAGTCCCACCGTGGCTGATGCGGGCGCCACCCTTGCGAGGATCGTAGGCCCCCATGATGTCGGTCCGCCCGCCGAAGGCGCCGACGGCGAGCCCGCCGCCGATGATCTTGCCGAGAGTGGTGAGGTCGGGGCGCACCCCGAAACGCTCCTGGGCGCCGCCCCAGGCGATGCGGAACGAGATCACCTCATCGAAGATCAGCACGATGCCGTGCCGCTCGGTCACCGCGCGCAGCCGGGGCAGGAAGCCTTCGGCCGGGGGCAGGATGCCCCCGATGCCCAGCAGCGGATCGACGATCACGGCCGCGAGCTGGCCTGCCTCCTTCTCGAGGAGTTGCTCGCAGGCGTCGGCGTCGTTCCAGGGCAGCACCACCGTGTGCTTGAGTGCCGCCGGCGGGATGCCCGCCGACCCGGCCACGGCCTTGGGATGCCGCCGCCCGCCCGCCACCTTGGGATCGGGCGACACGCTGACCATCACCCAGTCGTGGGTCCCGTGGTACGCGCCCTCGAACTTGGCGATCTTGGACCGCCCGGTGAAGGCGCGGGCCACCCGCACCGCGTTCATGGTGGCCTCGGTGCCGGAGTTGGTGAAGCGGACCGTCTCCAGCGTGGGAATGCGGCGGGTCAGGATCTCGGCCAGGCGGATCTCGTGCTCGGTGGGACCCGGGAACGACATGCCCAGCGCGGCGGCCTCCTGCACCGCCTTCACCACGTCGGCGTGGGCGTGGCCCAAGATCAGGCTCGTGTAGTTCCCGTTGAAGTCGAGGCGGTCGACGCCGTCGGCGTCCCAGATGTGCGCGCCCTGGCCGCGTTGGATGTAGAAGGGATACGGATCGAAGAACGTGGTGGTGCGGCTGTTGCCGCCGGGCATCACGGCCACCGCCTCCTCGTGCAGGGCTCGCGACCGGCCGGTCTTCGCCAGGTACTCGTTCAGCTCTTTGTCGATACCCATCGCTCTTCTCCAGTCAGTGGCGGCTGAGGGCGCCGTCCACGGCGGCGTGCCCCTCGCGGAGCGCCCCATGTGCCTCGGCCAGCGTGATCGCTCGGAAGCGCAGGCGCTGACCCGGCTTCACCTGGCCGAGTCGCCCGATGTCGACCGATGCCACCGTCGCCACCTTGGTGTACCCGCCAGTGGACTGGCGGTCCACGAGCAGCGCGATGGGCTGGCCGTCTCCGGGTACCTGGATGCTGCCGAGTGCGATCCCGTCCGAGATGATATCGTGCCCGTCGGTGTGGGCGATGCGCGGACCGCGCAGCCGCGCTCCCATGCGATCCGCCTGGGGCAGCATCTCCCAGGCGCTGGTGAGGAAGGTGCGGATGCCCGCCTCGGTGAAGCGGTCAGCCTGCGGGCCCAGGACGACGCGGATCTCCGGCTCCGCGGCGAGATCGACCACCGCCGCGGCCGGAACCTGGCGCCCCGGCGGCGGCGGCGCCGGGAACAGCCGGAGCACGTCGTCGCGCCGGAGTGGGCGGCCCTCGAGCCCGCCCAGGCGTCCCCGCAGATAGGTCGCCCGAGAGCCCAGAACTTCGGGCACGTCGATGCCACCCGCGAACGCGACGTACGCGCGAACGCCGGCACGGGCGGCACCGAGCTTCACCACGTCGCCTGCGGCCAGCGGCAACGTGGTCCATGCCGGTGCCGCTTGGCCGTTGACGGTGATGGGCATGCTGGCGCCGGTGACGGCGACGGTACACGCGGTCTGGGCCTCGAAGCGAGGACCCACGACGGTGCACTCGAGGCCGGCGGCGCCGTCGGCGTTGCCGACCAGCCGGTTGGCCAGGATGAACGACCTGCGATCCATCGGCCCCGAGGGCGGGATGCCGTAGCGCAGCTGCCCGACGCGGCCCAGGTCCTGCACGGTCGTCTGGGCGCCCGGCTCGATGATGCGAATCGTCGGAGCATCGCGGTTGAGCTTGCCGGTTCGAGCGCCGGCTTGGCCCGCCGCTTCGGGGCGAAGCCCCCCTTCGAGGGTCATGGCCTCGAACTCGTCCCGTGAGATGGGCCGAAACCGCACTCGATCACCGGGGCGCAGCAGAATGGGTTCCCGCGCGCCCGGGTCGTAGAGCCGGCGGGGCGTGCGCCCGAGAATCCAGTAGCCCCCGGGGCTGTCCACCGAGTAGATGCAGCACTGCCCCCCGCCGATGCCCACGCTGCCGGCCGGGACCTTCGTGCGCGGCGTCTCCAGGCGGGGCAGCCGTAGCCGGTCCGGCATGCCCGTCATGTACGGCAGCCCCGGCGTGAACCCGATGAAGTAGACGAGGTACGTCGCGCCGGCGTGGAGGGCCACCAGCTCCTCGACGCTGGCACCCATGCGCTGGGCGGCGGCGGCGAGGTCGAAGCCCAGCTCGGGGTCGTAACAACACGGCAGCTCCACCGTCCGCGCCGGGGGCAGCACGGTGCTGTCCGCCTGCGGGCTCAGCTCCGCGATGGCGGCGACGAGGTCGTCGTAGCCGACGATCAGAGGGTCATAGGAGACGAGCAATGCGCGGAAGCTGGGCACCATCTCCACCACGCCCGGCAGCCCCTTCTCCTGGATGAGGAA